>NZ_LWGL01000190.1 GCF_001722485.1 Cellulosimicrobium cellulans | reverse complement strand
CCCTCGGCCGCGTCGGCGCGCACGACCTCGCGGGCCGCGCGGCGACCGCGCTCTCCGGCGGTCAGGCCCAGCGCGTCTCGATCGCGCGCGCCCTCGCCACGGACCCGCGCGTGCTGCTGCTCGACGAGCCGCTCGCGTCGCTCGACGTCGGCGTCGCCCAGCACGTGCGCACGGCCCTGCACGACGCCCAGCGCGCACAGCCGCGAACGACGCTCCTCGTCACGCACGACCTGCTCGACGTGCTCGTCCTCGCGGACCGCGTCGTCGTGCTCGAAGGCGGTCGCGTCGTCGAGGACGGCCCGGCCTCCGACGTCCTCACGCGCCCCCGGTCACGGTTCGCCGCCCGGCTCGCAGGCGTGAACCTCCTGGCGGGCACCGTGGCGCGGGTCGACGACGCACCTCGGCCCGACGCCTCGGCAGCGGACGGCGGGTCGGGCGCGCCCCGCACGGCGACGCTCGCCGTCGACGGGACGGGCGTGACCGTCGCCGGGACGACCGACGAGGACGCCGCTCCCGGATCGGGTGCCGTCGCGGTGTTCGAGCCGCGCGCCGTCGCGGTGCACCGCGCGACGCCGGAGGGCAGCCCGCGGAACGCGTTCGCCGTCCAGGTCACGGGCGTCGAGCCGCACGGACCGCTGCTCCGGGTGTGGGGGCGCCTCCTGCCCCGGCGCACGGCCGAGCCGACGGACGCGGCCGATCGCGGCGACGTCCGTGGCGGCCCGCCACGCCTCGCGGCGGACCTCACTCCCCGGGCCGTCGCGGAGCTGCGCCTCGCCCCCAGCGAGCGTGTGTGGTTCGTCGTCAAGGCCGCGGAGGTCGCGATCCATCCTCGCTGAGCCGCTGCCGGGCGGCGAGCGCGCCCCGCACCTCGCCGACGATCGCCGCCATCGCCGCCTCGGCGGCCTCCGCGTCACCGGCCGCGACGGCGTGCGCGACGGCCTCGTGCTGGTCGAGCGCCTCCGGCACGGGGGCCGCGGGCATGAGGCCGAGGTGCGTCCGGCCGCTGAGCACCGCGGCGACGACCTCCGCGAGCGCCCCGAACATCTCGTTGCCGCTCGACCGGAGCAGCAGCTCGTGCATGCGCACGTCGAGCGCGAGGAACTCCTCGAGGTCCCCGGCCTCCCCGAGCCGGCGCATGCGGGCCGCGACGGCGACGAGCTCGTCGCGCACCTCCGCCGGCGCGTGGCGGGCCGCACCCGCGGCGGCGAGGGGCTCGACGGCGTGGCGCAGCTCGGTGAGGGTGCGCAGCTGGTCGTCGCGGCCCGGTCCCTCGAGGCGCCACCTGATGACCCGTGGGTCGAGCACGTTCCACTCGTCGATGCCGAGCACGACGAGGCCGACCCGCCGTCGCGAGCGCACGAGGCCGAGCCCTTCGAGGAGTCGCATGACCTCGCGGGCCACGGTGCGGGAGACGCCGAACTCCGCCCCGATGGCGTCGAGCGTCAGTGGGGTGCCGACGGCGACGTCGCCGCTGGTGATGCGGCGACCGAGCGTGTCGAGCACGGTGGTGTGCAGGGCCGTCGTCGCCATGGCGGCGAGCCTACGCCCTCGAATGGTGTGACCAATAGCTTGCAATGGTGCTATCAATAGGCCATCCTCGACACGGCGCGACGACCGCGCCACGACACCGGCGTCGGACCTCGCGCCGGTGACCTCCGCACCGACGGGAGACCTCCGTGGACAACGAAGCCAGCAGGGACAGCACCGTGAGCGCGCCGGACCCGGCGGACGCCGTCGAGCACCTCGTCGTCATGGGCGTCGCCGGCTCCGGCAAGACGACGGTCGCGACGCTCGTGTCCGAGCGCCTCGGCGTCACGTACGCCGAGGCCGACCAGTTCCACCCGCAGTCGAACATCGACAAGATGACCGCCGGCACGGCCCTCACGGACGAGGACCGCTGGCCGTGGCTGGAGTCGATCCGGGACTGGCTGACGTCCGAGGCGGAGGCCGGCCGGTCCGGGGTCGTGACGTGCTCGGCGCTCAAGCGCAGCTACCGCGACCTGCTGCGCACCGCGCGCGGCACGGTGTGCTTCGTGCACCTGAACGGGTCGCAGGAGCTCCTCGCGGAGCGCATCCAGCACCGCAGCGGGCACTTCATGCCGTCGTCCCTCCTGCCCTCGCAGCTCGCCACGCTCGAGCCGCTCGCCGACGACGAGCACGGCATGACGCTCGACGTCGCCGCCTCCCCCCAGGAGCTCGCGGACGAGATCCTCGCGCGCACCGAGGCGCAGGGCGCCCGCTCAGAGCGCTGAGCCCGCTGAGCTCGACCAGACCCACCCATCCACCACCGTCGACGGAGACACGATGCCCCCCGAGGACTGGACACAGACCCTGACCGCCGGACCGCTGCTCGCGATCGCCGCGGGCGCGATCGCCGTGCTGCTCTTCCTCATCATCAAGCTCAAGCTCCACGCCTTCCTCGCGCTGATCCTCGTCAGCCTGCTCACCGCGCTCGTCGCGGGCATCCCCACGGGCTCGATCGTCGACGTGCTCACGGCGAGCTTCGGCTCGACGCTCGGCACCGTCGCGCTGCTCGTCGCGCTCGGCGCGATGCTGGGACGCCTCGTCGAGACGAGCGGTGGCGCGAAGGTCATGGCCGACTACCTCATCGACAAGTTCGGCGAGAAGCGTGCGCCGTTCGCCCTCGGCCTCGCCTCCCTCATCTTCGGGTTCCCGATCTTCTTCGACGCCGGGCTCGTGGTGATGCTGCCCATCGTGTTCTCGGTGGGACGGCGCCTCGGCGGGTCCCTGCTGCTGTACGGCCTCCCGGTGGCGGGCGCCTTCTCCGTCATGCACATCTACGTGCCCCCGCACCCCGGCCCCGTGGCGGCGACCGAGTTCCTCGGCGCCAACATCGGGATCGTCATCCTGCTCGGCCTCGTCGTCGCGATCCCCACCTGGTACGTCACGAGCTACCTGTTCGGGCGCGTCATGGGGCGCCGCATCGACCTGCCCATCCCCTCGATCCTGGGCGAGGCCGACGAGGAGCAGCTCCAGAACCCGCCCAAGTTCGGCACGGTCGTGCTCATCCTCCTGCTGCCGCTGGTGCTGATCTTCGCCAACACGGGCCTCGACGCGCTCGGTGCCGCCGGCGTGGTGGACCGCGACAACCCGGCGGTCCAGGCCCTGCGGGCCGTGGGCGCCACGCCCATCGCGCTCCTCATCACGGTCCTCGTCGCGGCGTGGGTCCTGGGCCGCCGACGCGGCACGAGCGGGACCGCCCTGGAGAAGACGCTCGACTCCGCCCTCGGCCCGGTGGCCTCGGTCATCCTCATCACGGGCGCCGGCGGCATGTTCGGTGGCGTGCTGCGCGCCACGGGCATCGGCGACGCGCTCGCCGACGTGCTCGGCGACGTCGGCCTGCCGGTGATCGTCGCAGGCTTCCTCATCGCGGCGATCCTGCGCGTGGCGCAGGGATCGGCGACCGTCGCGCTCACCACCGCGGCCGGGCTCATCGCCCCCGCGGTGGAGGCGGGGTCCTTCAACCCGGTCGAGCTCGCCGCGATCGTCGTGGCGGTGGCGGCCGGCTCGGTGGTGCTCAGCCACGTGAACGACTCCGGGTTCTGGCTCGTGGGCCGGTTCTTCGACATGGACGTCAAGACGACGCTGCGTACGTGGACGGTCATGGAGACCGCCATCGGCGTCATGGGCTTCGCGATCGCCGCGCTGGTGTTCGCGATCGCCTGACCCGGCAGCGCGGACCGGCTCGTGCCGGCAGCGCTGCGCATGCAGGGGCGGACGGCGCCGCGCACGTGGTGCGCGGCGCCGTCCCGTGTCCGGGGCCGGCGACGCCCCTGCGATCGCCGGCCCCGGTGCAGCCGGGGTCAGGCCCGGCTGCGGTCCGTGAAGACGGGGGTGTACGCGTCGGGGTCCGCGGCCCACGACCGGCGACGCAGACCACGCATCGCCAGACCGAGCGCCGTGAGCAGGCCCGCCATCACGAGGAGGCCGAGGTCGCCCTCGGCGCCCGTCATGGCCATCGCGGCCGGGCCCGCGGTCGCCGCCGAGGACGTCACCGCGGACGCCCCCGGAGCCGCCGTCCACGTGCCGTCCGTCGCCGTCGTCATGGCGACCGGCTGCGAGACCCGGACCACCGGCCGGCCCGCGTCCCACGGGTCGCTCGGGTCCGTGCCGTCACCCGGCTGGGTCGGGTCGGTGGGGTCGGTCGGGTCCGTCGGGTCGGTCGGGTCCGCCGGGTCCGTGGGGTCGGTCGGGTCCGTCGGGTCCGTCGGGTCCGTGGGGTCCGTGGGGTCCGTGGGGTCGGTCGGGTCCGTGGGGTCGGTCGGGTCGGTCGGGTCGACGGCGGTCGGGCACCCGGCCGCGACGTCGCCCAGGAGGCCCACGCCGATGCACGAGACGTCGACCGGGACGGTGACCGGCAGGCTCAGGTCGAGGTCGGGCAGGCCGTCGAGCAGGCCCCTGTCGCCGAGCACGCCGTCGAGCAGGCCCTCGTCACCACCCACGACACCGTCGAGGAGACCGTCGCCGCCCTGGCCGTCCGCGCCGAGCGAGCCGTCACCGAGCAGGTCGTCGACCAGCCCGCCGTCGCCGAGCAGCCCGTCGAGCAGGCCGTCGTCCCCGGAGCCGTCCTCCGAGCCCGAGCCCGAGCCCGAACTCGAACCGACGACCGCGTCGCCGATCACGCCGACCGCGACGTCGGACACGTCGACCGGGACCGTGATCGGCGCGTCCACGTCGATCCCGTCCGTGGAGCCCTCGCCGACCGGAGCCGACGGTGCCGCAGCACCCTGCTCCTGGCCCTCGCCACCGGTGACCGTCGCGTCACCGAGGAGTCCCACCGCGACGTCGGACACGTCGACCGGCGCGTTCACCGGCAGGTCGACGTCCACGTCGGCGGACTCCGCCGGTGCCTGCTCCTCCGGGGCGGGAGCCGGCTGCGGGGCGGGCGCGGTGGTGACCGTGGCGTCGCCGAGGACGCCCGCGGCCACGCCGGAGACGTCGACGGGCACGGTGACCGGCACGTCGACGTCGATGTCCGCGGGGTCCGCCGGCGCGGGCTGCGCCGGGGCGGGGGCGGGCGCCGGCGCGGAGGCCGGTGCCTGCTCGACGGTCGCGTCGCCCAGGGCGCCGACCGCGACGTCGGACACGGTGACCGGGACGTGCACGGGCACGTCGACCGAGACGTCGGGCAGGACGTCGGTGACCTCGCTCAGCTGAGCGTCGACCGAGACGTCGAGTCCGAGATCGCCGAGGAGGTCGCCCTCGGCTGCGTGGGCCGCTCCGGCCCCGGCGACCACGAGGCCGCCCGTGACGAGCGCTGTGCGCAGCGCACGCCGAACGTAGATGTGCATGGTGCTCTCTTTCCTGCTCTGAGGTCTGATGGCGCGTCGGCGCCGGGCCACGTGCCGTGCGCGCGGGCACGGCGTGGGCCGCCTCAGGCAGGAGAGACCGGGACCTCGAAGAAGGTCGTCGGGTGGTCGGACCGCGCGTCGTCGGCGACGGCGGTCCAGGTCCGCAGGGAGATCGAGAGGGCGTCCGCCGCGACGGCGGCGTCCGCGCCGCCCGCGGCGGTGCGCGGCGACGCGGAGCCCGACGAGCCCGAGGCTGCGCCGAGGG
>NZ_LWGL01000019.1 GCF_001722485.1 Cellulosimicrobium cellulans | reverse complement strand
AGCGCGTCGCCCGACGACGGCCGCTCACCACGAGCAGGGCCGCGCCGGCGACCACGAGGACGGCCGCGGCCGACAGCGGGGTCGAGGCCGCAACGCCGGTCGTGGCGAGCCTCTCCGCGCGAGGGGTGCGACCGGTCTGCGGGGCCGGGAGCGTCCGCGCCACCGGGGCGGCGCGCTCGCCCGCCGGGGGCGGCGTGCGCCCGCCCACCTCGACGGAGCCCTCGGGTGCAGCCGGCTCCGGCGGCGCGACGGGCTCCGTGGGTTCGGCGGGTTCGGCGGGCTCGGTCGGCTCCGGCTCGTCGGGCCGTCCGGGGTCGTCGGTCGGTGCGGGCGACGTCGTGCTCGGTGCGCAGGGCGGCTCGTCCTCCTCGCCGACCCACGGGTAGCTGTGGTGCTCGAGGCCTGCCGGCCCGCCGACCGTGAGATCACCGCCGACCCACATCCGTCCGTTGGTGTGCGTGCGCTGCAGGACGACCGACCCCGGGTCCGGGACGAGCACGCTGCCCACGAGCTGGCTCGTCGTGGTGCCGTCACCGAGCTCCACGTGGGTCGCGCCCGCGAGGTTCCACAGCGTCCGGGACGCGACGGCGCCGATCGCAGCCCCGCTCGGGTCGTCGACGCGCGCGCCGAGGTGGTCGACCGCGGTGTGCAGGACGCGGTAGTCCACCTCAGGGCCCGCGACGTCGACGACGACGGGCGCGGAGCCCGTCCCGACGTACAGGACCGAGCGCGCCGCGGCGAGGTCCTGCGCGCGCACGTCGAACACGTGGACGTCCGCCGCGCCGGCGGCCGTCAGGGTGAGCAGGTCGCCGGAGAGCACGGACGTGCCCGTCGCGGGCAGGGCCGCGAGGTCGGCGCCGAGCGTCACGAGGGCGTCGCGCAGCGGGCCGAGCTCCGCGGCGACCTCCTCGCCCCCGTGGGCGAGGAGCGCGCCTCCGTTGGTCTCGAAGGCGTCGGCGGGAAGGATCGCTCCGCCGGCGACCACGTCGCCGCCCGAGGCGTCGGGACCGACGATGCCGTGGCCGACGTCGACGACGGAGCCCGTCGCGTCGATCGTGCCGCCGGCCACCAGCATCGCCGTGCCGGCGGGCGGGACGATCTGGGAGCCGCCGCCGGCGCGTCCCACGTTGAGTCGGTCCTGAGTCGCCACGCGGACGTCGCCGACGACCGCGAGGACGCCCTCCGACTCCTTCGTGCCCGGCAGCGCGGTGTAGTCGCCGCCGACCAGCACGGCGACGCCGTCGTCCGTGGCGCGCGGTGCCCCGGTCGAGACACCCGGGGCCTCACCGGCGGGGCACGCGTCCGACGGGTCGGCCGGAGCGGTGGCCGCCGACGCCGGGACGGTGAGAACGACGACGAGGCCGGGCACCGCGAGCGCGGCGGCGAGGCGGTGCGCGCGACGGCGGGCGCGGGCACGGGGCATGACGGACTCCAGAGCGGCCGGGGCGGTGGTGTCCCACCGCCTGCGTCGGCCGCCCCCTCGGCCACGGCGCGTGGCGCCGCACGACGACGGTAGGCGCTCGGTCGGCCGTCGTACAGCCGTGGCGCGGGTGATCTTGGACAGGTGTCCAGTGCGGCCGTGCTCCCGTGCTCCCGTGCTCCCGTGCTCCCGTGATCCCGCCGTCCCGGTCGCACGTCCCGCTGCCCGCGGCGCGTGTCGGTGCCGGGTCGTACCGTGGACCCATGCGCCCCGTGACCGACCTGCAGCGAGCCGCGGCACCGTTCGAGGTGATCTCCGAGTTCGAGCCGTCGGGCGACCAGCCGACGGCGATCGCCGACCTCTCGCGCCGCGTGCGCGCGGGGGAGAAGGACGTCGTCCTGCTGGGTGCGACGGGGACGGGGAAGTCGGCGACCACGGCGTGGCTGATCGAGGAGCTGCAGCGGCCGACGCTGGTCATGGCGCCGAACAAGACCCTCGCCGCCCAGCTCGCGACCGAGTTCCGCGAGCTGCTGCCGAACAACGCGGTCGAGTACTTCGTCTCGTACTACGACTACTACCAGCCCGAGGCGTACATCGCCCAGACGGACACCTACATCGAGAAGGACTCGTCGATCAACGACGAGGTCGAGCGGCTCCGGCACTCGGCCACGAGCTCCCTGCTCACGCGTCGCGACGTCGTCGTCGTCGCCTCCGTCTCGTGCATCTACGGTCTCGGCACGCCGCAGGAGTACGTCGACCGCATGGTGCGCCTCGACGTCGGGATGCAGGTGGAGCGCGACGACCTGCTGCGGCAGTTCGTCACCATGCAGTACTCGCGCAACGACATGGCGTTCACGCGCGGCACGTTCCGCGTGCGCGGCGACACCGTCGAGATCATCCCCGTGTACGAGGAGCTCGCGGTGCGCATCGAGTTCTTCGGCGACGAGATCGAGGCGATCCAGACCCTGCACCCGCTGACCGGCGACGTCATCCGCTCCGAGCAGTACGTGCACCTCTTCCCGGCCACGCACTACGTCGCGGGTCCCGAGCGCATGGAGCGCGCCATCACGTCCATCGAGGCGGAGCTCGCCGAGCGCCTCGCCGAGCTCGAGGCGCAGAACAAGCTCCTCGAGGCGCAGCGCCTGCGCATGCGCACCACGTACGACATCGAGATGATGCGCCAGATCGGCACGTGCTCGGGCATCGAGAACTACTCGCGGCACATCGACGGACGCGAGTCCGGCACGGCGCCGAACACGCTTCTCGACTACTTCCCCGAGGACTTCCTGCTCGTCATCGACGAGTCCCACGTCACCGTGCCCCAGATCGGCGCGATGTTCGAGGGCGACATGTCGCGCAAGCGCAGCCTCGTCGACCACGGGTTCCGGCTCCCGAGCGCGATGGACAACCGCCCGCTGCGCTGGGAGGAGTTCGTCGAGCGCATCGGGCAGACGGTCTACCTCTCCGCGACGCCGGGCTCGTACGAGCTGTCGATGGCTGACGGCGTGGTCGAGCAGATCATCCGCCCCACCGGCCTGGTCGACCCGGAGGTCGTCGTCAAGCCGACCACGGGCCAGATCGACGACCTCCTGCACGAGATCCGGGAGCGCGTGGAGCGGGACGAGCGCGTGCTCGTCACGACGCTCACCAAGAAGATGGCCGAGGACCTCACGGACTACCTCCTCGAGAAGGACGTGCGGGTGCGTTACCTCCACTCGGAGGTCGACACGCTGCGGCGCGTGGAGCTGCTGCGCGAGCTGCGCCTGGGCCAGTACGACGTCCTCGTCGGCATCAACCTCCTGCGCGAGGGCCTGGACCTGCCCGAGGTGTCGCTCGTGGCGATCCTCGACGCCGACAAGGAGGGCTTCCTGCGCTCGCCCAGGTCGCTCATCCAGACCATCGGCCGCGCGGCCCGCAACGTGTCGGGTCAGGTGCACATGTACGCCGACAAGATCACGCCCGCGATGGCGGAGGCGATCGAGGAGACCGAGCGCCGCCGCGAGAAGCAGATCGCCTACAACCGCGAGCGGGGCGTCGACCCGACGCCGCTGCGCAAGCGGATCTCGGACGTCACCGACATGCTCGCGCGCGAGGACGTCGACACGGCCGAGCTCCTCGCGGGCGGCTTCCGCCAGCCGGGCAAGGGCACGAAGGGCAAGGCGCCGGTGCCGGGCGGGCCGAAGGAGGGCGCGACGTCCGGCAACCGCCTCGCCGGTGCCGCGGCGAGCGACCTCGCGCAGCTCATCCAGGAGCTCAGCGACCAGATGCACGCGGCGGCCGCCGAGCTGCAGTTCGAGCTCGCGGCGCGCCTGCGCGACGAGATCGGCGGTCTGAAGAAGGAGCTGCGCCAGATGCACGCGGCGACGGCCTGACGCCGCCGTCGACCCGACGAGGAGGTGGGTGCCGTGACCGGTGTCCAGGTGACGTTCGACGCGGCCGATCCACGCGCGCTCGGCGCGTTCTGGGCCGAGGTGCTGGGTTACGTGCAGCAGCCACCCCCGGACGGCTTCGAGGACTGGGAGGCGGCGATGACCGCCTGGGGAGTGCCCCCGGAGCGGTTCGGCGACCACTACGCGCTCGTGGACCCCGACGGCGACGGGCCACGGATCTGGTTCCAACGGGTGCCCGAGCCGAAGTCGGCGAAGAACCGGGTCCACCTCGACGTGAACGTCGGCGCCGGCGTGACGGACGCGGACGAGCGGGCGGCGCGGATCCGGGGTCATGCGCGTCGCCTGGTCTCGTGCGGCGGTACGGTCCAGCGCGAGGTCGAGGAGAACGGCGAGCGCTGGATCGTCATGCTCGACCCCGAGGGCAACGAGTTCTGCCTCCAGTGAGTGCCGCTGCGCCCCGTGGCGCGCCGTCCCCAGGCGGCGACGAGATGCCGCGAGCAAGCCCTCGATGGCCTATGCTGGCACCTCGTTGAAGGGGAGTATTCCTCCGCGGTGACGTCGTCATCACGGCCGGCGCAGACGTCGGTCCGGTGTCACCGGTCCCGCAACCACCAGCCCGCGTCCCGTGCGGGTGCGCGTGGCGGTGCGTGGCGGAAGAGACCTTCGGTACTCGAACGCACCTACGTACCGGAGGTTCTACGTGGACGTCCCCATCTGGGTCTGGGCCATCACCGTCGGCGCCATCATCGCGATGCTCGCCGTCGACTACGTCGGCCACGTGCGCACGCCGCACGCGCCGAGCCTGCGCGAGGCGACCCGCTGGTCGATCGCGTACGTCGCGATCGCCGTCGCATTCGGTGGTGTCGTGTGGGCGGTCTGGGGCGGCACCTACGGCGGGGAGTACTTCGCCGGGTACATCACCGAGAAGAGCCTGTCGGTCGACAACCTCTTCGTGTTCGTCCTCATCATGACGAGCTTCCGCGTCCCGCGGGACTACCAGCAGAAGGTGCTGCTCATCGGCATCACCGTGGCGCTGATCCTGCGGACGGTCTTCATCTTCCTCGGCGCCGCGATCATCGAGAACTGGGCCTGGGTCTTCTACATCTTCGGCGCGTTCCTCATCTGGACCGCCATCTCCCAGGCGCGCGCGGGCACCTCGCACGACGAGGAGTTCCAGGAGAACGGCGTCCTGCGCCTGACCCGGCGCCTGTTCCCGACGACGGACACCTACGTCGAGGACAAGCTCACGACGAAGATCGACGGCCGCCGGTTCATCACGCCCATGCTCATCGTCATGGTCGCGATCGGCAGCGCGGACCTCCTGTTCGCCGTCGACTCAATCCCCGCGATCTTCGGCCTCACGCAGGAGACGTACCTCGTCTTCACCGCCAACGCGTTCTCGCTCCTCGGCCTGCGCCAGCTCTACTTCCTCATCGACGGCCTCCTCGACCGGCTGGTCTACCTCAACTACGGCCTCGCCGCGATCCTCGGCTTCATCGGCGTCAAGCTCGTCATCCACGCGCTGCACACCAACGAGGTCCCGTTCATCAACGGTGGCGAGCACGTCACGGCGATCCCCGAGATCTCGACGTCCGTGTCGCTCGGCTTCATCGTGGTGGTGCTCGCCATCACGACGGTCGCGAGCCTGCTCGCCGACCGGCGACGGCGCGCCCTCGTGGCGACGGAGGACCGTCGCGAGCACCCGAGCCCCGAGCGCGCGGAGTGATCCACGAGCTCCCGCTCTGGTTCGAGTGGGCGTCGCTCACGGCGCTGGGGGCCGCGCAGGACGTCGCCCAGGTGGGCGCCCGCGACGAGGCCTGAGGCGCGACGAGGACCGGGGCCCTGCGGTCAGGCGCGGTCGGCCCAGTCGCCGATGACGGGCGACCAGGGCCGCACCGTCCGCTCGGCCACGAGCCCGGCCCGCGCGAACGGGTCGGCGTCGAGCATCGCCACGACGGCGGCGTGGGAGTCCGCGTCGAGCACGATCAGCGCGCCCGCCGGCGCCTCGTCCGTCGCGGGCAGCGGGCCGGACGCGAGCAGCGTGCCGTCCTCGCGCAGCCCCTGGAGGAAGGCGCGGTGCTGCGGGCGGACCGCGTCGAGCTCGGCGGGGCGGTCGGGGTAGACGTACGTCACGGCGTGGATCGGCATGACGCCATCCAAGCAGCCCGCGGGCGACGGGTCGCACGCGCACGACGCGCCGCTCGTCGGTCGCCACGCAGGGCGGTCGCGGTCTGGCGGCTCTCCGCGCACGCCACGTAGGGTCGCGGCGTGCGCGGTCTCACGATCCTGGCGACGTCCGGCGGGTACGCACCAGGGCGTCGGACGCGGCTCGCGCTCGGGCCGCTCGTGCACCACGCCGCAGATCTCTCGGGAGTCGACGGCACGCCGCGCGTGTGCCACGTCGGGACCGCCGGCGGCGACCAGTCGTGGTTCCGGGCCGACCTCGACGAAGCGGCCCGCGTGGCCGGCGTGCGCATGTCGCACCTGTCCCTCTTCAGCATGCCGAACGTCGAGGACGTCGAGGGCCACCTGAGGGCGCACGACGTCGTCTGGGTCGGGGGCGGCTCCGTCGTCAACCTCCTCGCGGTGTGGCGTGCGCACGGGCTTCCCGCCGTGCTGCGTTCGGTCGGGGAGGCCGGGGTGGTGCTGGCGGGCATCAGCGCCGGCTCGCTGTGCTGGCACGTCGGCGGCCCGACGGACTCCTTCGGTCCCGAGCTCCGCCCGATGACGGACGGCCTGGCCTTCGTGCCGTACGGCAACGGTGTCCACCACGACTCCGACCCCGGGCGTCGCCCGCTCCTGCACCGCATGGTCGCCGAGGGGACCCTCCCCACGTCCTACGCGACGGACGACGGGGTCGGCCTGGTGTACCAGGGCGGCCGGCTCGCCGGCGCCGTCACCGAGCGGCGAGGTGCGGCGGCGTGGGAGGTGCGGCGCACCCGCGGGCCGGACGGTGAGACGGTGGTCGACGAGGGACGGATCGAACCCACCGCGCTGCGCGGCGCCCGCTGAGCGGTCGGCGCCGGGACCCTCACCAACCGCGGGCGCGCCAGCCGGCGAGGTGCGGTCGCTCCGCCCCGAGGGTCGTGTCGGCGCCGTGGCCGGGGTAGACCCACGTGTCGTCGTCGAACCGGGCGAAGACACGTTCCGTCACGTCGTCGAGCAGCCGGCCGAAGCGCACGGGGTCGTGGTCGGTGCTGCCCACGCCGCCGGGGAAGAGCGAGTCCCCGGTGAACAGGTGGACGCGCCCGGCCCGGGCCTCGGGCCCCGCTGCGTGCTCGGGCTCGCGGTAGGCGAGCGCGACCGAGCCGGGCGTGTGCCCGCGCAGCGCCACGACCTCGAGATGGACGTCGCCGACCGCGACGGTGTCGCCGTGGGCGAGCGCCCGGTCGGTGCGCACCCCGGTCGCGGCCGTCACCGCCGCGGCGTCGTCGGCGCCGACCGCCACCCGTGCGCCGGTCGCTGCCACGACGTCGGCGAGCGCGCCGACGTGGTCGCGGTGCCGGTGCGTGGTGACGACCGTCTGCAGCGGGCCGTCGGGGCGCGCGGACGCGACGAGCAGCCGCTCGCCCGTGCGACGGCACGTGAGCAGGTAGGCGTCGTTGGCCATCGGCCCGACGGCGAGCTTGCGGATCTCCAGCTCCTCCAGCACGCGCACGTCCGCCGGCCCGCCCACGACCACCTCACCCGTGTACGTCATCGCGCCAGTGTGCCGCAGGACGTGGACGCCGCGGGACGTCGATGTGGACGTGCGCACCGCGGGACGTGAGGGAACGGAGGAGGGGCGTCGAACACGTGTGCGAGCGTCGGTGGCCGGACGTACCATTCTTCGGTGAGCAATCGCCTCGTCATCTCCGGTGCCCGCGAGCACAACCTGCGCGACGTCGAGCTCGACCTCCCGCGCGACCAGCTCATCGTCTTCACCGGCCTGTCGGGGTCGGGCAAGTCCTCTCTCGCGTTCGACACGATCTTCGCCGAGGGCCAGCGGCGGTACGTGGAGTCGTTGTCCGCGTACGCGCGCCAGTTCCTCGGGCAGATGGACAAGCCCGACGTCGACTTCATCGAGGGCCTGTCGCCCGCGGTGTCGATCGACCAGAAGTCGACCAACCGCAACCCGCGCTCGACGGTCGGCACCATCACCGAGGTCTACGACTACCTGCGCCTGCTCTTCTCGCGCGCCGGCACGCAGCACTGCCCGGTGTGCGGCGAGCGCGTGACGGCCCAGACCCCGCAGCAGATCGTCGACCGCCTGCTCGAGCTGCCGGAGGGCACGCGGTACCAGGTCCTCGCGCCGGTCGTGCGCGGCCGCAAGGGCGAGTACTCGGAGCTGTTCAAGGAGCTGCAGGCCAAGGGCTTCGCGCGCGCCCGGGTCGACGGCGAGGTGCGCACGCTCACCGACCCGCCGGTGCTCGAGAAGAAGCTCAAGCACGACATCGAGGTGGTCGTCGACCGCCTCGTCTCGCGCGAGGGAGTCCAGCGCCGGCTCACGGACTCCGTGGAGACCGCGCTCGGCCTCGCGGGCGGGCTGGTCGTCGTCGAGCTCGTGGACGCCGACGCCGACGACCCCGGGCGCGAGCGCCGCTTCTCCGAGAAGCGCGCCTGCCCGAACGACCACGAGCTCGCGCTCGACGAGATCGAGCCGCGCACGTTCTCCTTCAACGCCCCGTACGGAGCGTGCCCCGAGTGCACGGGCATCGGCTTCCGCCTCGAGGTGGACCCGGACCTCGTGGTCCCCGACGAGGAGAAGTCGCTGCGCGAGGGCGCCGTCGCGCCGTGGGCCCAGGTGTCGTCGGAGTACTTCGAGCGCGTGCTCACGGCGCTCGCCGACGACCTCGGGTTCTCCATGGACACGCCGTGGCGCGCGCTGCCCGAGCGGGCGAAAAAGGCCGTCCTGCACGGCCAGAACCACCAGGTCCACGTCCGGTACAAGAACCGGTGGGGCCGCGAGCGGCAGTACTCGACCGGGTTCGAGGGCGTCATCACGTTCCTCGAGCGGCGGCACTCCGAGACCGAGTCCGAGTGGTCGAAGGAGAAGTACGAGGCGTTCATGCGCGAGGTGCCGTGCCCGGTCTGCCGTGGCGCGCGCCTCAAGCCCGAGGTCCTCGCCGTCAAGGTGGGCGACAAGTCGATCTGGGACGTGTGCCGACTGCCCCTGCGCGAGGCCGCGGCGTTCCTCGGCTCGCTCGAGCTGGGCCAGCGCGAGCGCGCGATCGCGGCCGAGGTGCTCAAGGAGATCCACGCACGCCTGGGCTTCCTGCTCGACGTCGGCCTCGACTACCTGTCGCTCGAGCGCCCGGCGGCGACGCTGTCCGGCGGTGAGGCGCAGCGCATCCGGCTCGCGACGCAGATCGGCTCGGGCCTCGTCGGCGTGCTCTACGTCCTCGACGAGCCCAGCATCGGCCTGCACCAGCGCGACAACCGCCGCCTCATCGACACCCTCACGCGGCTGCGCGACCTCGGCAACACGCTCATCGTCGTCGAGCACGACGAGGACACCATCCGCACGGCGGACTGGATCGTCGACATCGGCCCGGGGGCGGGCGAGCACGGCGGGCGCGTCGTCCACTCGGGCGACTACGCGGGCCTGCTCGAGGCGCCCGAGTCGGTGACCGGTGCGTACCTGTCGGGCCGCCGCAGCATCCCGCTGCCGGGTCACCGCCGCCCGACCGACCCGGACCGCCAGGTCACGGTCGTCGGCGCGCGCGAGCACAACCTCACGGGCATCGACGTGAGCTTCCCGCTCGGGACGTTCACCGCCGTCACGGGCGTCTCGGGCTCCGGCAAGTCGACGCTCGTCAACTCCATCCTCTACACCGTCATGGCGAACGAGCTGAACGGCGCCCGCCAGGTCGCGGGACGGCACACGCGCGTGACCGGCCTCGACCAGCTCGACAAGGTGGTGCACGTCGACCAGGGCCCGATCGGCCGCACGCCGCGGTCGAACCCGGCGACGTACACCGGCGTGTGGGACCACGTGCGCAAGCTGTTCGCCGAGACGACCGAGGCCAAGGTGCGCGGCTACACGCCGGGCCGGTTCTCGTTCAACGTCAAGGGCGGGCGCTGCGAGGCGTGCTCGGGCGACGGGACGCTGAAGATCGAGATGAACTTCCTCCCCGACGTCTACGTGCCGTGCGAGGTGTGCCACGGCGCGCGGTACAACCGCGAGACGCTCGAGGTGCACTTCAAGGGCAAGACGGTCGCGGACGTCCTCGACATGCCGATCGAGGAGGCCGCGGAGTTCTTCGCCGCCGTCCCGGCGATCTCGCGGCACCTCAAGACGCTCGTCGAGGTGGGCCTGGGCTACGTCCGCCTCGGGCAGCCCGCGCCGACGCTCTCGGGCGGCGAGGCGCAGCGCGTCAAGCTCGCGAGCGAGCTGCAGAAGCGCTCGACCGGCCGCACGATCTACGTGCTCGACGAGCCGACCACGGGCCTGCACTTCGAGGACATCCGCAAGCTGCTCGGCGTGCTGCAGTCGCTCGTCGACAAGGGCAACACCGTCCTGGTGATCGAGCACAACCTCGACGTCATCAAGAGCGCGGACTGGATCGTCGACATGGGCCCCGAGGGCGGGTCCGGCGGCGGGAAGGTCGTCGCGCAGGGCACCCCGGAGCAGGTCGCGCGGGTCGAGGCGAGCCACACCGGCCGGTTCCTCGCCGAGATCCTCGACCAGCACCCCCCGGTGCCCGTCGCCGAGGCGGAGAAGCGCAAGGGCTCGGCCCAGGGCAGTGCGGCGACGTCGTCGACCGGGCGCTCGGCGAAGGCCCGCCGGGCGACGGACGAGGACGGCACCGCGCGTCGCACGTCGCGCCGCAAGGCGTCCGCCGCCTGACTCAGGCGGCGGCGCGCCGCGCCGGTGCGGGCTCGACGAGCACCCGGAAGTTCACCGAGCGCGCGAGGAAGCAGTGGTCGTGCGCGCGGCGGTGCAGCACGGCGAGCGACTCCTCGTCGGTGCCCGGCCCGTCGTCGAGCACGACGCGCGGGTGCAGCGTGACGTCCGTGAACTGGCCCTCGCCGCCGGACTCGACGCGCATCATCCCGGTGACGTCGTCCACGTACTCGCGCACGACGACGCCCGCCGCCGAGGCCAGGTGGAGGAACCACAGCATGTGGCACTGGGAGAGGCTGACGACGAACAGCTCCTCCGGGCAGTAGCGCGACGGGTCGCCGCGGAACGCCGGGTCGGCCGAGCCGGGCAGGGCCGGCCGGCCGTCGAGCAGGACGTCGTGGTCGCGGCCGTACGCCGTGTAGGACGACGTGCCCGTCTCGCCGGCCCCCGTCCAGCGGACCGTCGCGGAGTACCCGTGCTGTGCGCTCATGCCCGTCACCCTAGCCGCCGGTGACCGCCGTCACACCGCCCAGGAGCCGTTCCTGACGCAGCTTGCCCGGCTCGCCCCGCGCCACCCCTGCTTGACCCCGCACGACCCCGCAGCGCCCCCCGCACCGGCCCCGCCGTCGGTGCGCTGACCTAGGCTGGAGACCATGGCTGATCCCGCGACGTACCGCCCTGCGCCGGGGGAGATCCCCACCTCGCCGGGCGTCTACCGGTTCCGGGACGAGCACGGCCGGGTCGTGTACGTCGGCAAGGCGAAGAACCTGCGCGCGCGCCTGTCGAGCTACTTCCAGGACATCGCGAACCTGCACCACCGCACGCAGACGATGGTCACCACGGCCGCGTCGGTCGAGTGGACCGTCGTCGGCACCGAGGTCGAGGCGCTCGCCCTCGAGTACACGTGGATCAAGGAGTTCGACCCGCGGTTCAACGTCAAGTACCGCGACGACAAGTCGTACCCGTTCCTCGCCGTGACGATGGGCGAGGAGTTCCCGCGCGCGCAGGTCATGCGCGGCGCGAAGCGGCCCGGCACGCGCTACTTCGGCCCGTACGGCCACGCGTGGGCGATCCGCGAGACGCTCGACCTGCTGCTGCGCGTCTTCCCCGTGCGCACGTGCTCGGCCGGCGTCTTCAAGCGCGCCCGCCAGACCGACCGGCCGTGCCTGCTCGGGTACATCGACAAGTGCTCCGCGCCGTGCGTGGGGCGCATCTCGCCCGAGGACCACCGCGCGCTCGCCGAGGACTTCTGCGACTTCATGGCGGGCGACACCCAGCGGTTCGTCAAGCGCCTCGAGCGCAAGATGCAGGAGGCCGCGGCCGCGATGGAGTACGAGCTCGCCGCGCGCCTGCGCGACGACATCGGCGCCCTGCAGCGCGCGACGGAGAAGAACGCCGTCGTGCTCGGCGACGGCACCGACGCCGACGTCTTCGCGCTCGCGGGCGACGAGCTCGAGGCCGCGGTCCAGGTGTTCCACGTGCGCGGCGGGCGGATCCGCGGCCAGCGCGGCTGGATCGTGGAGAAGGTCGAGGACGTCACGGACGCCGAGCTCGTCGAGCACCTCCTGCAGCAGGTGTACGGCGCGGCCGAGGAGGCCGCCGCGGTCGACGCGCGCACGGGCGCCGGCGCCCAGGGCGGGGCGCGCGACGTCGTGCCGCGAGAGGTGCTCGTCCCGGTCCTGCCGCCCGACACCGACCAGGTCACCACGTGGCTCACCGGCCTGCGCGGCGCCCGCGTCGACGTCCGCGTCCCGCAGCGCGGCGACAAGAAGGAGCTCGCCGCGACCGTGCGCGCCAACGCCGAGCACGCCCTCGCGCTGCACCGCACGCGCCGCGCCGGCGACCTCACCACGCGCAGCCAGGCGCTGCGCGAGATCCAGGAGGCGCTCGACCTCGACACGGCGCCGCTGCGCATCGAGTGCTACGACGTCTCGCACAACCAGGGCACGTACCAGGTCGCGTCCATGGTGGTGTTCGAGGACGGGCTCGCGCGCAAGAGCGAGTACCGCCACTTCACCGTCCGCGGCCCGGAGGGCGAGGGCGCGCGGGACGACACGGCCGCCATGTACGAGGTCATCACGCGCCGGTTCAAGCGCTACCTCACCGACCGCACGCGGCTCGGCGGCCTCGAGGTCGACCTCGAGGCGGACGAGGCGGTCGGCCCGGGCCCCGCCCGCCCGGGGGACCCGGCGGACCGGGCCGCCCAGGACGCGGGCTACGTCCCGCGCTCGGGCGAGGTCGACCCGGACGCGCCGACCGACCGGCGAGCCCGCTTCGCGTACCCGCCGAACCTCGTCGTGGTCGACGGCGGCCCGCCGCAGGTCGCGGCCGCCGCGCGGGCGCTCGCGGACCTCGGCATCGACGACGTCGCCCTGTGCGGGCTCGCGAAGCGCCTCGAGGAGGTCTGGCTGCCGGGGGAGGACTACCCCGTCATCCTCCAGCGCTCCTCCGAGGGCCTGTACCTCCTGCAGCGCGTGCGCGACGAGGCGCACCGGTTCGCCATCGCCCAGCACCGCAAGAAGCGCAGCAAGGGCATGACGGTCTCCGCGCTCGACGACGTCCCCGGCCTCGGGCCCGCGCGCAAGACCGCGCTCCTCAAGCACTTCGGCTCCCTCAAGCGCCTGCGCGCCGCGAGCGCGGAGGAGATCGCGACCGTGCCCGGCATGGGTGTGCGCACCGCCGAGGCCGTCGTCGCGGCGCTCGGCGGAGGCCGGGGGAGCGACGGCGCCCCGGGACCGGATGCACCCGCCCAGGACGCCGGCGCGGCGCAGGACACCTCGACGGCGGGTGGTGCCGCCGCCCGGCCGTGACGGGCTGGCATGCTGGAGCCATGAGTCAGGAACCCTCCCCGACGACCGTCCCGAGCGGCATCCCCGCCATCGAGGCGGCCACCCAGGCACCCGAGCGCCGCGAGGCGGAGGTGCTGATCATCACGGGCATGTCGGGCGCCGGGCGGTCACGCGCCGCGGCCGTCCTCGAGGACCTCGACTGGTACGTCGTCGACAACCTGCCGCCGCGCATGATCGTGCCGCTCGTGGACCTCATGACGCGGTCCGGCTCGACGCTCGAGCGCATCGCTGCGGTCGTCGACGTGCGCGGGCGCGAGTTCTTCCAGGACCTCGTGGAGGTGCTGGACCACCTGCGCCAGAGCGGCGTCTTCTACCGCATCCTGTTCCTCGACGCGTCCGACGAGGTGCTCGTGCGCCGCTACGAGCAGGTGCGCCGGCCGCACCCGCTCCAGGGCGAGGGCCGCATCCTCGACGGGCTCGCGGCGGAGCGCCGGCTGCTCGCGAGCCTCGAGGAGCGCGCCGACGTCGTGATCGACACCTCCGAGCTCAACGTGCACGACCTCGCGCGCGAGGTGCGCGCCGCCGTCGCGGACGGCACGCCCGAGACCCTGCGGATCAACGTCGTGTCCTTCGGCTTCAAGTACGGGCTGCCGCTCGACGCCGACCACGTCGTGGACGTGCGGTTCCTCGCCAACCCCTACTGGATCACCGAGCTGCGCCACCTCACCGGTCGTGACGCGCCCGTGCGGGACTACGTGCTGGCGCGCCCGGGCGCGGTCGAGTTCGTCGACCGGTACGTGCACGCGCTCGAGCCCGTCCTCGCGGGCTACCTCGGCGAGGAGAAGCGCTACGTGACGATCGCCGTCGGCTGCACCGGCGGCAAGCACCGGTCGGTCGCGATCAGCGAGGCGATCGCCGCACGGCTGCGCGAGCGGGGGCAGCGCGTCTCCGTGACCGCGCGCGACCTCGGCAAGGAGTGACGCCGGCCGTGGTCGCGAGGAGATCCCCGGCGGTCGTCGCGCTCGGCGGCGGGCACGGGCTGTCCGCGAGCCTGTCGGCGCTGCGCCTCATGTCGGACCGGCTGACGGCCGTCGTCACGGTCGCCGACGACGGCGGGTCCTCCGGGCGGCTGCGCGCCGAGCTCGGCGTGCTCCCGCCCGGGGACCTGCGCATGGCGCTCGCGGCGCTGTGCGACGACTCGGAGTGGGGCCGCACGTGGAGCTCGCTCCTGCAGCACCGGTTCACCTCCGAGGGCGACCTCGACAACCACGCGGTGGGCAACCTGCTCATCGTCGCGCTGTGGGAGCTGCTCGACGACCCGGTCGCGGGCCTCGACTGGGTCGGGCGCCTGCTCGGCGCGCGCGGCCGGGTGCTGCCGATGGCGGCGGTCCCGCTCGGCATCGAGGCGGACGTGCGCACGGGCGACGCGCTCGAGACGGTCGTC
Source organism: Cellulosimicrobium cellulans (assembly GCF_001722485.1). GTDB lineage: Bacteria > Actinomycetota > Actinomycetes > Actinomycetales > Cellulomonadaceae > Cellulosimicrobium > Cellulosimicrobium cellulans_A. Next base: position 17,952 of record NZ_LWGL01000019.1, on the reverse strand, counting down.
GGGCAGAGCCGGGTCGCGGTGACGCACGGGCGGATCGAGCAGCTGCGGCTCGTGCCGTCCGACCCGCCGGCGTGCCCGGAGGCGGTCGAGGCGGTCGAGGCGGCGGACTGGGTCGTGCTCGGCCCCGGGTCGTGGTACTCCTCGGTCATGCCGCACCTGCTCGTGCCCGAGCTGGCGCGCGCGCTGCACGAGACGCGCGCACGGCGGTGCGTGACGCTCAACCTGTCGAGCGACACGGGGGAGACGTACGGGCTCAGCGCGACCGACCACCTCGAGGCGCTGCACAAGCACGCCCCCGGACTGCGGATCGACGCCGTGGTGGCCGACCCGTCGGCCGTCGAGGACACCGACCAGCTCGCGCGGACGGCCGCGACGATGGGCGCGCGGCTGCTGCTGCGCCAGGTGCGGCTCGGGGACGGGACCGCGCGGCACGACGCGCTGCGCCTCGCCGCCGCCTACCGTGACGTGTTCGACGACTTCCTCGGCGACGTGGGCACGCGCGCCGGCTGAGCGGCCCGGACGTGCGCGAGGCCACACGCGCCGCCGCGCCACGGGGCCGCCGGGCGGCCGTCCCGACCCCTGATGGATGGCAGGATGTCGCCCATGGCGCTCACGGCACAGGTGAAGGACGAGCTGGCTCGGCTGCGGGTCGACAAGACGTCGTGCCGCAAGGCCGAGGTGTCGGCGACGCTGCGGTTCTCCGGCGGCCTGCACCTCATCTCGGGCCGCGTCGTCATCGAGGCCGAGCTCGACACCGCGATCGCCGCGCGCCGGCTGCGCGAGACCATCGCCGACGTCTACGGCCACAGCAGCGAGCTGATCGTCGTGTCGGCGGGCGGGCTGCGCAAGGGCAGCCGCTACGTCGTGCGCGTCGTGCGCGACGGCGAGTCCCTCGCGCGGCAGACCGGGCTGCTCGACCAGCGGGGCCGGCCCGTGCGCGGTCTGCCGCCTCAGGTGGTCTCCGGCGGGCTCGAGGAGGCCGAGGCGGCGTGGCGCGGCGCGTTCCTCGCGCACGGGTCGCTCACCGAGCCCGGTCGTTCGTCCGCGCTCGAGGTCACGTGCCCGGGGCCGGAGGCGGCACTCGCGCTCGTCGGCGCGGCGCGGCGGCTCGGGATCTCCGCCAAGTCGCGCGAGGTGCGCGGCATCGACCGCGTCGTCATCCGCGACGGCGACGCCATCAGCGCGCTCCTGACGCGCATCGGCGCGCACGAGGCGGTCCTCGTGTGGGAGGAGCGCCGCACGCGCCGGGAGGTGCGCGGAACCGCCAACCGGCTCGCGAACTTCGACGACGCGAACCTGCGCCGGTCCGCGCGCGCGGCGGTCGCCGCTGGCGCCCGCGTGGAGCGCGCCTTCGAGATCCTCGGCCCCGACCTGCCCGACCACCTGCGCGAGGCCGGCGAGCTGCGCCTCGCGCACAAGCAGGCGTCGCTCGAGGAGCTCGGGCAGCTCGCCGACCCGCCGCTGACGAAGGACGCGGTCGCCGGCCGCATCCGGCGTCTCCTGTCGACCGCGGACAAGCGCGCCGCCGAGCTCGGCATCCCCGACACCGAGGCCGGCCTCAGCCCGGAGCTGCTCGACCTCTGACCGGCTCTTGCCGGGCCGCCGTCGCCTCTTCGTGCCGTGCCGCAGAGGTCGCACGCGCGCGGGACCATGGTCCCGAGGCGTGGGATCCAGGTCACACGACGGGGAGGTGTTGGTATAGGCTCGGGAGGGTCAGGTGACGACGACGTGCTCCTTCGCAGACACCCTTCGTGGGCGTGTGCGGCCGCGGCTGTCGCCGTGGCCGTGCGCGGGCACGGGAGGTGCGAAGCCGGCGAGTCCGGCAGCGAGCACGGGCGTGATCACCACCTGCGTACGCCGTCGTACGTGATCGTTCGGCATCAACCGTGTGCGTCGGGCAACCGGCGCGCCCTGAGGAGGGCATTGTGACCATCCGCGTCGGTATCAACGGCTTCGGTCGGATCGGACGGAACTTCTACCGCGCCATCGTCGAGTCGGGCGCTGACGTCGAGATCGTGGGGGTCAACGACCTCACCGACAACAAGACGCTCGCGCACCTGCTCAAGTACGACACGGTTCTCGGCCGTTTCCCGCTGAGCGTCGACTTCGACGACGAGAACATCATCGTGGACGGCAAGAAGATCCGTGCGCTCGCCGAGCGCGACCCCGCGAACCTCCCCTGGGGCGAGCTGGGCGCCGACATCGTCATCGAGTCGACCGGCTTCTTCACCGACGCGACCAAGGCCAAGGCGCACATCGACGCTGGCGCCAAGAAGGTCATCATCTCGGCCCCCGCGAAGAACGAGGACGGCACGTTCGTCGTCGGCGTCAACCACGAGCAGTACGACCCGGCCTCGCAGCACGTCATCTCCAACGCGTCCTGCACCACGAACTGCCTCGCCCCGCTGGCCAAGGCGCTCAACGACTCGATCGGCATCGAGCGCGGTCTCATGACCACGATCCACGCCTACACGGGCGACCAGAACCTCCAGGACGGCCCGCACCGCGACCTGCGCCGTGCGCGCGCCGCGGCGCAGAACATCGTCCCGACCTCGACGGGTGCGGCCAAGGCCGTCTCGCTCGTGCTCCCGGAGCTCAAGGGCAAGCTCGACGGCTACGCGCTGCGCGTGCCGGTCATCACGGGCTCGGCGACGGACCTCACCTTCACCGCCTCCAAGGAGGTCACGGTCGAGGACGTCAACGCCGCCGTCAAGGCCGCGGCCGAGGGCCCGCTCAAGGGCGTGCTCGAGTACGTCGAGGACGAGATCGTCTCGAGCGACATCGTGACGAACCCGCACCAGAGCATCTTCGACGCGAAGCTGACCAAGGTGATCGGCGACCAGGTCAAGGTCGTCTCCTGGTACGACAACGAGTGGGGCTACTCGAACAGCCTCGTCGCCCTCACGCAGTACGTGGGCGAGCGTCTCTGACGACCACGCCTCACGCGTGATCCGACACGTCCGCGCACGCGTCGCCGCCCGACGGCCGGCGGGTGCGCGGACGTCGTCGTGTCCGGGGAGCGCCGCGGCGCCGTGCCGCGCGCGCCCTCGCCCCGACCACCTCGACGGCACCGGAAGACTGGAGTGCTCATGAAGACCATCGACGACCTCGGCGACCTGCGCGGCAAGCGCGTGCTGGTCCGGTCCGACTTCAACGTCCCCCTCGACGGGACGACCATCACGGACGACGGCCGCATCCGCGCCGCGCTGCCCACGCTCGAGCGGCTCACCGACGCCGGGGCGAAGGTCGTCGTCACGGCGCACCTCGGCCGCCCCAAGGGCGAGCCGGACCCGAAGTACTCGCTCGCGCCCGTCGCGACGCGCCTGGGCGAGCTCCTCGGGGTGCCGGTGCACCTCGCGGAGGACGTCGTCGGCCCGTCGGCGCAGGCGACCGTCGAGGGGCTCGGGGAGGGTGAGGTCGCCCTGCTCGAGAACATCCGCTTCGACGCGCGCGAGACGTCGAAGGACGAGACCGAGCGCCAGGCGCTCGCCCGCGAGCTCGCCGGGTTCGCCGACGCCTTCGTCTCGGACGGGTTCGGCGTCGTGCACCGCAAGCAGGCGTCCGTCTACGACGTCGCCCAGGTGCTGCCCGCTGCCGTCGGCGAGCTCGTCCTCAAGGAGGTCGACTCGCTCAAGCGTGCGACCCAGGACCCCGAGCGTCCGTACGCCGTCGTGCTCGGCGGCTCGAAGGTCTCCGACAAGCTCGGCGTCATCGCGAACCTGCTCACCAAGGCGGACCGCCTCCTCATCGGCGGCGGCATGGTCTTCACGTTCCTCGCGGCCAAGGGCCACCAGGTGGGCAAGTCGCTGCTCGAGGCCGACCAGATCGACACCGTCAAGGGCTACCTCGCGGACGCCGAGAAGAACGGCGTCGAGATCGTGCTGCCCACGGACGTCGTCGTGGCGGAGGCCTTCGCGGCGGACTCGCCCCACGAGGTCGTCGCGGCCGACGCGATCCCCGAGGACAAGATCGGGCTCGACATCGGCCCCGCCTCGGGCGAGCTCTTCGCGAGCAAGATCGCCGACGCGCGCACCGTCGTGTGGAACGGCCCCATGGGCGTGTTCGAGTTCGACGCGTTCGCCGACGGCACGCGCGCCGTCGCGCAGGCCCTCGTCGACGCGACCGGAAAGGGCGCGTTCACGATCGTCGGCGGCGGCGACTCCGCGGCCGCCGTGCGCACCCTCGGGTTCGACGAGGCCGGCTTCAGCCACATCTCGACCGGTGGCGGCGCGAGCCTCGAGTTCCTCGAGGGCAAGGACCTGCCGGGCATCTCGGTCCTCGAGGCCTGAGACCGCACCCTGACCGACCGAGCGCGCCGCCCCGCGACCGCGGGGCGGCGCGCCCACGAAGAGAAGAGACGACACACCGTGGCGAACCGCACCCCGCTCATGGCGGGCAACTGGAAGATGAACCTGGACCACCACCAGGCGACGCACACCGTGCAGAAGCTGGCGTGGACCCTCAAGGACGCCAAGCACGACTACTCGTCGGTCGAGGTGGCCGTGCTGCCGCCGTTCACCGACCTGCGCTCCGTGCAGACCCTCGTGGACGCCGACAAGCTCGAGCTCAAGTACGGCGCGCAGGACGTCTCCGCGCACCCCGAGGGCGCGTACACCGGCGAGATCTCGGCCTCGATGCTCGCGAAGCTCGGCGTCACGTACGTCGCCGTCGGCCACTCCGAGCGCCGCCAGTACCACGGCGAGACGGACGCCCTCGTCAACGAGAAGATCGTCGCCGCCGTCGGCCAGGGCCTCGCGCCGATCCTGTGCGTCGGCGAGGGGCTCGACGTGCGCCAGGCGGGCGACCAGATCCGTTACACGCTCGCCCAGGTCGAAGGCGCCCTCGCGGGCATCCCGGCGCCGCAGGTCGCGGACCTCGTCATCGCGTACGAGCCCGTCTGGGCCATCGGCACGGGCGAGGTCGCGACGCCCGAGGACGCGCAGGAGGTCTGCGGTGCCATCCGCGGTGCGCTGGGCGACCTGTACGACGCCGACTTCGCCACGTCGACGCGCGTGCTGTACGGCGGCTCGGTGAAGTCCTCGAACGTCGCCGCGATCATGGCGCAGCCCGACGTCGACGGCGCGCTCGTCGGCGGCGCGAGCCTCGACCCCGAGGAGTTCGCCAAGATCGTGCGCTACCAGGCCCACGCCGGCGCCTGATCCTCCCCTCGCGGCCCCGGTCGACCGGCCGGGGCTGCGAGGTTGGCCGCGGCGCCCCCGCGTCGCCTACTCTTGTCCCCTGTGCGACAGGCCACGTCCTGCCGCACGACAACCGTGCGGTCGACCTCGATGCTCCGTCGAGCCGGCCCTGAGCCTCAAGGACGTACTCGTGGACGCGCTGCGCATCATCCTCCAGGTCCTGCTGGTCCTCACCAGCGCCTTCCTCACCCTGCTCGTGCTCATGCACAAGGGCAAGGGCGGTGGGCTGTCCGACATGTTCGGCGGCGGGATCTCGAGCTCCGTGGGCAGCTCCGGCGTCGCCGAGCGCAACCTCAACCGCATCACGGTGACGTTCGCCGTCGTGTGGACGGTCGTCATCGTCCTGCTGGGACTGATCCAGAAGGTGAGCTGAGCCGTCGCCCTGCGGGGCGACGTCGGGCGGCGCGCGAGGACGCGACGTCGCAACGGACCGGGTGCCGTGGTCGGCACGGAGGACGGGGGAGTGCACGTGGCTGGTGGAAACGCGATCCGTGGGTCGCGCGTGGGTGCAGGGCCTCTCGGGGAGTCCGAGCGGGGCGAGGTCGCGCCGCGGTTCCGGGTGTCGTACTGGTGCGCGAACGGGCACGAGACGCGCCCGAGCTTCTCGTCCGAGGCGGACATCGAGGCGCCCGAGACGTGGGACTGCCCGCGCTGCGGGTTCCCGGCCGGGCAGGACCGGGAGCACCCGCCGTCGCCGATGCGGAACGAGCCCTACAAGACGCACCTCGCGTACGTGAAGGAGCGGCGCTCCGACGCGGACGGCGTGGCGATCCTCGACGAGGCGCTCGCCGCGCTGCGCGCCCGCCGCGGCCGCTGACGCGGACCGCTTCCCGCTGACGCGGACCGCTTCCCGCTGACGCGGTCCGCGTCCCTGTCCGTCAGGCGGTAGGTCCGGCGGCCTCGTCCGTCGTGCCCGTGGCCGCGGCGTCGACGAGCCACAGCGTGCGCTCGGTGCCGGCGACGCCGGCCGCGGGCGTGTCGTGCACGTCCGCGCCCCCGAGCGCCGAGGCCACGGCGGGCGCCTTCTCCGCCCCGGCGGCCACGACCCATACCTGGCGCGCCGCGGCGAGGGCCTCGAACGTCAGCGTGACGCGCTCCGGCGGCGGCTTGGGCGAGCCGTGCACGCCGGCGGTCGGCATGCCGGTCACGTCCAGGCCCGGGTGCCCCGGGAAGAGGGACGCGACGTGCCCGTCCGGCCCCATGCCGAGCAGCAGCACGTCGAACTCCGGCACGACCGCGCCGGCGGGCGCGTACGCCGCGAGCTCGGCCGCGTACGCCGCGGCCGAGTCCTCCGGCGTCGCCGCGGCGTCCGCCGCGGGCATCGGGTGGACGTTCCCTGCGGGCAGCTGCGCCAGCTGGTCGAGCAGCGCCTCGCGGGCCTGCGTCTCGTTGCGGTCGCCGTCACCGGTCGGCAGGAAGCGCTCGTCGCCCCACCACAGGTGCACGCCGGTCCAGTCGACCGCGTCGCGGACCGGGTGGCGCGCGAGCGCGGCGAGGCTCGCGATCCCGACGGTGCCGCCCGTGAGGACCACGTGGACCGGCCGTCGCACGGACTGCGCGTCGAGCAGCGCGGTCACGAGGCGCGAGGCGACGGCCTCGGCGAGGACCGACGCGTCGGGGTGGACCACGACGCGTCGGGCGCCGGCGGTCACGCGCCCACCCTCGCGAGGCCCTTGGTCAGCACGTCGCCGTAGACCTCGTCCGGGTCGAGCCGGCGCAGCTCCTCGATCAGCGCCTCGCTGAGCGTGCGGATCGGCAGGGCGACGCGGCGGTCGGGCTTGCCGGGCTGGCTGATCGTCACGATCCGGCCGTCGGGGCGGTCGAGGACGATCGGCCCGCTCTCGCGCTCGAGCGTCACGCGCGTGATCGCCTCCGCGCCGTCGTGGCGCACGAGCTCCGCCGGGCACTGGAGCCGCTCGCCGAGCCAGGCCGCGAGGAGGTCGAGCGACGTGTGCCGCGCCTGGCCCTCCACCACGACGTTCGTCACGGGGTCGAACGGCGGCTGGTCGAGCGCCGCCGCGATGAGCCCGCGCCAGAGGGTGACCCGCGCCCACGCGAGGTCGGAGTCGCCCGGCCCGTACGTCGCCGCGAGGGACGCGAGCGTCGCCTCCGGGTCGCGGGCGGTGATCGAGTCGGTGATGCGGCGCTGGGCCATCGCGCCCACCGGGTCGTCGTCCGGCGACGCCGGCGGCTGCCCCGGCCACCACACGACGATCGGGGCGTCCGGCAGCAGCAGCGGCATGACGAGGGTGTCGGTGTGCTCGAGCATCGGGCCCGACGCGCGCAGCACGACCACCTCGGAGGCGCCTGCGTCGCCGCCGACGCGGATCTGCGCGTCGAGACCCGTCGAGCCCTCGCGGGCCGGGGCGACGACGACGATGCGGCACGGGTGCTCGCGGCTCGCGTCGTTCGCGGCCTCGATCGAGGTCTCGACGTCGGACTCCTCGGCGATGACGACGAGCGTCAGCACGCGGCCGAGGGCGATCGCGCCGCCCTCGTCACGGAGGCGTACGAGGCGCTTGTTGACGGCGTTCGTCGTCGTGCCGGGCAGGTCGATGATCATCGCAGGGTCCTCCCCGGTCGGGTGCTGGTGGTGCGCAGGGCGTGACGGGCGGGCGCGCTCACGGCCGCCGCCAGGTGCGGCCGTCGCGGGCGAGCATCTCGTCGGCGGACGCCGGGCCCCAGGTGCCCGACCGGTACGGCGCGGGCGTGCCCTCGGCCGCCCAGTGCGCCGTGATGGGGTCGAGGATCTTCCACGAGAGCTCGACCTCTTCGCGCGTGGGGAACAGCGGCGGGTCGCCGAGCAGCACGTCGAGGATGAGTCGCTCGTACGCCTCGGGGGAGGACTCGGTGAACGAGTGCCCGTACCCGAAGTCCATCGTGACGTCGCGCACCTCCATCGCGGTGCCGGGGACCTTCGCCCCGAAGCGCATCGTCACGCCCTCGTCCGGCTGCACGCGGATGACGAGCGCGTTGTTGCCGAGCTCGGACGCCTGCGACGTCTCGAACGGCAGGTGCGGCGCCTTCTTGAACACGACCGCGACCTCGGTGACGCGCCGGCCGAGCCGCTTGCCGGTACGCAGGTAGAACGGGACTCCGGCCCAGCGGCGGTTGTCGACGTCCACCCGGATCGCGGCGTAGGTCTCGGTGCGCGAGTCCGCGGGGATCCCGTCCTCGTCGAGGAACCCGATGACCTCCTCGCCGCCCTGCCAGCCGGCCGTGTACTGGCCGCGGGCGGTGTGACGGGACAGGTCCTGCGGCACGCGGACCGACGAGAGCGCCTTGATCTTCTCGGCGCGCAGCGACGGCGCGTCGAACGAGACGGGCTCCTCCATCGCGACGAGCGCGAGGAGCTGCAGGAGGTGGTTCTGGATGACGTCGCGCGCGGCGCCGATGCCGTCGTAGTAGCCCGCGCGGCCGCCGATGCCGATGTCCTCGGCCATGGTGATCTGCACGTGGTCGACGTAGTGCGAGTTCCAGATCGGCTCGAACATCTGGTTCGCGAAGCGCAGGGCGAGGAGGTTCTGGACGGTCTCCTTGCCGAGGTAGTGGTCGATGCGGAAGACCGCGTCGGGGGGGAAGACCTCGGAGACCACCGCGTCGAGCTCGCGCGCGCTCTCGAGGTCGTGACCGAACGGCTTCTCGATGACGACGCGTCGCCACGCGTCGCCCTCGGACTTCGAGAGCCCGGACTCGGCGAGCCGGCGGCACACCACGGGGAACCCGCTCGGGGGCACGGACAGGTAGAAGGCGTGGTTGCCTCCGGTGCCGCGCTCGGCGTCGAGCGTCTCGACCGTCTGCCGCAGGCGCTCGAACGCGTCCTCGTCGTCGAACGAGCCCTGGACGAACCGGATGCCCTCGGCGAGCTGGCGCCACGTCGCCTCGCGGAACGGCGTGCGCGCGTGTTCCTTGACGGCGTCGTGCACGACCTGCGCGAAGTCCTGGTCCTCCCAGTCGCGGCGCGCGAACCCGGTGAGGGCGAACCCGGGCGGGAGCAGGCCGCGGTTCGCGAGGTCGTACACCGCGGGCATGAGCTTCTTGCGCGCGAGGTCGCCCGTCACGCCGAAGATGACGAGGCCGCAGGGCCCGGCGATCCGGGGCAGCCGCAGGTCTGAGGGGTCGCGCAGAGGGTTGTGCTCTGCCGAGATGTTGGCCGGCTTCACCTGATGGCACCGTTCCGTTCGACGTGGTGGGGAGAGGTCTGGGGCGTGCCGCGATCCTAGGAGGACCGCGGCACGCCCGTGCGGGGGCGCCCGCGTGGCGGGACGGGCGTCAGCCGCGCCCCGCGGCGTCGCGCAGGCCCGCCGCGGTCGTGTCCAGGAGCTCGGCCCAGCTGTCCTCGAACTTGCGCACGCCCTCGCGCTCGAGGCCGTGCGTCACCTCGGTCATCGAGATGCCGAAAGACTCCACGGTCTCGATGGTGCGCCGCGCCGCGTCGATGCCGCCGACGACCGTGTCGCCGGAGACGGCGCCGTGGTCGGCGAACGCCTGGAGGGTGCCTTCCGGCATGGTGTTGACGACGCCGTCGGTGACGAGCTCGGTGACGTACATCGTGTCGGGGTACTCGGGGTTCTTGACGCCGGTCGACGCCCACAGCGGACGCTGCGGCCGCGCGCCGGCCGCGGCGAGGGTGCGCCAGCGGTCGGTGAGCACGAACTCCTGGTACGCCTCGAACGCGAGCCGAGCGTTGGCGATCGCCGCCCGCCCGCGCACGTCGAGCGCCTCCGGGGTGCCCACCTTCTCCAGCGCGGCGTCCACCGCGGTGTCGACGCGCGAGACGAAGAACGAGGCGACCGAGCCGATCGGGGCGAGGTCGTGACCCGCGGCCCGGGCCTGCTCCAGCCCGGTCGCGAACGCGTCCATCACCGCGCGGTAGCGCTCGAGGGAGAAGATGAGCGTCACGTTGACGCTGATGCCCTTCGCCAGGGTCTGCGTGATGGCCTCGAGCCCGGGCAGCGTGGCGGGGATCTTGATGAAGACGTTGGGCCGGTCGATCGTGCGCCACAGGCGCTCGGCGACCTCGACGGTCGCCGAGGCGTCCTCGTCCGCCAGGCGCGGGTCGACCTCGATCGACACGCGGCCGTCCACGCCGTCCGTCGCGTCGTAGACGGGCCGCAGCAGGTCGGCGGCGGTGCGCACGTCGTCGGTGGTGATCCGCTCGACGGCGGCCTCGACGTCGACCCCGTCGCGCGCGAGCTCGGCGAGCTGGACGTCGTACGCGTCGCCCTTGGCGAGCGCGGAGGCGAAGATCGTGGGGTTGGTCGTGACGCCGACGACGCCGCGCTCGGCGACGAGGGAGGCGAGGTTGCCCGTGCGGAGCCGCTCGCGCGACAGGTCGTCGAGCCAGATGGACACGCCCGCCTGGCGGAGCTGCTCGATGGGGCCGGGGACGGTGGTCTGCGTCATCAGGAGTCCTCTCGTGGTGCCTCGAGGTACCGGGACGCTCCTGTCCCGGCGTGCCGCGCACGGGCTCGTGGTCCGCCGCGCGGCGGTCCGGGGTGGGGCGCCGGACCGGGCCCCACCCCGGAATCTACGATCGGTCAGTCGACGTCGCCAGTGCCGCCCTCGGTGGGCTTGGCCGGACCGCCGGGGGCGTCGTCGCGGCGTGCCGCGGCGATGGACTCGCGCGCGGCCGACGCGACGGCCTCGGCCGTGATGCCGAACTCGCGGTAGAGCACCTTGTAGTCGGCGGACGCGCCGTAGTGCTCGAGGCTCACGGTGCGCCCGGCGTCGCCGACGAGCTCGCGCCAGCCCTGCGCCACACCGGCCTCGACCGACACGCGCGCGCGCACGGAGGCGGGCAGGACCGACTCGCGGTAGGCGTCGTCCTGCAGGTCGTACCACTCGCGGCTCGGCAGCGACACGACGCGGGCCTGGATGCCGTCGGCGGCGAGCAGCTCGCGCGCCTCGACGGCGAGCTGGACCTCCGAGCCCGTGCCGATGAGGATCACGTCCGGCGTGCCCTCGGCGTCGACGAGCACGTAGCCGCCGCGCGCGGTGCCCGACGCGTCGGCGAAGCCGTCCTCGCCGCGCGGGAACGTGGGCACGTTCTGGCGCGTGAGGATCAGGCCGGCCGGGCGCTCGGTCGTCTCGAGGATGGTGCGCCACGCCCAGGCGACCTCGTTCGCGTCGGCGGGGCGCACGACGTCGAGGCCCGGGATGGCGCGCAGCGCGGCGAGGTGCTCGACGGGCTGGTGCGTCGGGCCGTCCTCGCCGAGGCCGATCGAGTCGTGCGTCCACACGAACGTCGTCGGGATCTGCATGAGGGCCGCGAGGCGCACCGCGGGGCGCATGTAGTCGGAGAACGTGAGGAACGTGCCGCCGTAGGCGCGCGTGCCGCCGTGCAGCACGATCCCGTTGAGGATCGAGCCCATCGCGTGCTCGCGGATGCCGAAGTGCAGCGTGCGCCCGTACTCGTGGCCCGGGAACTTCTTCGTCGCGTGCTCGACCGGCACGAACGACGGCTCGCCGTCCATGGTCGTGTTGTTGGAGCCCGCGAGGTCGGCCGAGCCGCCCCAGAGCTCGGGCAGCACGTCCTTGAGGGCGGTGAGGACCTTGCCGGACGCGGCACGCGTCGCGACGGCCTTGCCGGTCTCGAACGTGGGCAGCGCGTCCTCCCACCCGGCGGGCAGCTCGCGCCGCGAGAGGCGGTCGAGCAGCTCGACGCCGGCGGGGTTGGCGGTCTTCCACGCCTCGAACGCCGTGTCCCACGCGCCGCGCCGGTCGGACTGGCGCTCGCCGACCGAGCGGGTGTGCGCGAGCACGTCGTCGTCGATCGCGAAGGTCGCCTCGGGGTCGAGGCCGAGCTCGACCTTGAGGCCGCGCACCTCGTCGGCGCCCATGGCGGAGCCGTGGATGCCGCCGGTGTTCTGCTTGGTGGGGGAGGGCCAGCCGATGATCGTGCGCAGCGCGATGATCGACGGCTTGCCGGTCTCCGTGCGCGCGGCCTCGAGCGCCGCGGCGAGCGCGTCGACGTCCTCGGCGTAGCCGGTGCCGCCGTTCGTCCAGTCGACGCGCTGCGTGTGCCAGCCGTAGGCCTCGTAGCGTGCGAGGACGTCCTCGGTGAACGCGATGTCGGTGTCGTCCTCGATGGAGATCTTGTTGTCGTCCCAGATCACGACGAGGTTGCCGAGCTGCTGGTGGCCGGCGAGCGACGAGGCCTCGGAGGTCACGCCCTCCTGGAGGTCGCCGTCGGAGGCGATGACGTAGACGTTGTGGTCGAACGGCGACTCGCCGGGCGCGGCGTTGGGGTCGAGCAGGCCGCGCTCGCGACGGGCGGCGAACGCCATGCCGACGGCCGAGGCGAGGCCCTGGCCGAGCGGGCCCGTGGTGATCTCGACGCCGCGCGTGTGCTTGTACTCGGGGTGGCCGGGGGTCTTGGAGCCCCACGTGCGCAGCGCCGCGACGTCCTCCATCTCGAGGCCGTAGCCCGCGAGGAACAGCTGGAGGTACAGCGTGAGCGACGAGTGCCCGGCGGACAGCACGAAGCGGTCACGGCCGACCCAGTGGTCGTCGGCCGGGTCGTGGCGCATGACCTTCTGGAAGAGCAGGTAGGCCGCGGGGGCCAGGGAGATCGCGGTACCGGGGTGGCCGTTGCCGACCTTCTCCACGGCGTCGGCGGCGAGCGCCTTGATCGCCTTGACGGCCCGGTCGTCCAGGTCCGTCCAGTCCAGGGGCGTGTGAGCAGGGGACAACGCGTTCACCGAACCTCATTCCCGTCCGGAGCGCGCGGCCCCGGATCCTCGCGACATCTCGAAGCAGGTCGTCGGACGCTCCCGGCCGGGCCGGCCGTCCGAGCGGGCCGTGCGGCCTCGGGCGGTCGCGCGGCGCAGCACGCCTGCGCCGTCCAGCCTATACGCGACGTGCGCCCGCGCCCGGTAGGTGCCCACGTGGTGGATCCCGGGCCGATCTCACACGGCCCGCGGGCCCGTCGGGGCGGTACCCGGGCAGGTGGCGACGTACGATGAGCAGCGGACGGCCGGCGGTCCGTCCCAGCTCGCCCCCCAGCTCAGAACGGAACACCGAAGCGCGTGCACATCACGAGCCAGGCCCCGATCGACGGCACCGGAGTCCCGTCGCGCACCGCGGCGACCCCCGGGCCGGCCACCGTGGCGACGGCTCCGGGTGACCGTGCCGGCGTCGGCGACCGCGGCTGGAAGGCCCGTGTCGGCGCGTACGTCGCGCTGACGAAGCCCCGCATCATCGAGCTCCTGCTCGTCACGACGCTGCCGACGATGATCCTCGCGCAGGGCGGCATGCCCGGCCTGTGGCTCGTCCTCGCGACGCTGGTCGGCGGCGCGCTCGCCGCCGGCTCGGCGAACGCCTACAACTGCTACCTCGACCGCGATATCGACGAGGTGATGAACCGCACCAAGCGGCGGCCTCTCGTCACGGGCGAGGTCACGCCGCGCGCCGCGCTCGTGTTCGCGACGGTGCTCGGGGTGGTCTCGCTCGTGTGGTTCGCCGTCCTCGTCAACGCGGTCTCCGCGTGGCTGACGTTCGGCGCGATCGCGATCTACGTCGTCGGCTACACGATGATCCTCAAGCGGCGCACCCCGCAGAACATCGTGTGGGGCGGCATCGCGGGCTGCATGCCGGTCTTCATCGGCTGGTCCGCGGTCACCGGGTCGCTCAGCTGGGCCGCGCTCGCGCTGTTCCTCGTGATCTTCTTCTGGACGCCGCCGCACTACTGGCCGCTGTCCATGAAGTTCAAGCGGGACTACGCCACCGCCGGCGTCCCGATGCTCCCGGTCGTCGCCGACGACCGCCGGGTCGCGCTCGAGATGATCCTCTACGGCGTCGCGATGGTCGCCTCGTCCCTGGCGCTGTGGCCGCTCGCCGGCATGACGTGGTTCTACGGCGTGGTGGCGACCGGTCTCGGCGCCTGGTTCATGTGGTCGTGCGTGACCATGCTGCGCCGCGCGAAGGACCCGTCGCGCGGCAAGATCGGCGCGATGAAGGTGTTCCACGCGTCCATCACCTACCTGACCCTGCTGTTCGTCGCGGTCGCGGTCGACGTCTTCCTGCCCTGGTGAGCACGGTGTCGGGGAGGCGCCGGTGAGCGGGTCCGCGGGACCGGCGACCGGCGTGCCCGACGCCCTCGACCGGGCCGCGCGCGAGTACCTCGCGCACCTCGCCGTCGAGCGCGGCCTCTCCGCCAACACCGTCGCGGCCTACCGCCGCGACCTCGCGCGCTACGTCGCCTTCCTGGCCGAGCGCGGGAACCACGCCGTGCGCGACGTGGCGCCCGAGGACGTCGCCGCCTACGTCACGGCGCTGCGCACGGGCGCCGACGGCGGCGCGAGCCTGTCGCCGTCGTCCACGGCCCGCTCCGTGGCGGCCGTGCGGGGATGGCACCGGTTCTGCACCGCGGAGGGGCTCGCCGACACCGACCCGTCCGCCGACGTGCGCCCGCCGTCGCAGGGCAGGCGGCTGCCCAAGGCGATCTCGACCGACGAGGTCGAGCGCATCCTCGAGGCCGCGAGCGCGGGCGACGGGCCCGGGGCGCTGCGCGACCGGGCGCTGCTGGAGCTCGTGTACTCCACGGGCGCACGCATCTCGGAGGCGGTCAGCCTCGACGTCGACGACCTCGACCTGGCCGGCGGCGCGGTGCGGCTGCTCGGCAAGGGCAGCAAGGAGCGGGTCGTGCCCGTCGGCTCGTACGCCCGGCGCGCGCTCGACGCCTACCTCGTGCGGGGACGCCCGGCGCTGGCCGCGGGCGGGCGCGGGACGCCGGCCGTGTTCCTCAACACGCGCGGGGCGCGCCTGTCGCGGCAGAGCGCGTGGGCGGTGCTGCGGACCGCGGCCGAGCGCGCGGGCATCGACCGCCCGGAGCGGATCTCGCCGCACACGCTGCGCCACTCGTTCGCGACGCATCTGCTCGCGGGCGGTGCCGACGTGCGCGTCGTGCAGGAACTGCTGGGGCACGCCTCGGTCACGACGACGCAGATCTACACGCTGGTGACGCCGGACACGCTGCGCGAGGTGTACACCGCGGCGCACCCGCGCGCGCTCGGCTGAGGCGCGCCACGCGGGCCCGGACACGGGTGCGGCGGGGGGTCCTGCGATACCGTGGCGGGCGTGAGCAGCCAGGCCGAGACCCAGCACGAGACGAGCCCTGCGCCCGTCGACGTCCCGGAAACCGCCCCGGGCACCGCACCGACCCAGCGCACCGACGTCGTGGGCCGGCCCCTGCCCGAGTTCGCCGTCCCGGCCCCGCTCGCCACGCACGGCCCCGGCCGCATCATCGCGATGTGCAACCAGAAGGGCGGCGTCGGCAAGACGACGACCACCATCAACCTGGGCGCGGCGCTCGCGGAGTACGGCCGCCGCGTGCTGCTCGTCGACTTCGACCCGCAGGGCGCCGCTTCGGTGGGCCTGGGCATCAACCCGCACGAGCTCGACCTCACGGTCTACAACCTCCTCATGGAGCGCGACGTCGACGTGCAGGACGTGCTCGTGCACACCGACGTCGAGAACCTCGACGTGCTGCCGGCGAACATCGACCTGTCCGCCGCGGAGGTCCAGCTCGTGGGCGAGGTCGCGCGCGAGTCGGTGCTCTCGCGCGTGCTGCGGCCCGTCGTGGACGAGTACGACGTCATCCTCGTCGACTGCCAGCCCTCGCTCGGCCTGCTCACGGTCAACGCGCTCACCGCGGCGCACGGCGTGCTCATCCCGCTCGAGTGCGAGTTCTTCGCGCTGCGCGGCGTCGCCCTGCTCGTGGAGACGATCGACAAGGTGCGCGACCGCCTCAACCCGCGGCTCGACGTCGACGGCATCCTCGCGACGATGTTCGACTCGCGGACGCTGCACTCGCGCGAGGTCGTGGCGCGGGTCCACGAGGCGTTCGGCGACAAGCTGCTGCAGACCGTCATCGGCCGCACCGTGAAGTTCCCCGACGCGTCGGTGGCCGCCGAGCCGATCACCGTGTACGCGCCGAACCACCCCGGCGCCCAGGCCTACCGGCAGCTCGCCCGGGAGCTGGTCGCCCGTGGCGACGCCGCCTGACGCGGCCGGGGCGCCCGAGCACCGCGGCTTCGAGGTCCGGCTCGACAACTTCAACGGGCCGTTCGACCTGCTGCTGTCCCTCATCACGAAGCACAAGCTCGACATCACCGAGGTCGCGCTCGGCCGCGTGACCGACGACTTCATCGCGTACATCCGCGAGGCCGAGCGCGCCGCCGAGGCCGCACGCGCGGCGGGGGAGCCGCACCCGGGCTGGGACCTCGGCACGGCGAGCGAGTTCCTCGTCGTGGCCGCGACGCTGCTCGACCTCAAGGCCGCGCGGCTGCTCCCGTCCGGCAGCGTCGACGACGAGGAGGACCTCGCGCTGCTCGAGGCGCGCGACCTGCTGTTCGTCCGGCTCCTGCAGTACCGCGCGTACAAGGACGTCGCGGGCGTGCTCGCGGAGCGGTTCGAGAGCCAGGGCCGGAGCTTCCCGCGCGTCGTGCAGCTCGAGCCGCACCTCGCGGCGCTCCTGCCCGAGCTCGTGTGGACCATGGGGCCGGACCAGCTCGCCGCGCTGGCCGCCGGCGCGCTCGCGCCGAAGCCGGCCCCGCCCGGCGTCGACCTCGCGCACCTGCACGCGCCCGCGGTGAGCGTGCGCGAGCAGGCGGAGCTCGTCGCGGCGCACGTGCGGCGGCAGGGCACGACGACGTTCCGCGCCCTCGTCGCGGACGCGGACGAGACGGTGGTCGTCGTGGCGCGGTTCCTCGCGCTGCTCGAGCTGTTCCGCGAGGGTCTCGTCGGGTTCGACCAGGTCACGCCGCTCGGTGAGCTCACGGTGCGGTGGGCCCGTGGCGCCGACGCGGGCGACGAGGACGCCGCCGCGGCGCTGGGCGCGGCCAGCGAGTTCGACGAGGGCGACGAGCCGCACGCGTCGCCCGAGACCGACGACGACGGCGCCGCGGCCACGCCCGCCGGCGCGGAGGAGGTGCCCGCGTGAGCGAGCCGACGACGGTGCCCGACGCGGACCGGGACGCGCTGCCCGGCGACCTGCCGGCGACGACGACGGAGGTGCACGACCTGCCCGGCGGTCTGCCCGCCGCGCTCGAGGCCGTGCTCATGGTCGCGGACGAGCCGGTCCCGGTCGTCGAGCTCGCGGCCGCGCTCGAGGTCCCCACGGACGACGTGACGACGGCGCTCGCGGCGCTCGCGGCCGAGTACCGCGGCGAGGACGGCGGACGTCCGCGCGGGTTCGAGCTGCGCGAGGCCGGCGGCGGGTGGCGCGTGTACTCGGCGCCCGCGCACGCCGAGGTCGTGAGCCGGTTCGTCCAGGGCGGGCAGACGGCGCGCCTCACGCAGGCCGCGTTGGAGACTCTCGCCGTCATCGCGTACCGTCAACCGGTCAGCCGCGGGCAGGTCTCCGCGGTGCGGGGCGTGAACGTCGACGGCGTGGTGCGCACGCTCGTCGCGCGCGGTCTCGTGGCCGAGGTCGGCCAGGACCCGCACACCGGGGCGGGCCTGTTCGGCACGACGGGGTACTTCCTCGAGCGGATGGGCTTCACGTCGCTCGACGAGCTGCCGGCGCTCGCGCCGCACCTGCCGGGCATGGACGACCTCGAGGGCATCGACGGGCTCGCCGACCTGCGCGGCGGCCCCCGCCGGGGCGCGGCGGCTGACGACGACTCGCCCGAGGACGCCGTAGCGGCGGACCCGGGCACGGACGAAGGACAAGCATGAGCACAGCAGACGGGCGCCGGGGCGGCGACGGACCGCGCCGGGGCGGCGACGGACCGCGCCGGGGCGGCGACGG
>NZ_LWGL01000189.1 GCF_001722485.1 Cellulosimicrobium cellulans | reverse complement strand
GCGCGAGCGCGTGGGAGACGTTCCGGGCGCGCGAGACCTGGCGCCGGGCCGCGCAGGCCGTGCTGGGCGGGCGGCGATGACCGCTGCCGGGAGGCGGAACGGCGCGCTCCTGCTCGCCGTCCTGCTCGTGACCCTGCTCGTCGCCGCCGCGGTGCTGCTCGCGCCCGACGCGAGCGCCGCGCCCGTCGACCCCGACGCGCCGGCGGCACCCGTCGCGCCCGCGGACCCCCAGGACGCGGGCGACAGCATCTCGGTGGAGATCAACGGCCCGAACGGCGAGCCGTCGTCGTCCCTCGTCACGCTCGTCGGCATCACGCTGCTGTCGCTCGCGCCGACGCTGCTGCTCATGATGACGTCGTTCACCAAGATCTTCGTCGTCCTCGCGCTGACGCGGAACGCGCTCGGCACGGCGACCGTGCCGCCGAACATGGTGCTCGCCGGCCTGGCGCTGTTCCTCTCGCTGTTCGTCATGGCGCCCGTGGTCGGCGAGATCAACGACGCCGCGGTGCAGCCCTACCTCGACGGCACGACGACGTTCTCCCAGGCCCTCGAGGCGGGGTCGGTGCCGCTGCGCGAGTTCATGCTCGCGCACACGCGCGAGGAGGACCTGGCGCTCATGACGCGCGCCGCGGACCTGCCGAACCCGGGCAACCCCGCCGACGTCCCCTTCACGACCCTCGTGCCCGCGTTCGTCATCTCCGAGCTGCGCGCCGCGTTCATCATCGGCTTCGTCGTCTTCGTGCCGTTCCTCGTGATCGACCTCGTCGTCTCCGCGGCCCTCATGAGCATGGGCATGATGATGCTGCCGCCCACGATGATCTCGCTGCCGTTCAAGCTGCTGCTGTTCGTCCTCGTCGACGGGTGGGGCCTCATCACCACGTCGCTCATCGGCACGTACGGGGTGGGGTAGCCGTGGACACCACCGCCGTCCTCGACGTCGCCACGCAGGCGATGATCCTCGCCGCGAAGCTCGCCGCGCCGGTGCTCGTCACCGCGCTCGTCGTCGGCTTCGCCGTCTCGCTCGTGCAGTCCGTGACCCAGATCCAGGAGATCACGCTCTCGTTCGTGCCCAAGGCCGTCGCCGCCGCGGTCGCGCTCCTGCTGTGCGGGAACTGGATGATCGGCGAGCTCGTGACGTTCACGCACGCCATGTTCGACCTCATCCCGACCCTGCTGGACGGCGGCTGACACCGGTGGAGCTCGCCGTCGACCAGGCGTGGCTCGAGGCGACGATGCTCGCGGGGGTGCGCATCGCCGCGTTCATGGTCCTCGCGCCGCCGTTCTCGCACAACGCGATCCCGCGCCAGGTGCGTGCCATCCTCGCCGTCTCGCTCGGCCTGGTCGTCTCGACGCAGGTGTCGCCCGACTACGTGCCCGCGGGCACGGGCACGTTCGTCGGGTACCTCGTCGCGGAGGCGCTCACCGGGGCCGTGCTCGGCGCCCTCGTCATGGTCGTGTTCTCCGCGATCACCTCCGCCGGGTCGTACCTCGACCTGTTCGGCGGGTTCTCCCTCGCGATGGCGTTCGACGCCCAGACCAACGTCAACGGCGCGCAGTTCACGCGCCTGTTCGCGCTCACGGCCGTCGTGCTCATGTTCTCCTCCGACGCCTACCAGCTCGTCGTCCTGGGGCTCGCGCGCTCCTACGACGCCGTCCCCGTGGGGTCCCTCGTCGCGATCCCCGCCGAGTCGTTCGTCGAGGCGCTCACCGGGTCGTTCCTCGCGGGGCTGCAGATCGCGGGGCCCATCATCGTGGTGCTCTTCCTCGCCGACGTCGGCCTGGGCCTCGTCAACCGCGTCGCTCCCGCGCTCAATGCCTTCGCGATGGGCTTCCCGCTGAAGATCTTCCTCACGCTCGCCCTCGTGGGCACGGTCCTCGTCGCGCTGCCGCACGTCGTGTCGACCCTCACCGGGCAGGCGCTCGAACGGATGGGAGGGGTGGGCTGATGGCCGACACCACCGAGGAGA
The DNA here is from genome assembly GCF_001722485.1 of Cellulosimicrobium cellulans. Taxonomy (GTDB): domain Bacteria; phylum Actinomycetota; class Actinomycetes; order Actinomycetales; family Cellulomonadaceae; genus Cellulosimicrobium; species Cellulosimicrobium cellulans_A. The sequence goes on along the minus strand of NZ_LWGL01000189.1, from coordinate 3,714 downwards.
GGACCGAGCAGGCCTCCGAGCGGAAGATGAAGGAGGTCCGCTCCAAGGGCCAGCTGAGCAAGTCGCAGGACCTCACGGCCTGGGTCGGCGTCGCCGCGGCGGCGGCCGTCGTCCCCCTCGTGCTGGGCGCCGCCTCGGACGCCGCGACCGAGCAGGTGTTCTCGCTGCGCACCGTCATCGAGAACCCGGAGCCCGCCGTCGCGCTCCAGCTCGCGCAGGAGGGCCTGGGTTCGCTCGTGCCGACCATGGCGCCCCTGCTCGGCGCGACGGCCCTCGCGGTGCTCGTCGCCTCGGTGTCCCAGGGCGGGCTCCACCTCAAGAAGCTCCGGGGCGAGTTCAACCAGTTCAACCCCGTCAACGGGTTCAAGCAGACCTTCGGCCCGCAGGCGCTGTGGAACGGCGCCAAGGCGCTGCTCAAGACGGTCGTCATCGGCGTCGTGCTCTACGTCGTGGTCCAGTCCCTCATGCCGGTCCTGCTCTCCGCGGGCGGGCTGCCGGTCGCGTCGCTGCTCGAGGCCGCGGGGGCCGGCGTCCGGTCCCTGCTCGTGTGGGCGGTCGTGGCGGGCATCGGTCTCGCGGTGCTCGACCTGCTCGTCGTGGCGAAGCGCAACCGCAAGAAGACCCGCATGACGAAGAAGGAGCTCAAGGACGAGCACAAGAACAGCGAGGGCGACCCGCTCGTGAGGTCCCAGCGCCGCTCCATGGCCCGCGCGATGTCCCGCAACCGCATGATCGCGTCGGTCGCGGACGCCGACGTCGTCGTCGTCAACCCGACCCACGTCGCCGTCGCGCTGCGCTACGAGCCCGGGCGCTCCGCGCCGCGCGTCGTCGCCAAGGGCGCCGACCACGTCGCGGCCCGCATCCGCGAGAAGGCCGAGGAGTGCCGCGTGCCGATGGTCCGCGACGTCCCGCTCGCCCGCGCCCTGCACAAGGCGTGCGACGTCGGGCAGGAGGTGCCCGTCGAGCTGTACATGGCGGTCGCGCGCGTGCTCGCGTTCGTCATGGCTCTCGCGCGCCGGGGCGCTGCCGCCTCGTCGGTGCCGCACCGGATGGCGCGCCCGGCGATCGCGCCGGGGGAGTGGCCGCCCGCCGAGGAGCAGCCGGCCGACGAGCCGCGTGCCGCCTGACGCAGAGCCCCAGCAGCCTCGGACACCGTCCCGGACACCGCTGCGGACGCCTCCGGGCGCGAGCCTGCTGCCGCGCGGGGCCCGCGCATAGGGCGTCCCGGCGGCACCCGCGGCGCCGCCCCAGGACCGGAAGGACCAGCGTTCCGCGTGCGAAACAAGTCCCTGAGCATGATCGCCGTCCCGCTCGGCGTCGTCGGCATCGTGCTGCTGCTCGTCGTCCCGGTCCCGGCGCCGGTGCTCGACGTGCTGATCATCGTCAACATCCTGCTGTCGCTCGTGATCCTCCTGACGTCGATGTTCGTCAAGAAGCCGCTCGACTTCTCGGTGTTCCCGTCGCTGCTGCTCGTCGCGACGCTGTTCCGGCTCGGCCTCAACGTCGCGTCGACGCGGCTCGTGCTCGGGGACGGCTACGCGGGCGAGGTCATCGGCGCGTTCGGCCACATCGTCGTCGACGGCAACTTCGTCATCGGCATGGTCGTGTTCCTCATCCTGGTCGTCATCCAGTTCCTCGTGATCACCAAGGGCGCCGAGCGCGTCGCCGAGGTCGGCGCGCGCTTCACGCTCGACGCGATGCCCGGCAAGCAGATGGCGATCGACGCCGACCTCAACGCCGGCCTCATCAGCGAGAAGGACGCGCGGGCGCGGCGCGCCGAGATCTCGGCCGAGGCCGACTTCTACGGCGCGATGGACGGCGCCTCGAAGTTCGTCAAGGGCGACGCGATCGCGGGCATCGTCATCACGATCATCAACCTCGTCGGCGGCATCGTCATCGGCGTCGTCATGCACGCCATGCCCGTCATGGACGCGATCGACACGTACGCGATCCTCACCATCGGCGACGGCCTCGTGACGCAGGTCCCGGCGCTGCTCATGGCCGTCGCCACCGGCATGATCGTCACACGCTCCAACTCCGACGAGGGCGACGTCGGCTCGCAGGCGTCGAACCAGCTCGTGCAGTCGAGCCAGGCGATCGCGATCGCGGGCGTCGCCTCGATCGCCATGGCCTTCATCGAGGGCATGCCGCGCCTGCCGTTCCTCGTGCTCGGCGTCGGGCTCCTCGTCGCCGCGCAGCAGGTCCGCGCGAGCCACCGGCGCGCCGAGCTCGCCCGCGCCGCGGCCGAGCAGCTCGAGAAGAGCGAGGCGAGCGCGCCCGACAGCAACGAGAACCTCATCGAGCAGATGCGCGTGCACGCGCTCGAGATCCTCCTCGCACCCGACCTCGTCGACCTCGTCACCGGGGCGCACGACGACCTGCTGGGCCGCGTGCGCGCGCTGCGCCGCAAGATCGCGATGGAGCTCGGCGTGGTCGTGCCACCCGTGCGCACGCGCGACTCGATCGAGCTGCCCGCGTCGACCTACGCCGTGCGGATCGCGGGCGTGGAGGCCGGTCGCGGCCAGGCGCCGTCGGGCAAGGTGCTCGCCCTCGGCGACGCCCTCGCGACCCTGCCCGGGCAGACGACCGTCGACCCCGTGTTCGGCATGGAGGGCAAGTGGGTGCCCGTCGAGATGCGCCACAGCGCCGAGATGGCCGGCGCGACCGTCATCGACCGCGTGTCCGTGCTGGTCACGCACCTGTCCGCGCTCATCACCGCCAACGCCGCGCGCCTGCTCTCGCGCGAGGACGTGCGCGTGCTCACCGACGAGGTGAAGCGGACCAACCCGTCGGCGGTCGACGAGCTCACGCCCGCCCTGCTCTCCCTGGCCGAGATCCAGCGCGTCCTGCAGGGGCTGCTCGAGGAGCAGGTCGCCGTCAACGACCTCCCGCGGATCTACGAGGCGCTCGCGCTCGCGGCCAGGCGCTCCACCGAGCCCGAGCACCTCGTCGAGTCCGCGCGCGCCGCGCTCGGTCCCGCGATCCCCGCGCGCCACACCGTGGGCGGCACGATCAAGGTCCTGACGATCGCGCCGGGCCTCGAGCAGGCGCTGCTCGCCGGGCGGCAGCCGGGCGGCGAGCACGGCACGACGATCGTCGTGGACCCCGCGCGCCTCGACGCGTTCCGGACGTCGGTGACCGAGCGCGTCACCGCGGCGCGCCGCACCGGCGACGACGTCGTCCTCGTGTGCGCCCCGGCGCTGCGCCCGGCCGTGCGGCGCCTCACCGCGACGCAGCTGCCCGACCTGCCCGTGCTGTCCTACACCGAGGTCGTCGCGGGCGACGCCCTCGTCGAGACGGTCGGGGTGGTGAACGATGCCCAGGCGATTGCGGCTCGAGGGTGACAGCCTGCAGGCGATCCTCGCCGAGGCGCGTCGGGCCCACGGGCCCGACGTGCGGATCGTCTCCGCCGAGCGCGTCATCACGGGCGGGATCAAGGGTCTGTTCGGGCGCCAGCACTACGAGGCCGTCGTCGAGCTGACGGGTTCCGCGCCCTCGCCCGCGACGGCCGCCGCGGTCCGCTTCCCGGCCTCGCGCCGGGCCGGCATCGCGGCCCTGCTCGACGACGCCGACGACGGCGACCGGCTCCAGCCCTCGCGCGCGGACGACCTCGAGGTGTCGACCGGCGGCGACGAGTTCGCCGCGCTGCTCGAGGAGCTCGTCGCCGAGACGGCCCTGCCCGCGCCGCCGGCCACGGCGGGGGAGCGCACGCCG
>NZ_LWGL01000188.1 GCF_001722485.1 Cellulosimicrobium cellulans | reverse complement strand
CCGCTCGCGGCGGCCGGCCTGCTCAACCCGATGATCGCCGGCGCCGCGATGGCGGCGAGCTCGGTGATCGTCGTCGGGAACTCGCTGCGCCTGCGCGCGGCCGGCTGACGCGCCAGCCGCGCGACCACCGCCTCAGGCGAGGAGCGCGACGTCGAGCCGGGCGAGGCGGTCGGGGTCCGCGACGACGTCGATCCGGGTGACGAGCCCGTCGACGACCTCGAAGAGCAGAGCCACCGCGAGGCGACCCCGGCTCGCCATGACGAGACCCGGCTCGCCGTCGACGAGCGCGACCTCCGTGGTGCGGGCCCGCTCGGCCGACGCGAGGGCGCTCGTCGCGACGGCGTCCGCCCCCCGGACGACCACGGGGCGTCCTGCGGGCAGGGCCGCGGCGTCGGCGCGCAGCTCGACCTCCGGGGCGAGCACCGCGACGAGTCCCGCGAAGTCGCCCTCGCGCGTCGCGGCGAGGTAGGCCTCGACGACGCGCCGCCGGCGGTCGAGGTCGCCGTGCGGCGGCTCGCCGCCACGGACGCGCCGCCGAGCCCGGCTCGCGAGCTGCCGGGTGGCCTCCGTGGTGCGGCCCACGACGGGCGCGATCTCGTCGAACGGCAGGTCGAACATGTCGTGGAGCACGAACGCGAGGCGCTCGGCCGGCGCGAGGGTGTCGAGCACGACGAGCAGCGCGAGGCCGACGGAGTCGGCGAGCAGCGCCTCCTGCTCCGGGTCCGTCGGGCCCGGCGACCCGACCAGCGGGGCGGGCCCGCCGGCGTGGCCGGGCGCGTCGTCGCCCTCCTCGAGCGGCGACTCCCGGCGGCGGTCGCGCGACCGCAGCATGTTGAGGCACACGCGCGCGACGACCGTCGTCAGCCACGCGTGCAGGTTCTCCACGTCGTCGGCGCCGCTGCGGTGCACGCGCAACCACGCCTCCTGCACGGCGTCGTCGGCCTCGCTCGTGGAGCCGAGCATCCGGTACGCCACCCCGCGCAGGCGGGGGCGCTGCTCCTCGAACCGGTCGGTCAGCCACTGCTCGTCCATGGTCACGATCCTCTCGTCGGCGGTGTCACCCGGGTAGACCCGCGAGATCTCGCGGGTGTGACCGGGGCACGCCCCCGACGACGCGAAGGAGAAGGACCATGATTGTTTCGAGGACCGCTCCCCTGCTGGTGACAGGCGGCACCGGGACCATCGGACGGCGCGTGGTGACGCGCCTGCTCGACGCCGGCCGCTCGGTGCGCGTGCTGAGCCGCACCGCACCCGCCGACCTCCCGCCCGGCGTCGAGCACGTCGCGGCCGACCTCTCGACCGGCGAGGGCGTCGATGCGGCCGTGGCCGGCGTCGGCACGATCGTCCACTGCGCCGGCTCGGCGACCGGCGACGAGGAGAAGGCCCGCGTCCTCGTCGACGCGGTGCGGCGGACCGGCGGGCGCCCGCACCTCGTGCTCGTGTCGGTCGTCGGGGCGGACCGGGTGCCCGTCGTCAGCCGCCTGGACCGGGCGATGTTCGGGTACTTCGCCGCGAAGCTCGGGGCCGAGCGCGTCGTCGCGGAGTCGGGCCTGCCCTGGACGACGCTGCGGGCGACGCAGCTCCACGAGTTCGTCCTCGCGCTCGCGGAGCCGCTCGCGCGCATGCCCGTCGTGCCGGTCTTCCGCGGCGTGCGCTTCCAGCCCGTGGCGGCCGACGACGTCGCGGACCGCCTGGCCGAGCTCGCCCTCGGTGGCCCGCGGGGTCTCGTGCCGGACGTCGGCGGTCCGCGGACGTACGCGATGCGCGACCTGGTGCGCGACCACCTCCGGGCGACGGGCCGCCGCCGTCCGGTCCTCGAGGTGCCGGTGCTCGGCGGCGCGGGGGCCGCGTACCGGGCCGGGGCCAACCTCGCGCCCGACCGCGCCGTCGGACGCGGGACGTGGGAGGAGTTCCTCGCCGAGCGCTCCGCGGCGGACCGCGAGCCCGCCGCCGTCCGCTGACGGGCGGCGACCTCGGGTCAGGCGGCCGGGGCGAGCAGGTCGCCCAGGAGCCCCGCGCACGCGATGACGTGCCGGTCGTCGTACCGGCGGCCGACGAGCGAGACCCCGACGGGCAGGCCGGACGGGCCGGTGAGGCCGGGGACGTTGACGACCGGCACCTGCAGGAGCGTCCACGGCGAGTTGAACACCGAGCTGCCGGTGTTCTCGAGGCCGACCGGTGCCTCGCCGGTCGCGCTCGGGGTCAGCACGACGTCCACCGTCTGCTGCAGGTCGTCGAGCCGGGCCCGCAGCGCGTCGGCCGTGCGGTACGCCGCCCGGTAGTCGTCCACCCCGAGCGCGGGCGCCGGTCGCCCGTTCGCGTCGACGCCCGGGCGGCCCTCGACGAGGTCGCCGAAGAACGGTGCGAGCCCCGGGGTCGTGACGTACTCGTTGAGGAAGGCGGCACGGCCCTCCCTGCGCAGGACCGCCCGGTGCACGCGGTACACGTCGTCGTACTCGGCGGGCAGGTCGAACGGGACCACCTCCGCGCCCGCGTCGCGCAGGGCCCGGGCCGCGGCGTCGAGCGCGTCGCGGGTGGCCGGCGTCGCGGATCCCCACTCCGGCGTCCGGCACACCCCGACGCGTAGTCCCGCGAACGCCGTCGGCGGCTCGGTGGCGTCCGTCTCGACGCGGTACACGTCGGCGAGGAGCGCGAGATCGTGCGCGGACCGTGCGTACAGGCCGAGCGTGTCGCACGTGACCGAGTACACCTTGAGGCCCTCGCGGCTGATCGTGCCCCACGTGGGCTTCCACGCGTACACGCCGTTGAACGACCCGGGCCGGATGGTCGAGCCGCCCGTCTGGGTGCCGAGGGCGATCGCGCACTGGAGGTCCGCGACGGCGGCACCCGACCCGCTCGACGACCCTCCCGGGGTCCGCGTGGGGTCGTGCGGGTTGCGCGTCGGCCCGCCGACGCTGGTCGCCGCGAACTCGGTCGTCGTGGTCTTGCCGACGACCAGCGCGCCCGCCGCGCGCAGCGTGTCGACGCACGCGGCGTCGACCCCGGGCACGGAGTCCTGGTAGCGGGCGGTGTTGTGCCGGGTCGGCATGCCGGCGGTCGCGATGACGTCCTTCACGCCGACCGTGACCCCGTGCAGCAGGCCCTTGACCGGGGCGGCATCGAGGCGGTCGGCCTCGGCGAGCACCTGCTCGGGGTCGAGGTGGGCCCAGGCGCGGACCGCCTCGTCCCGCTGCGCGACGCGGCGCAGCACAGCCTCCGCCACGTCGCGCACCGTGAGCACGCCGTCGCGCACGGCCCGCGCGGCGGCGCTCGCGTCGAGCGCCGACGGGTCGACCTCGAGAGCCGTGGTGCAGGCGGTGGTCGGGGCGGTCGTGCCGGCGCTCATGCGTCGCTCCTCGTCGTCGTGCCCCCGGTGCCCCAGGGGCGGTCCTGCGGTCCGCGCCACGCGCGGTGGTAGCGGGGCGGCGGGTCGATCGCGTCGTCACGGCCCAGCGCGACGGCGGCGCGGCGCACCCAGTGCGGGTCGCGCAGCAGCTCCCGTCCGAGCAGGACGACGTCCGCGTGCCCGGCGTCGAGCACCGCCTGGGCGTGGTGCGGGTCGTTGATGAGCCCGACGGCGCCCGACGGGACGCCGGCCGCGCGCACCGCCGCTGCGCCCGGGACCTGGTAGCCGGGGGCGGAGGGGTACTCCACGTCGGGGAGCAGCCCGCCGGACGAGCAGTCGACGAGGTCGACGCCCAGCCCGGCGAGGCGCACCGCGAGCTCGGCGGTCTCCTCGACCGTCGTCCCGAGCCCCGGGCCGTCCGAGGCGGACAAACGCACGAGCAGGGGCGTCCCCGCCGGGAGGACGGAGCGGACCGCGACGACGGTCTCCACGAGCAGGCGCTCGCGCCCCGCCTGGTCGCCTCCCCAGCGGTCGTCGCGGTCGTTCGTCAGCGGGGACAGCAGCTCGTGGAGCAGGTAGCCGTGCGCCGCGTGGAGCTCGACCGCGTCGAAGCCGGCACGCACGGCCCGCGCCGCCGCGGCGGCGAAGTCGTCCACCACCTGGGCGAGGTCGGCCTCGGAGGCGCGCGCGGGCGCCTCCGCCCTGCCGAACGGTCGGCCGCTCGCCCCGAGCATCGTCCACCCGCCGGCCTCGGCCGGGACCGGGCCGCGCACGGCGTCGCCGGGCAGACCCGGGTACTTCGCGCCCTTGCGCCCCGCGTGGGCGAGCTGGACCGCGACGGCCGCGCCCGCGCCGTGGACGAAGTCGGTCACTCGGCGCCACGGGTCGACGTGGGCGTCGTCCCACAGTCCGGCGTCGAACGGGGTGACGCGCCCGTCCGGCCGGACCGCGGTCGCCTCGGTGACGAGGAGACCGGTGCCTCCCAGCGCGATCGCGCCGTAGTGCGCGAGGTGGAAGTCGCCGACCGTGCCGTCGGCGCCCGGGCACGCGTACATGCACATCGGCGACAGCCACGCGCGGTTGCGGACCTCGAGCCCGCCGAGGGTGATCGGGTCGAGCAGCGACGGGGCGGGCGACGCGAGCGCCGTCCCGCCGCCGGTCGTGCCCGGAAGACGTCCCAGCACCGGTGCCTACTCCTCGGTCTCGTCGTCGCCCGTGCCCGCCACGGCCGACGACGACGCCCACGCGTCGTAGACCTCGGGGAGGTAGGTCTCCGTCGTCTCCTCGGCCGTCGCGTCGATGACGCCCTGCTCCGTGAAGAACGCGGCGGCGGCCTCGATCTCGGCGACCCGCTCGGGCGTGAACCCGGACATCTCGTAGGTGATCTTGTCCTGGACGGTCTGGGCCAGCTCCTCGTCGTCGAGCCCGCTGTTCTCCATCGCGGTCGCGAGGACCTCCTCGGGGTGCGCGTCCATCCACTCGATCGTCTCGGCGATCGCGGTGAGCACGCGGTCGGCGACGTCCTGGTCCTCGTAGACGTCCGCGCTCGCGACGAGGTAGCCCGCGACGTCGAGCGCCTCGTCGCTGTCGAGCACGACGGAGGCGCCCGGCACGCTCTCCAGGGCCTTCGTGACGTTCGGCTCCCACATGGAGGCGGCCTGGTAGTCGCCGCGCGTCAGGCCGGTGATGAGCTGCGCCATCTTCACGTCCTGGTAGTCGATCAGGTCGACCGACTCGCCGTGGGAGTCGAGGAAGGTGCGCACGTGCATGTCGAGCACGGTCGTGTGCTGCGCGGCGACCGACGCGCCCTCGAGGTCCTCGACCGAGGAGACGTCGCCGAGGCTCTCGTTGCCCACGACGGCGAACCACCCGTTCCCCACGAGGTTGCCGCCGATGGACCTCGCCGGCGAGCCGCTGCCCGCGAGCGACGCGAGCGTGGTGGCCGTCGAGCTCGTCAGGTCGTTCTGGCCCGCGGTGATGGCCTCCGTGGCCTCCGCGCCCGACGGGTACTCCGTGAGCGTCGCGTCGATCCCCTGCTCGGCGAAGAAGCCCTGCTCGACCGCGAGGTACAGGTGGGTGTAGAAGAAGTCGGGCGCGACGCCGACGTCGATCGAGGCGACCGGCTCGGGGTGGTCGCCGCCCGACGCCGTGGCGTCGGAGCACGCGGTGAGCGCCGTCGCCGCGACGAGGGCGAGCGTCGCGCCCGTGGCGAGGGTGCGGTTCGTCGTCATGAGGCTCCTTCGAGGGTGCTGGGCGCTGCGTGCGGGACGCGAGCACCGGGGGTGTCCCGAGTCTGCGAGAGCGGTGATTCGGATCGGTAAGCGGTCTGTTTCGGCGCTCGGTCCGGCGCGTTGCGGGCGTGTGACACGCCGCGTGCGGCG
>NZ_LWGL01000187.1 GCF_001722485.1 Cellulosimicrobium cellulans | reverse complement strand
GCGGCGCCGAACACCCCGATGTTCGAGGCGAACCTCGGCGAGCGCGTCGAGTTCATCTGCATCGGCCACGGCAACACGTTCCACACGTTCCACCTGCACGCGCACCGCTGGGCGAACAACCGCACCGTCCTGCGCGAGTTCCCGGGCCGCAAGGTCGTCGTGCGGACCCTCGACTCAGGTGCCGACAAGCCGCTGCACTTCCTCACCGCGCCGGAGGAGGAGAACCCCGCGCTCGGCGTGCGCGGGCTGCGCACGGCCGCGCGCTGGCCCCGGCTGCTCGAGGACCAGCTCGACGCGATCGCGCAGGCCGCCGCCGCGGAGGAGGCCGAGGTGTGGGTCATGGCCCCCATGGTCTCGACCGTCGGCGAGACGGAGTGGTTCGTCGAGCGCTGCCACGCGCACGGTCTCGGCGTCGCGGGGGTCATGGTCGAGGTGCCGAGCGCGGCGCTGCTCGCGGGGCCCATCCTCGCGCGCGCCGCCTTCGCGTCGATCGGCACGAACGACCTCACGCAGTACACGATGGCCGCCGACCGCCTGCTCGGCTCCCTCGCCGAGCTGTCGGACCCGTGGCAGCCCGCGGTGCTGCGCCTCGTCGCGGCGACGTGCGAGGGCGGCGCGCAGCAGGGGCGGCCCGTCGGCGTGTGCGGGGAGGCGGCGTCGCACCCCGCGCTCGCCGTGGTGCTCGTCGGGCTCGGGGTGTCGTCGCTGTCCATGACGGCCCGCGCGATCGCCGACGTCGGCGCGCTCCTGCGCGAGGTGGACCTCGACGAGTGCCGCCGCGTCGGGCGGCTCGCGCTCGACGCCGAGAGCGCCGCCGACGCGCGCGCCGTCGTGCGGGAGAACCTGCCGCAGCTCGCCGCGCTCGGGCTGTGACGCTCGCCGCACGCCGTCCGACGGGCCGGGACCGTCGGACCCGCGGTGCGAGGATGGGGTCGTGACCACCGATCCCGCCCCGCGCCCGACGCTGCCCGTCGCCGGCATGACGAACGGTGCTCCCCCGGCCGCGAGCCCGAGCCCGGCCGCGAGCCCCGCCCCGACCCGCCCCAGCCGCTCGTTCTACGACGAGGTCGGCGGGCACGAGACGTTCGTGCGGCTCGTCGACGCGTTCTACGAGGGCGTCGCGACCGACCCCGTGCTGCGGCCCATGTACCCCGAGGAGGACCTCGCCGCCGCGCGCTGGCGGCTCACGGCGTTCCTCGAGCAGTACTGGGGAGGCCCGACGACGTACAGCGAGCAGCGCGGCCACCCCCGTCTGCGCATGCGCCACATGCCGTTCAAGGTCAACCCCGACGCGCGCGACCGCTGGCTCGCCCACATGCGCGCCGCGGTCGCCACCCTCGGCCTCGCCCCGATCCACGAGGCGACGCTGTGGGACTATCTGGAGCGCGCCGCGCACTCCCTCCTCAACACCTTCGAGGACTGAGCCGCACCCCGGTCGACCGCCCCCACCGCCCTCAACACCGTCATCGCCCCCACCCCTTGAGCGAAGGACCCCCGCACCCGTGACCTCCGAGCAGCCCGCGCCCGAGACCACCGACGCACCGGCGGACGCCGCCGGCGGCACGCCCTCCCCCGGCCCGACGTCGGACGCGGCCCCCGCCACGCAGGTGCCCAACCCGCTCGGGCACCTGCTCGAGGTGCTGCAGCTCGAGCGCATCGGGGACGGCGACGGCTCCGCCGCGGACCCGGAGCACTTCCGCGGCGTGAGCGTGCACCAGCCGACGGGACGCGTCTACGGCGGCCAGGTGCTCGCCCAGGCGCTGCTCGCCGCGGGGCGGACCGTCCCGGACGGCCGGCTCCCGCACTCGCTGCACGGGTACTTCCTGCGCCCCGGCGGGCTCGACGTGCCCATCGACCTCGCGGTCGAGCGCCTGCGCGACGGCCGGTCGTTCAGCGCGCGCCGCACGCACGCGATCCAGCACGCCAAGCCGATCCTGTCGATGATCGCGTCGTTCCAGGAGCAGCAGGGCGGCGTCGAGCACTCCTCGCCGATGCCCGACGCCCCGGACCCCGACTCGGTGCCGTCCGCGCTCGACGTGCTCGGCGGCATCGACCACCCCATCGCGCGCTTCTGGTCGCACCACTCGGCGTTCGAGCTGCGCCACGTCGGCGGCTCGCTCTACCTCGGCCCGGACCGTGAGCCGAGCGACCACCAGATGGTGTGGATGCGCGCCCGCGGCGACGTCGGCGACGACCAGCTGCTGCACCGCGCCCTCATGGCGTACGCGTGCGACCAGGTGATGCTCGAGCCGATCCTGCGCCAGGCCGGCGCGAGCTGGGTCACGCCCGACATCTCCGTCGCGAGCCTCGACCACGCGATGTGGTGGCACCGCGACGCGCGCGTCGACGAGTGGCTGCTGTACGTGCAGTCGTCCTCGAGCGCCCAGGGCGGGCGCGGTCTCGGCGCCGCGCGCGTGTTCGCGCAGGACGGGACGCTCGTCGCCTCGATCGCGCAGGAGGGCATGGTCCGGCTCCCGGGGATGTGATCCCCGGCGGGCCGTGACCGCGCACGGCCGTCCGGGCTGCGGCGTCGGCCCCGGCGCCCCAGACTGACCGGGTGCGACTGCGCCGCGTGTCCGTCACCTCTCCCGGGTACTCGCGCCGCCCCAAGGGCGACGCGTGGGTCTTCCTCGACGTCGACGGGGTGCCCCTGACCGACGAGGACGAGCTCGCGCGCTGCACGCACCTCGCGATCCCGCCCGCCTGGCAGGACGTGTGGATCTGCCGTTACCCGAACGGGCACATCCAGGCGTTCGGGCGCGACGCCGCCGGCCGCGGCCAGTACCTGTACCACGAGCAGTGGCAGGTGCGGCGCGCGCGGCGCAAGCACGACCACGTGCTCGACGTCGGACGGCGGCTGCCCGCGGCCCGGCGCGGCGTCGCGCGCGACCTCGAGCTGCCCGGCATGCCCCGCGAGAAGGTCCTCGCCCTCGCCTTCCGGCTGCTCGACCTGGCGTACTTCCGCGCGGGCGGGGAGATCTACGCGAAGCAGAACAAGAGCTACGGCCTCGCGACCATCCGCAAGGAGCACGCCCGCGTGCGCCGCGACGGGAGCGTGCACTTCCACTACCCGGCGAAGTCGGGGCAGGTGCGCGACGTCGTCGTCGACGACCCGGTCGTCGCGGAGCTCGTCACGACGCTCAAGCGCCGCCGGGGCGGCGTCGAGCTGCTCGCGTGGCGCGAGTCCAAAGCGGCCTCCGGCGCGGCGGTGTGGCGCGACGTGACGAGCGCGGACGTGCAGGCGGACATCAAGGACCGCCTGGGCCCGGACGCGACGCCCAAGGACTTCCGCACGTGGCACGCCACGGTGCTCGCCGCCCGCGCGCTCGCCGACGCCGGCGCGGCGCCGAGGTCCGAGCGGGCGCGCAAGCGCGTGGTCGGCGCGATCGTCAAGGACGTCGCCGAGGAGCTCGGCAACACGCCCGCCGTCGCGCGCGCCTCGTACATCGACCCGCGCCTGTTCGACCTGTGGGAGCGGGGCGAGACGATCGGGAGCACGCGGTCGCAGACGCGTGCCGAGCGCGAGGTGCTGGAGCTGCTCGGATGAAGGCCGCCGTCACGGGGGTCACGGGCTACGTCGGCGGGCGGCTCGTGCCGGAGCTGCTCGCCGCGGGGCACGACGTGCGGGCCCTCGCCCGCAACCCCGCGCGCCTCGCCGGGCGCGAGTGGGCCGACCGCGTCGAGGCGGTCGAGGCGGACGCGAGCGACCTCGACGAGATCCGCTCCGCGCTCGAGGGGTGCGACGTCGCGTACTACCTGATCCACTCGCTCGGCACCGGCCCGACGTTCGAGGCGCGCGACCGCCGCACCGCGCTGACGTTCGCGCGCGCGGCGCGCGAGGCGGGCGTGGGCCGGATCGTCTACCTCGGCGGGATGTACCCCGACGTGCCGGAGGGCGCCCTGTCGCCGCACCTCGCGTCGCGCAAGGAGGTCGGGGACATCCTCCTCGCGTCGGGCGTGCCGACGACGGTCCTGCAGGCCGCGGTGATCCTCGGCTCCGGCTCCGCGAGCTTCGAGATGATGCGCTACCTCACCGAGCGCCTCCCGGCGATGACGACGCCGAGGTGGGTCGACAACCGCATCCAGCCGATCGCGGTCCGCGACGTGCTGCGCTACCTCGTGGGCGCGGCGAGCCTGCCCGGCGACGTGTCGCGCGCGTTCGACATCGGCGGGCCCGACGTCCTCACCTACCGCGACATGATGCAGCGCTACGCGCGGGTCGCGGGCCTGCCCCGGCGGCGGATCGTCAGCGTCCCGGTGCTCACGCCGAAGCTGTCGTCGCACTGGGTCGGCCTCGTCACGCCCGTGCCGAGCGGCATCGCGCGCCCGCTCGTCGAGTCGCTCCAGCACGAGGTCGTGTGCCGCGAGCACGACATCCGGCAGTACGTCCCCGACCCGCCGGAGGGCCTCATCGGCTTCGACCGCGCGGTCGGGCTCGCGCTCGAGCGCATCCACGACGGCGAGGTGAGCACGCGCTGGTCGTCGGCGTCGGTGCCGGGTGCGCCGTCCGACCCGCTGCCGAGCGACCCGGACTGGGCCGGCGGCTCCCTGTACGTCGACGAGCGGCGCACCGTCGTCGAGGCGCCGCGCGACGTCCTGTGGCGCGTCGTCGAGGAGATCGGCGGGCAGGGCGGCTGGTACTCGTGGTCCCTCGCGTGGCGCGCGCGGGGCCTGCTCGACCGCCTCGTGGGCGGGCCCGGCCTGCGGCGCGGACGCCGGGACGAGCACCACCTGCGCGTCGACGACGAGCTCGATTTCTGGCGCGTGGAGGCGATCGAGCCCGGCAGCCGCCTGCTGCTGCGCGCCGAGATGCGGGTGCCCGGTCTCGCGTGGCTCGAGCTCCGCGTCGACGACTCCGCGGCCGCGCTGCCGGACGCCGCGGACCCTTCGACGCCGGGCCCCACGCCCGACGAGGCGAGCGGGCCCGACCGCACGTACTTCGCGCAGCGCGCCCTGTTCTACCCCCACGGGCTCGCCGGCCAGCTCTACTGGTGGTCGGTCAAGCCGTTCCACGGGATCGTGTTCGGCGGGATGCAGCGCAACGTCGCGCAGGCGGCGCAGGACGCGGCGCGCGGCGCGCTCAACCCCGGCGACGGAACGCGAGCGGCTCCTCGACGAACGGCTCCCACGCCGCGCGCTCCGCGTCGCTGATCCGCCGCGGCCGGCCGGTCGCGGCGTCCACGACGACGACCGTCGTCGCGGCCTTCGCGTAGGCCGCCCCGCCCGACGTCGGGCCGGTCCTCGCGAAGCCGCCGGGTGCGCCGTCGTGCACCTCGTAGCAGACCTCGAGGCTCGCGCCGCCGAGGCGTCCCACCCACAGCTCGACCCGCACGGGCGTGCGCGTGAACGACAGCGGGCGCAGGTACTCGATCTCCTGGCGCGCGACGAGCGTGTGGCTCGTCGCGTGCGGGCCCGTCTCGAGCACGGCCGTCGGCCACGCGGCCTCGCCCGCCTCCGGGTGCGTCCAGAACGCCGTGATGCGGGCGTCCTCGAGCAGGCGGAACATCTCGACGTTGTTGACGTGCGCGTAGGCGTCGAGGTCCGACCACCGCAGGGCGACGGGGACGTGCAGGCGGGTCATGGAGGTCCTTCCTCACGGGGGGGCGTGCGCGACCATTCTGCCCGCGCGCCGCCGGGCCCCCGCGTCGGGCCACGGAGCTCTCGCGTCACGGATCAGGGCGAGGCGGCGACGAGCGCCGCGGCGCGGCACCGCGCGAGCGCCGCGAGCTCCTCGCCGACCGGGAGCCGCACGAGGCGGTCGGCCACCTGCCCCACCG
>NZ_LWGL01000186.1 GCF_001722485.1 Cellulosimicrobium cellulans | reverse complement strand
CCGTCGTGGCCGGCGCGCTCACCGCGGGTCCGGACGCGGCCGAAGAGGTCTCCACGGCGTGCTCGGGGGGCGCCGTGCGGCGCGTCGCGCGGCGACGCCCGGTCCTGCGTGCCCCGGGGTCGGGCCGGGAGGTCGCGGCGGTCTCGCCGGAGAGGTCGCCGGTCGTGCTGTCGGAGGTGCTGTCGAGCGTCACGCGTCGTGCTCCTGCTTGCCCGAGGTACCGCCCCGCACCGTGCGGCCCCTCGAGCGGTCGTCGTCGCTCGAGGAGTGCGCCGCTCAGCGCGTCTCCCCCGCGACGGAAGTCGTCGGTCACGGCTGCGGCACGCGAGGGCGGCGCGGGCGCCTGCCGGTCCGGGCCCTTCGCCCCGGGGCGGCGCTCCGCGAGCCGCTGTCCGCGGTTGCTGCGAGCACGTGTGCGCCAGGGGACGATGCGGTGCCCTCCCGGCCCGCCCAGTATCGCACAGCGGGCGCGACCGCCCCCGCCGACACGCACCGGCCGCCGTGCCGTCGGTCCCACGAGGGCGGGACCAACGTCCCGGGACCTTGTGAACATGGTCACAAGGGCCGTGTTTTCAGCACTTTCCGTCATCTGGGGCGGTCTGGATGGTGCAGATTGGACCTGTCGCCGGAGCGGGGCGCGCACGCGCCGCCCACGTCCCGACGGCGCCCGTCCCGACCCGCCGTTCTCCCCTGGAGCGCACGTGGATGCCCTCGACCTCGCCCGGTGGCAGTTCGCCATCACCACCGTCTACCACTTCATCTTCGTGCCGCTCACGATCGGGCTCTCGCCGCTCGTCGCGATCATGCAGACCGCCTGGGTCCGCACCGGCAACGAGCGGTGGCTTCGGCTGACCAAGTTCTTCGGGAAGCTGCTGCTCATCAACTTCGCGCTCGGCGTCGTGACGGGCATCGTGCAGGAGTTCCAGTTCGGCATGAACTGGAGCGAGTACTCCCGCTTCGTCGGCGACGTCTTCGGCGCTCCGCTCGCGATGGAGGCGCTGGCCGCCTTCTTCGTCGAGTCGACGTTCCTGGGCCTGTGGATCTTCGGGTGGGACCGCCTCAACAAGAAGGTCCACCTCGCGTGCATCTGGGCCGTCGCGCTCGCGACGAACCTGTCCGCCTTCTTCATCCTCGCGGCGAACTCGTGGATGCAGCACCCCGTCGGGGCGGTCTACAACCCGCAGACGGGCCGCGCGGAGATGAACGACATCTGGGCCGTGCTCACCAACAGCACGCTGCTCGCCGCGTTCCCCCACCAGATCACCGCGACGATGCTCACCGCGGGCACGTTCGTCACCGGCATCGCCGCGTGGTGGATGGTCCGGCTCGTGCGCACGCGCAAGGCCGAGAACGTCGAGCTCGCGCGCGACGTCTACCGGCCGGCCGTGACGCTCGGCGTCGTCGCGATGCTCGTCGGCGGGATCGGCGTCGGCCTCTCCGGCGACATCCAGGGCAAGATCATGTACGAGCAGCAGCCGGGCAAGATGTCGTCCGCCGAGGCGCTGTGCGAGGGCGAGGAGAGCGCCGCGTTCTCGATCCTCACCATCGGCGACCTGTCGAACTCGTGCGAGAACGTCCGGCACCTCATCGAGATCCCCGGTCTCGCGTCCTACCTCGGCAGCGGCCACCTCTCCGGCCCCGAGAGCTACCTGCCCGGCGTCGAGGACGTCCAGGAGCAGATGACCGAGCGCTTCGGCGACACCACCGCGTCGGGCGACCCGGTGACGTACACGCCGAACCTCGCGATCACCTACTGGTCGTTCCGCCTCATGATCGGCATGGCCGCCGGGTCGGTCCTGCTCGCGCTCATGGCCCTCTGGCTGACGCGCAAGGGCCGCGTCACGGACAACGTCTGGTTCGCCCGCGTCGGCCTGGTCGCGATCCCGATGCCCTTCCTCGCGAACTCGTTCGGCTGGATCTTCACCGAGGTCGGGCGCCAGCCCTGGGTCGTCGCGCCCAACCCCACCGGCATCGACCAGATCCGCCTCCTCACCGAGCGCGGCGTCTCGACGGCCGTCAGCCCGGGCATGGTCCTCACGTCGATGATCGTGTTCACCCTCGTCTACGGGGTGCTCGCCGGCGTCTGGTTCCTCCTCATGAAGCGCTACGCCGTCGAGGGCGTGCCCCTGTCCGTCCGTGACGAGTCGCCGGAGGCGCAGCGTCACGACGACGACGGCGACGGCTCGCCCGACTCCGTCGACCGGCCCCTGTCCTTCGCGTACTGACGCGACCACGACACCCGACTCGCTGACACGCAAGGAGCACCCGCCGTGGATCTCGCCGTCGTCTGGTTCCTGCTCATCGCCGTCCTGTGGACGGGCTATCTCGTGCTCGAGGGCTTCGACTTCGGGGTGGGCATGCTCGTGTCCCTCCTCCCCCGGGGCGACAAGGAGCACCGGGAGAAGGAGCGTCGCGTCCTCATCAACACCATCGGCCCCGTCTGGGACGGGAACGAGGTGTGGCTCCTCACCGCCGGCGGCGCGACCTTCGCCGCCTTCCCCGAGTGGTACGCAACCCTGTTCTCGGGCTTCTACCTCCCGCTGCTGCTCATCCTCGTGGCGCTCATCGTGCGCGGCGTGGCCTTCGAGTACCGCGGGAAGATCTCCGACGCGCGGTGGGCGCGGCGCTGCGACCTCGCCATCCAGGCCGGGTCGTGGGTCCCCGCGGTGCTGTGGGGCGTCGCGTTCGCCAACCTGGTGCGCGGCGTGCAGCTCGACGCCGACCACCAGTTCGTCGGCGGCTTCTTCTCGCTCCTGTCGCCGTTCGCGCTGCTCGGCGGCCTGGTCACGCTCAGCCTCTTCCTGCTCCACGGCTCCGTCTTCGTCGCGCTGAAGACCGACGGCGAGATCCGCCACCGCGCCCGCCGCTTCGCGGCCGGCTTCGGCCTCGTCGCCCTCGTCCTCGCCGGCGGCTGGGCCGTGTGGGCGCAGCTCGCGTACTCCGTCGCGTGGACCTGGCTCGCGGTACTCGCCGCGGCGGGCGGTCTCGTCGCGACGCTCGTCGCCAACCGGCGCGGCCGCGAGGGCCGGGCGTTCACGTGGTCCGCGGTGACCATCGTCGCCGCCGTCGTGCTGATCTTCGGCTCGATGTTCCCCGACGTCATGCCCGCGACGGACCCGGCGAACTCCCTCACGGTCCACAACGCGTCGTCGACCGACTACACGCTCACCGTCATGACGTGGGTCGCCGTCGTGCTCACGCCGCTCGTCATCGGCTACCAGGCGTGGACCTACTGGGTGTTCCGCCGCCGCCTGTCGACGCACGACATCCCCGCCCCGGCCGGCCTGTCGCTACGGAAGGTCCGCGAGGCGGCGTTCGGCGGGGCCTCGTCGGGCGGCGCGGCGGGCCGCGAGCTGGCCTCGGGCGGGACGCCGGAGAAGGCACCCCGCGCGTGAAGCCGCTCGACCCCCGTCTCCTGCGCCAGGCGCGCGCCGCGCGCGGGTACGTCGTGCTCACCGCGGCGCTCGGCTTCCTCACGGCGGCGCTCGTCGTCGCCCAGGCGGTCCTGCTCGCGGCGGTGCTGGCTCCTGCGGTGCAGGGCACGGCCGACCTGGCCGACGTCGCGCGTCCGGTCGTCCTGCTCGCCGCGGTGGTCGCCGCCCGCACCGCGGTGTCGTGGGCGCAGGAGCGGTTCGCGCTCCGGGCGGCCTCGCGCACGGTCGCCGAGCTGCGCGAGCAGGTCGTGGCCCACGCGGCGGCGCTCGGTCCGCGGTGGCTCGCGAGCGGGCGCGGCCCGGAGGTCGCGACGCTCGCGACGCGAGGGCTGGACGCGCTCGAGCCCTACCTCGTGCGGTACCTCCCCCAGCTCCTGCTCGCCGCGACGGTCACGCCCGCTGCGCTCGCCGTGGTCCTCGGCCTCGACTGGGTGTCCGCGATCGTGATCGCCGTGACCATCCCGCTCGTCCCGCTGTTCATGGTGCTCGTCGGGCAGCTCACCGCGGGGACGTCCGAGCGGCGGCTCGTCGTCATGCAGCGCCTCGGCGCGCAGGTGCTCGACCTGCTCGCGGGCCTGCCCACGCTCCTCGCGCTCGGGCGTGCGCGCGGCCCGGAGCGCCGCGTGCGCGCGCTCGGCGACGCCAACCGGCGCGCCACGATGGGCACGCTGCGCATCGCCTTCCTCTCCGGCATGGTGCTCGAGCTGCTCACCACGCTGTCCGTCGCGGTCGTCGCGGTCGGGGTCGGGCTGCGGCTCGTGCACGGCGGGATGGACCTCGAGCCCGCCATCGCGGTGCTCGTCCTCGCGCCCGAGGTGTACCTGCCGCTGCGCCAGGTCGGCACGCACTTCCACGCCTCGACCGACGGGATCGCCGCGGCCCAGCAGGCGTTCGCCGTGCTCGACGAGCCCGCCCCCGAGCCGGGGCGCCGCCCCGCGCCGCGCCTCGCCGGCTCCACCCTGACGCTCGCGGGCGTCGGCGTGCGCGCGGGCGACCGCGACGTCCTCGCCCCCGCGGGCCTCGACCTCGTCGTGCCCGTCGGGCAGGGCGGCCGCGTGGTCGCGCTCACGGGCGCGAGCGGCGCCGGCAAGACGACGACCGCGCTCGTCCTGCTCGGGCTCGTGCGCCCGGACCACGGCACGGTCACGTGGACGTCGCCGGACGGGGAGCGCGTGCCGCTCCACGAGGTCGACCCCGCGACGTACTGGCCCCAGGTCGCCTGGCTCCCCCAGCGCCCGAGCCTGCCCCCCGGCACTCTGCGCGAGGCGGTGGCCGACGGCCGCGACGTCGACGACGAGACGCTCGCCCGCGCCGCCCGGACCGCCGGTCTCGACGACGTCGTGGCGGGCCTCCCGCAGGGCTGGGACACCCCGGTCGGCCGCGGGGGGACGGGACTGAGCGTGGGCCAGCGCCAGCGCGCGGCGCTCGCCTCGGCGCTGCTCGGCGACCCCGCGCAGACACCCCTCGTCGTGCTCGACGAGCCGACCGCGCACCTCGACGCCCGCGGCGAGCAGGTCGTGCTCGACGCCGTGCGCGCGTGGCGCGACCAGGGCCGCACCGTGCTCGTCGTCGCCCACCGCGCCTCGCTCGTGCGCGCGGCCGACGAGGTCGTGGAGGTCGTCGCCGCCCCGCGCGCGGCCGAGCCGGCGGAGGTGGCGGCATGACCGGGTACTCCCGCGCACTCCCGCGCACGCTGCCGCGCCCGCCCCGGGAGCGCCTCGCCGCCGACCCGCTGTGGCGGGCCGTGCGCCTCCTCGACGTGCGGTGGCGCCGCGTCCTCGTCGCCGTGACGCTCGGGACGCTCGCTCTCGGCAGCTCGGTCGCGCTCGCGGCCGTCGCCGCGTGGCTCATCGCCCGGGCCTCGCAGATGCCTCCCGTGCTCACGCTGTCCGTCGCCGTCGTGGGCGTGCGCGCCTTCGGCATCTCCCGCGGCGTGTTCCGCTACCTCGAGCGGCTCGCGTCGCACGACGTCGCCCTGCGCGGCATGGCGGCCCTGCGCGCCAACCTGTACACCGTGCTCGCCGGCGGGTCCGCCGGACGCCTCACGGGCCTGCGCCGGGGCGACCTGCTCGCGCGCGTCGGGGCGGACGTCGACGACGTCGGGGACGTCGTCGTGCGCGCGCTGGTCCCGGCGGGCGTCGCGCTCGCCGTCTCCGTCGGCTCCGTGGCCCTCGTCGCCGCGTTCCTCCCGGCGGCCGGGGCCGCGCTCGCGCTGTGCCTCGTCCTCGCGGGCGTCCTCGCGCCCTGGCTCTCGGCGCGCTCCGCGCGGCAGGTCGAGGCGCGCGGCTCCGCGGCCCGCGCCGCGATGACCGCGACGACGCTCGAGATCCTCGAGAGCTCCGGCCCG
>NZ_LWGL01000185.1 GCF_001722485.1 Cellulosimicrobium cellulans | reverse complement strand
GGCGGCGCGCGTTGGCGTCGCGCGCCTCCCAGAGGCTGCGCACGACGGCGAGCCGCCGCGCGTCGCGCAGGGTGTGCGAGCCCGACGTGCGCCGCCACGGGTCGACGCGCGGGGCGGGCGGCGGCGCCGTGCGCACCGCCTCGAACTCCTCGGCGGCCCAGGCCGCCTTGCCCGCCTCCTCGAGCCGCGCCGCGAGCCCCTCGCGCAGCGGCAGGAGCACCTCGACGTCGAGCGCGGCGTACCGCAGCCACTCGGCGGGCAGAGGGCGCGTGGACCAGTCGACCGCGGAGTGCTCCTTCGCGAGGCCGAGCCCGAGCACGTCCGCGACCACGGCCGCGAGGCCGACGCGCTCCATGCCGAGCAGGCGCGCGGCGAGCTCCGTGTCGAACACGCGCGCGGGCACGACGCCGTGCTCCGCGAGACCGGGCAGGTCCTGGGACGCGGCGTGCAGCACCCACTCGGCGTCCCCGATTGCGGCGCGCAGCGGGGACAGGTCGGGCAGTGCGACGGGGTCGATCAGCGCGGTGCCGGCGCCCTCGCGGCGCACCTGCACGAGGTAGGTGCGCTGGCCGTAGCGGTACCCGGACGCGCGCTCGGCGTCGGCGGCGACGGGACCGGTCGCCGCGGCGAACGCCTCGATGACGCGGTCGAACGCCGCCGGCGTGTCCACGACGGGGGAGAGCCCGTCCGCCGGCTCCGTGAGCGGGACGACGGGCGCGGGCGCGGCGTCCTCGGGCGTCTCGGCGGGCCGGTCGGCAGGCGGCGGGAGGGGTGGTGCGGCCGAGCTCATGGGACCACGGTATTGCGTGGCGCCGCGAGGGGCGTCACGCCGTCCGTCAGGGGCGGCAGGCCCGCGGCCGTGCACATCAGCTCCGCCCACGCCGCGAGGTGCGGGCCGAGGTCCGAGGCCGCGGGCGTCCACGACGCGCGCAGCTCGAGCTCGAGGTCGTCCGGGCGGTCCGCGAGAGCGCCGAAGCTCTGCGACAGCACGCGCGAGACGGTGCCGCTCTCGGTGTGCGCGTCCGCGCCGGTCTCCTGCAGCGCGTCCGTGAGCCAGGTCCAGGCGACCTCGGCGAAGATCGCGTCGGTCGCCATCTCGGGCTCGAGCGTCGCGCGGACGAGCGTGACCACGCGGAAGCGGCCCCGCCACGTCTCCTGGCCCTCGGGGTCGTACAGCACGACGAACCGTCCCGACGCGAGCTCGGGCTCGTCGTCGCCGAGACCGGCGACGTGGCCGGTCAGTGCGGCGGAGAACGGCGCGACGCGGCGCGGGGCGGGCACCTCGTGGAGGGCCACCTCGGGGCGCACGCGCCGGGCGCCGAGCGTGTCGAGCGCCGCGCGGAGCTCCGCGGGGGCGTCGATCCCGTGAGCGGTGATCACCGCAGCACACTACGATCCGGTCGGCGCGCGCGAGGGCGTGACGCGCGGGTGTGCAATCGAATCGTGACCGGTCGTACGTCGCCCGCCTCGTGGGTCGCACGGCCGGTCCCGCGCGGGCCGCCCGCATGCTGGCCCCGTCGGGGCCCGAGGCGGCCGGGGGACTAGGCTGTCCCGCGTATCCGCCCCGTACCGAGGCACCCCGCGCGGCTGCCTGCGCCCGGCGGCGTCCGCACGTGCCGAGCCGTCGGCGCGCAGCGCGTCGGCGAGCCGGTACCGATCACCGAGGAGCAGCGAAGCAGATGGCAGCACGTGCACAGATCGGCGTGACCGGACTCGCGGTCATGGGTCGCAACCTGGCCCGCAACTTCGCCCGTCACGGCTACACGGTCGCGGTGCACAACCGCTCCTACGCCAAGACCGAGTCGCTCGTCGCCGAGGCGGGGCACGAGGGCGACTTCGTGCCGTCGGAGTCGATGGAGGACTTCGTCGCCTCCCTCGAGCGCCCCCGCAAGGTCGTGATCATGGTCAAGGCCGGCCCGGCGACGGACGCGGTCATCGACGAGCTCGTGCCCCTCCTGGAGGAGGGCGACATCGTCGTCGACGCCGGCAACGCCCACTTCCCGGACACGATCCGTCGCGAGAACGCGCTGCGTGCCAAGGGCCTGCACTTCGTCGGCACCGGCGTGTCCGGCGGCGAGGAGGGCGCGCTCAACGGCCCGTCGATCATGCCGGGCGGCACGCGAGAGTCCTACGAGAGCCTCGGCCCGATCCTCGAGGACATCTCGGCCAAGGTCGACGGCGTCCCGTGCTGCACGTACGTCGGCCCCGAGGGCGCCGGCCACTTCGTCAAGATGGTGCACAACGGCATCGAGTACGCCGACATGCAGCTCATCGCCGAGGCGTACGACCTGCTCAAGCAGGGCCTCGGCGCGTCGGCCGCGGAGATCGGCAAGATCTTCGAGGAGTGGAACACGGGCGACCTCGAGTCGTTCCTCATCGAGATCACCGCCGACGTCCTGCAGCACGTCGACGCCGAGACCGGCCAGGCGTTCGTCGACGTCGTGCTCGACCGGGCGGAGCAGAAGGGCACCGGCCGCTGGACCGTGCAGAACGGTCTCGACCTCGGCGTGCCGATCACCGGCATCGCGGAGGCGACGTTCGCGCGCGCCCTGTCGGGCTCGGTCCCGCAGCGCGAGGCAGGGCGCGCGGCGCTGCCGGCGGACGCGCAGGCGTGGGAGATCACCGACCGCGACGCGTTCGTCGAGGACGTGCGGCTCGCGCTGTACGCGTCGAAGGTCGTCGCGTACTCGCAGGGCTTCGACCAGATCGCGGCCGCCTCCGCCGAGTACGGCTGGGACATCGACCGCGGCGCGATGGCGCGCATCTGGCGCGGCGGCTGCATCATCCGCGCGCGCTTCCTCAACCGGATCACCGAGGCGTACGAGCGCAACGTCCAGCTGCCGCTGCTCCTCGCCGACGAGTACTTCACCGGCGCGG
This sequence comes from Cellulosimicrobium cellulans, assembly GCF_001722485.1. GTDB lineage: Bacteria > Actinomycetota > Actinomycetes > Actinomycetales > Cellulomonadaceae > Cellulosimicrobium > Cellulosimicrobium cellulans_A. The sequence goes on along the minus strand of NZ_LWGL01000185.1, from coordinate 2,925 downwards.
TCGGCAACGGCCTCTCCGCGTGGCGCCGCGTCGTCGCGCAGGCCGCGCTCAACGGCGTCCCGACGCCCGCGTTCGCGTCCTCGCTCGCGTACTACGACGGCGTGCGGGCCGAGCGCCTGCCCGCCGCGCTCATCCAGGCGCAGCGCGACTTCTTCGGTGCGCACACCTACCGCCGCGTCGACAAGCCCGGCGTGTTCCACACCGAGTGGTCGCGCGACCGGAGCGAGACGCGCGAAGGCGACGCGTGAGCGGACGCGTCGTGCGCCCGGCGGTCGTCCACCCGGTCATCCTGGGTGGCGACGCCGGCGCGTACAGCCTCGCGCGCGCGTTCCACGAGGCGTACGGGGTCCGCAGCACCGTCGTGACCATCGTCTCGACGCGCAACGTGCGGTACTCGACCATCCTCACCAACGTCGTCGAGCCGCGTCTCGACGACCCGGACGTCATGGTCGCCACGATCCGCGACATCGCCGCGCGCGCGAAGGCGCCGGTCATGGTCGTGACGTGCACCGACTGGTACGTCCGCGCGCTCGCCGAGCACCGCGCGAAGATCGAGGACGTCGCGGTCGTGCCGTACACGACGACGGACCTGCTCGACCGCGTGATGGACAAGCAGCGGTTCTCCGAGCTGTGCCTGGAGCTCGGCGTGCCGCACCCGCGCACGGTGGTGCGCCGCGGCGGCGACCCGGTCGGCGACCTCGACCTGCGCTTCCCGATCATCGCGAAGCCGGGCGACAACGTCGCGTGGCACCACACGCAGTTCGCGGGCAAGCGCAAGGTGCACGAGCTCGCCGACCGCGCCCAGCTCGAGTGGCTGCTGCGCGCGGCGGGGGACGCGGGCTACCGCAAGCCGTTCATCGTCCAGGAGTTCGTGCCCGGCAACGACTCCCAGATGCGCATCATGACGACGTTCTCGGACTCGCGCGGCCAGGTGCGCATGGCGCACGGCGGGCACGTGCTGATCGAGGAGCACACGCCGGGGACGCTCGGGAACCCGGCCGCGATCCTCACGGGACCGCTGCCGCAGATCGAGGCCGACGCGCGCCGGCTCGTCGAGCACCTGGGCTGGACCGGGTTCGCCAACTTCGACATCAAGGTGGACCCGCGCGACGGCCGCGGGTACTTCTTCGAGCTCAACCCGCGCACCGGGCGCTCGAACTTCTACCTCACGGCGAGCGGCATCAACCCGGCCATGTACTGGGTCGGGGAGCACCTGCAGGGCGGGCGCGTGCCCGACCCGCGGCGCGTCCCGGTGCTGTACCGCATCGTCCCCGGGTTCCTGCTGCGCCGCTACGTGCGCGCGGCGGGCGACCCGGCCGTGTCGGCGCGGCTGCGCAAGGTCAGGCGCGTCGGGCACCCGCTGAAGTACCGCGGCGACCGGGCCTGGCGGCGCGACCTGTGGGTACGGCTGTCGGAGCTGCGCCAGGTGCGCAAGTTCGCGCAGTTCTACCCCGTCTCCGCGTTCCGGGCGGCCGCGTACCGCGGAGCGCCGCAGGGCGACGCGCGTGGCTGAGCCCGCTGCGGGCGCCGGCACGCAGGAGGACGTCGGCGAGCGGGCCCCGGTCGGGGTGATCGGCGGCGTGGGCCCGCTCGCGACGGCGTACTTCCTGCAGCTCGTGGTGTCCCTCACGGACGCCGAGCGCGACCAGGACCACCTCGACATGGTGGTGCTCAACCACGCCACGATCCCGGACCGCACGGCGTTCGTGCTCGGCCGGTCCGACGAGGACCCGGGTCCGGTGCTCGCGCGCGACGCACGGCGCCTCGAGGCGTTCGGCGTCTCGTTCCTCGTCATGCCGTGCAACACGGCGCACTACTTCACGCAGCAGGTGCTCGACGCGGTGCGCGTGCCGTTCGTGTCGATCATCGACACGACGGTCGCCGCCGCGGGCGAGCGCGTCGCCGGGCTGACGACCGTCGGCCTGCTCGCGACCGCCGGGACCGCCGCCTCGGGCGTCTACCAGGACGCCTTCGCGGCGCACGGGGTCGAGACCCTCGTGCCCGACGACGCCGACCAGGCGGTCGTCTCGCGGATCATCTACGAGCAGGTGAAGGCGGGGCGCCCGGTCGACCTCGAGGCGCTGCGAGGCGTCACCGCGCGCCTCGTCGAGCGGGGTGCGTCGGTCGTGATCCTCGGGTGCACCGAGCTCTCCGTGGTCGCCGTCGACCACGGCCTGCTCGCCGACCCGCTGTACCTCGACTCGATGGACCAGCTCGCGCGCGCGACGATCCGCCGCGCGGGGCACCGCGTGCGGGACTGACCCGCCGCGCGGGGCGGCGGGCTCAGCCGAGCTCGCTGGTCCCCGAGTACAGGTGGAGCACCGGCACGTGCAGCTCGTCGCGGGCGCGCGAGGCCCAGTCGGTGTGGAAGGTGTCCTCGACGGCGTGCGGGTACGTCACGACGACGACCTCCCGGACGTCGCCCGCCGCCACGGCCTTGCGCAGCGCGGGCAGCGGGTCGTCGTCCGTGACGGACCCGTCGGCGTCCCGGCCCGCCGCGCGCAGCTCCGCGACGCTGCGCTCGAGCTGCTCGGCGGCCGTCGCCGTGGCCTGCGCGCGCGTCGGCTCGCGCCCGACCACCTCGTCCCACGCCGCCTTGAGCTCGCCGACGCTCAGGTGGTCGATGATCCCCGTCAGGACGTTGCGCTCCGTGTCCGCGGGCACCAGGACGCGGTAGGCGAGGGTCTCACCCTCGTGGAGCGACAGGATGTGCTGGACGTCGGCCGGGTTCAGGGTGTCCTCGGTGAGGACGAGGATGGTGTCGGTCACGCCGGTCAGCCTATCGGCAGTGACCAGCGCGCGAGAGTCGTGCCGCCGGGGGTGCCGTCCGGCGCGCGCGGGGCGTGCAGCAGGTGCACGAGGCGCGCGTCCCGGGGCAGCGCGACGCCGGCGCGGGGCTCTGCGGGGGCGCCCGCGACGATGCGG
>NZ_LWGL01000184.1 GCF_001722485.1 Cellulosimicrobium cellulans | reverse complement strand
CGCGCCGACTACGTCACCGCCTGGTGGAACCTCGTCAACTGGGCCGACGCCGAGGCCCGCCTCCAGCGCGCGAAGACCCAGACGGCCGGGCTCATCGTCCCCGCCTGACACCCCGCACGCCGACGCCTCGGGCCACTCGCCCGCAGCTGCGCGCACGGTCCCGCTCGCAGACGGCACGACGAAGGGCCCGGACCTCCAGGAGGAGGTTCGGGCCCTGTGCGTCTGCTCAGGAGCGCCGTACAGGCGACACGGTCCCGGTCAGTGCGCGTGCTGGCCGCGGGAGAACTCGAACACCCAGCCGACGAGCGCGATGGCACCGAGCGCGATGCCGACGTAGACGAGCCACCAGCCGACGGCGAGACCGAGGAAGGTGATCGCGCCTGTCGCGCCGATCGCGAGCGGCCACCAGCTCCAGGGGGCGTACACGCCCTGGTCGCCGGCGCCCTGCTCGATGAGACCGTCCGGGTCGTCCTCGGGGCGGGAGTCGATGCGACGCGCCGTCAGCGCCAGGTAGGCGCCGATCATCGCGACGAGCCCGGCGGTGAGCAGGAGCGCCACGGAGCCGACAGGCTCCCAGCTGCTCATGAACCCGTACACGACTCCGGCGAGCACGAAGAACGGCGTGCCGAAGAGGAAGAGCTTGTACTCGATCTTCACTTGCCGTCCTCGCTCTCGTCGACGGGGCCCGAGGTGCGCGGCTCCTCGATGATCGTGGTCGTGGTGGAGTCACCGGCCTCCGACGCGCCGCTCAGCCGGTCGAGCGCGACGCTCTTCTCACCGCGACGGTCGGCCTCGCCGTAGACCCGCTCGAGCACGTTGGGGTTCGGCTCGGCGTGGTCCATGGCCGCGACCTCGGGGTGGTGGAGGTCGAACGCCGGCGACTCGGAGCGGATGCGCGGCAGCGCGGCGAAGTTGTGCCGCGGCGGCGGGCAGGACGTCGCCCACTCGAGCGAGCGGCCGTAGCCCCACGGGTCGTCCACGGTGACCTTGGGCGCGTTGCGCCACGTCGTGTAGACGTTCCACAGGAACGGCAGCGTCGACGCCGCGAGGACGAACGCACCGATGGTCGAGACCTGGTTCTCCCAGGTGAACCCGTCCGAGGCCGCGTAGTCGGCGTAGCGGCGGGGCATGCCCTCGACGCCGAGCCAGTGCTGGATGAGGAACGTCGTGTGGAACCCGACGAACAGCAGCCAGAAGTGCAGCTTGCCGAGGCGCTCGTCGAGCATGCGACCCGTGAACTTCGGCCACCAGAAGTAGAAGCCGGCGAACATCGCGAACACGACCGTCCCGAACACCACGTAGTGGAAGTGCGCCACGACGAAGTAGGAGTCCGAGAGGTGGAAGTCGAGCGCCGGGCTGGACAGGATGATGCCGGTCAGGCCGCCGAAGAGGAACGTCACGAGGAACCCGATCGACCACAGCATCGGCGTCTCGAACGTGATCTTGCCGCGCCACATCGTGCCGATCCAGTTGAAGAACTTCACGCCCGTCGGGACCGCGATCAGCATCGTCATGAAGGCGAAGAACGGCAGGAGCACCGCGCCGGTGACGTACATGTGGTGGGCCCACACGGTCACCGAGAGCGCCGCGATGGCGATCGTCGCGTACACGAGGCCCTTGTAGCCGAAGATCGGCTTGCGGCTGAACACCGGCAGGATCTCGGTCACGATGCCGAAGAACGGCAGCGCGATGATGTAGACCTCGGGGTGCCCGAAGAACCAGAACAGGTGCTGCCAGAGGATCGCTCCCCCGTTCTCGGGGTTGAAGATCTGCGCACCGAGCCGCCGGTCCGCGCCGAGCGCGAAGAGTGCCGCGGCGAGGGGCGGGAACGCCATGAGCACGAGCAGGCTCGTGACGAGCGTGTTCCACGTGAAGATCGGCATCCGGAACATCGTCATGCCCGGCGCCCGCATCGTGATGATCGTCGTGATGAAGTTGACCGCACCGAGGATCGTGCCGAAACCGGTGAGCGCGAGGCCGAACACCCACAGGTCTCCGCCCAGCCCTGGGCTGAACGTCGTGTTCGACAACGGCGCGTACGCGAACCAGCCGAACGACGCGGCGCCCTGCGGCGTGAAGAAGCCGCCGCAGGCGATGAGGGCGCCGAACAGGTACAGCCAGTACGCGAACATGTTGAGCCGCGGGAACGCGACGTCGGGCGCGCCGATCTGCAGCGGCATGATGATGTTGGCGAAACCCGCGAAGAGCGGCGTCGCGAACAGCAGCAGCATGATCGTGCCGTGCATCGTGAAGAGCTGGTTGTACTGCTCCTTGCTCTGCACGAGCTGGATCCCGGGCTCGAAGAGCTCCGCGCGGATGACCAGGGCCATCAGGCCACCGATGCAGAAGAAGAGGAACGACGTGATCAGGTACATGTACCCGATCGTCTTGTGGTCGGTCGACGTCACCCACTTGATGACGGTCCGTCCGAGGGTCTGACGCCGAGGGGCGAGACCGGGGATGACTTCGGCCTGCGCGACCATCAGTTCTCACCCTCCGTGGTAGCGGTGACGGGGTTCGGGTCCTGGAGGCGGCTGAAGCCCTCGACAGGGATCTGGCCCTCCTGGCCCCGCTCGCGGAGCGCGTCCATCTGCGCGTCGAACTCGGCGCGGTCGACGACCTCGACGTTGAAGAGCATGCCGGAGTGGTGCTCGCCGCAGAGCTCGGCGCACTTGCCGGCGTAGACGCCCTCGCGCGTCGGCGTGACGACGAACTCGTTCGTCCGGTGCGGGATCATGTCCTGCTTGTAGAGGAACGCGGGGATCCAGAAGGAGTGGATGACGTCGCGGGACTCGAGCTCGAAGCGGATGCTCTCGCCGACCGGGAGGTAGAGGGTCGGCAGGGCCTCGCCCGTGCCCGGCGCGCCGTCGATCTCGGCGCCCTCCGTCAGGGTCTCCCCCACGTCCGCGAGGTGGACGCCGGACTCGTACACGTCCTCGTCGACGTAGTTGAAGTCCCAGCTCCACTGCTTGCCGATGACCTGGATCGTCATGTCGGACTCGACGTCACGGTCCTGGATCGCCGTCATGTCGCGGTCCGTGTAGACGAAGAGCACGAGGACCATGATGATCGGGACGGCCGTGTACATGATCTCGAGCGGCAGGTGGTAGCGCGTCTGGACCGGCAGCACGTGGTCGTCCTTGCGCTTGCGGTACGCGGCGACGCACCACAGCATGAGGCCCCACGTGACGATGCCGACGAAGAGCGCGGCGATCCACGAGCCGGTCCACAGCGACGTGATCCGGGCGGTCTGGTTGGTCACCTCCCCGTCCTCGTAACCGGGCAGGAACCCGCGCTGGACCGAGTCGGTGGCGCAGCCGGACGCCACCGCCGCGACGGCGACGGCGAGAGCCGTCGCCCGCAGGATGGTGCGCCGCGTGCGGCTAGGGGGTTGCGAGTGCAAGGGAGGCCTTTCACGTCACGTCCTGCACCGCGCCCGTCTCCACGAGCCCAGCACAGGACCTTCGTCCTCGACACACGCAGCCTAGCGCGCCGATCCGCGCTACGTGCCCCGCGGCACGGTCGCCGGCGAGGAGATCCCCACCACGTTCTCCCCGGTCCGGGCCGGGTTCGGCACACCGGCGCCCGGTCTGTCAGATCGATCGGCCGTCGGCACCGGTGGCGGGCCGCGGTAGCGTGCTGGGGTCCCACCCGCGCACTTCCCCGACGTCGGAGACCCTGTGACGCACACCACCGGTCCGCGCGTGCTGCTCGACAACGGCGGTCGCGCGCCGTGGCACCCGCTCGCGCGGCAGGCGTTCGAGCAGGCCCTCGACGACGGCTGGGCCGACCCTCGGCGTCTGCACGCCGAGGGCCGTCGCGCGGCGGCCCTCCTGGCGGGCGCGCGTGAGGCCGTCGCGGGCGCGCTCGGCGCGCGGACCGAGGAGGTCGCCTTCACGCCGTCGCACACGGCGTCCCTGCACACGGCGGTGGCCGCGATGGCCTCCGGGCGACGACGCGCCGGGGCCCGGGTCGTCGTGAGCGCCGTCGAGCGCGCGGCGGTCCTCCAGGCGGCCGGCCACGGCGGCCTCGAACGGCACGTCGTGGGCGTCGACGCGACGGGACGGGTGGACGCGGCCGCGATGGCGGACGCCGTCGCACGTCCCGGGACCGCCGTGGCGGCCCTGCAGCACGCGAACGGCGAGGTCGGCACGCTGCAGCCCGTCGAGGCCGTCCACGAGGCCGCCCGCGCGGCGGGCGTCCCGCTCCTCGTCGACGCCGGCGCGAGCCTCGGGCACGCACCGGTGCCCGGCGCGTGGGACGTGCTCGCCGCGGATCCCGGGGACTGGGGCGCGGCGCCGGGCGTCGGCGTCCTGGCCCTGCGCTCGCGCGTCCGGCGGCACAGCCCGTTCCCCGAGGACCCCGACCCTTTGGCGCCCGGTGGCGTCAGCGTCCCCGCGGCGTTCTCCGCGGCCGTCGGGCTGCAGGCGGTCCTCGCCGACCTCGAGGCGCAGGACGCGCGCCGGCGGGCGCTCGTCGACCGCGTCCGCGCGGCGGTGGCCGCCATCCCGGACGTCGAGGTCGTGGGCGACCCGCGGGGACGGCTCCCGCACGTCGTGACCTTCTCGTTCCTCTACGTCGACGGCGAGGCGCTCCTCGGCGAGCTCGACCGCGAGGGCATCGCCGTCGGCTCCGGGTCGGCGTGCACCTCGAGCAGCCTCGAGCCGTCGCACGTGCTCGCCGCGATGGGCGTCCTCACGCACGGCAACGTGCGCCTCGCGCTGGACCGGTCGACCACCGAGGCCGACGTCGAGCGCTTCCTCGCGGTGCTCCCGGGCGCCGTCGAGCGCGTGCGGTCCGCGCTGGGCGTGGAGGGGCTGTGAGCGCGGAGGGGGTGCCGCCGGGCCGCGACGACGCGGTCGTCGTCGACGCGCGCGGGCTGCGCTGCCCGCTGCCGGTCGTGCGGCTCGCCGCAGCGGCCCGCGACGGGGCCCCGGGCGACCGGCTCGTCGTCTGGTCCACGGACCCGGCGGCGCGCCACGACGTGCCGGCGTGGGCACGCATGCGCGGCCACGCGGTGGTCGAGGATCGCGAGTTGGCCCCGACCGGCCAGGGCGACGACGCGGCGCCGTCCGCCACTCCCGCGTGGGCGATCACGGTCGAGCTGAGACCGGCCCGGCCGTCCTGACGCGACGAGGCCCGGTCGCCGGGACGGCGACCGGGCCTCGTGGGCGCGGGGCGGGGTCAGCTGAAAGAGCCGCCGCACGCGCAGGCGCTGCCCGCGTTCGGGTTGTCGATCGTGAAGCCCTGCTTCTCGATGGTGTCGGCGAAGTCGATCGTCGCGCCCTCGAGGTAGGGGACGCTCATCTTGTCGACCACGACCTCGACGCCGCCGAAGTCGCGCAGGGCGTCGCCGTCGAGCAGACGCTCGTCGAAGTAGAGCTGGTAGATCAGGCCGGAGCAGCCGCCCGGCTGCACCGCCACGCGCAGGCGAAGGTCGTCACGACCCTCCTGCTCGAGGAGGGTGCGGACCTTGTCCGCTGCCCCGTCGGTCAGGTTGACGCCGTGGGTGGCAATGTCGGTGGTCTCGCTCATCTCGTCTCCGCGCTGTCGGGGGCAGGCGCGCTGCCCCGGTGGTGGCCGGCGTTCCCGGGACTCTCCGGAGTTCCCGTCAGGTCCTCAACACCACGCGTGCCGGTCGTGTTCCCGAGTGTACGACGCGCCCGTGCGGGAGTCAGGCGCGCGACCAGGTGCGCGCGACGCGCTCGACGAGGGCGCGCGGCGACCCGTCGCCCCACGCGTGGACGCCGCTGAGCCCGGCGGCCGCCTGCTCGCGCCGCCCGGCCAGGACGGTCCGCGCGACGACGACGACAGGGAGCGCGT
>NZ_LWGL01000183.1 GCF_001722485.1 Cellulosimicrobium cellulans | reverse complement strand
CCGGCTGCTCCGCGCGCAGGTCCACGCGCCCAGGATGGCGCGGGCGGCGAGGCTGCGCGCGTCGCGGCGGTGCGGCACCGCGCGCGAGCGGGCCGGGCTCGGCCTAGCGTCGAGGCTCCGACAGACCCCCACCGAACCGGAGGACGACCATGTGGGCCTTCCTGGGCCGCCGCCTGCGCACCCTCGTCATCGCCGCCGTCCTCATCCCCGTCGCGGGGCGGGTGGCGCGCGCGCTCGCCGACCGGCAGGAGTCCAAGCACGGCGGGCCGACGACGTTCTCGCGCGGGCTCCGCTCCGCCGACGGCCTCGTCCAGAAGGCGCGCAAGCTGGTCTGAGCGGAGCCGTCCTCAGCGGCGCTCGGCGAGCGCCTGGTGCACGGACGAGACGACGACGCTGCCCTCCCCGACCGCCGACGCGACCCGCTTGACCGAGCCGCGCCGCACGTCGCCCACGGCGAACAGCCCGCGCGCGGAGCTCTCGAGCGGCCACGGCTCGCGCTCGTGCGGCCACGCGCGCCGCCCGCCCTCCGCGAGCACCTCGCGGCCGGTGAGGACGTAGCCCCACTGGTCGCGCAGCACCTCGTCCGGCAGCCAGTCGGTGTGCGGACGCGCGCCGATAGTGATGAACAGGGCGTTCGACGGCACCGTCGACTCGTCGCCCGTCACGCGGTGGCGCAGCACGAGGTGGTCGAGGCGGCCGTCCGCTCCCCCGCCGCCGACGACCTTGGTCTCCGCGAGGATCGCGACGCCCGCGGCCGCGAGCTGGTCGACGAGGTACTGCGACATGCTCGCCGCGAGGTCGGGCCCGCGGACGACGAGCGAGACCGAGGCCGCGTACCGGGCGAGGTGCAGCGCCGCCTGCCCCGCCGAGTTGCCACCCCCGACCACGTGGACGATGCGGCCCGCCTGCCCCTTCGCCTCCACGGCGGAGACCCCGTAGAACACCGCCGAGCCGACGAACGGGTCGAGGCCCGGCACGGCGAGCCGCCGGTACGACACGCCGTCGGCGAGGACGACCGTCCCGGCGCGCACCGTGCCGCCGACCGCGACGTGCAGGAGGAAGCCTGCGCCGTCACCGCCCGCCTCGTCCCTGCCCGGCACCTCGAGCCCGACCGCCTCGCGCGTGTGCGCGAACTGCGCGCCGAACACCCAGGCCTGCTGGTAGGCGCGGTCGGACAGGTCGGCGCCGGAGACGCCGCGCGGGAAACCGAGGTAGTTGCGGATGAGCGAGCTCGACCCCGCCTGCCCGCCCACCGCGTCGCGCTCGAGCACGAGCGTGCGCAGCCCCTCCGACGCCGCGTACACCGCCGCGGCGAGGCCGCCCGGCCCCGCGCCGACGATCGCGACGTCGACCGGCTCGGCGGGCAGGTCGGTGGTGAACCCGTGGGCCCGGGCGAGCTCGGTGGTCGTCGGGTCGACGAGCTCGCGGCCGTCGGCGAGGCGGACGAGGGGCGCGCCGTCGCCCGGGGCGGACGTGAACCGCAGGCCGGCGCGCGCGAGGAAGCGGCGCAGGTCGTGCACGCGCGGCAGCGCGTCGTCGCCCACCACGACGACGTCGGCGCGCTCGGCGCCGCGCGCGGCGCGCTCCCAGTCGAGCAGGAACTCCGTCACGGCGCGGTGGAAGTACTCGTCCGGCGCGTGCCGGGGGCGCACGACGTAGTAGTCGACGAGCGTGGCCGCCATGAGGCCGAGCACCGCGTCGACCGTCGCGCGGTCCGTCCACGAGCCCCACTCGATGACGAGCGCGCGCCGGACGTCGGGGAACGCGTGCCGCGCCGCGACGAACACCGAGTCGGCGCGCCCGACCGCGGCACGGTCGTCGGAGAGCACGAGCGCGACCTCGTGCCCGGCCGCCGCGGCCTCGTCGAGGCGTGCGACCGCCTCGGCGCCGTCGCGCGCGGCGACCACCGCGTAGTCGTGGGCGTAGCGGCGCTCGAGCTCGCCGACCAGGGCCGCGCGCGCGTCGTCGGAGGTCGCCGCGACGAGCACCACGGGTCGCGCGGCCGGGGATCCGGGGACGTCCGTCATCCGTGCCTCCTGGCGGTCCTCGCACGGTGCCACCGGCGCGTCGCGGCCGGACTGGTGGACGCGGTTGTGGCCCAGGTCACAGAATACGAGGGTGGACCCGAGCAGCGGGATCATCCGCACGCCGGACCAGCGGCTGCGCGTGTTCGTCAGCTCGACGCTCAAGGAGCTCGCCCCGGAGCGCCGTGCGGTCCGCGCTGCCGTCGAGCGGCTCCACCTCGCCCCCGTCATGTTCGAGCTGGGCGCGCGCCCGCACCCGCCGCGCGCGCTGTACCGGTCGTACCTCAGCCAGAGCGACGTGTTCGTCGGGCTGTACTGGGAGCGGTACGGGTGGGTCGCGCCCGGCGAGGACGTCTCCGGCCTCGAGGACGAGTACCGCCTCGTCCCGCCCGGCATGCCGCGCCTCGTCTACGTCAAGGACACCACGGGCACGCGCGAGCCACGCCTCGTCGAGCTGCTCGACCGGATCAAGGGCGACGACACGGCGTCGTACACGTCGTTCCCCGACGCGGACGCGCTGGGCGAGCTCGTCACGGCCGACCTCGCCGTGCTCCTCGCCGAGCGGTTCGACGCGAGCCGCGCGGTGGGGGCCGCCCCGGCGGCCGGACCTGCCGCGGCGGGACCCGGTGCGGCGGCCGCCGACGACGACGGCCTGCCGGAGGACCACGCCGCGCTCCCCGCTCCCCCGACGCCGCTCATCGGCCGCGAGCGCGAGGTCGCCGACGTCGTGGGCATGCTCGACGGGACCACGAGCGGTGCGCCCGTGCGCATGCTCACGCTCACGGGCCCCGGCGGCATCGGCAAGAGCCGCCTCGCGCTCGAGGTCGCGGGCCGGGTGCGGCAGCGGTTCCCGGACGGCGTGCGCTTCGTGGACCTCACCCCCGTGCACGACGCCGCGCTCGTCCCCGGGGCGGTCGCGCAGGCGCTCGGCGTGCGCGACACGGGCGACGGACCCATCGCCGACAAGCTCCTCATGGCCGTGCGCGAGCGCCGGATGCTGCTCGTCCTCGACAACCTCGAGCAGGTGGTCGACGCGGGGCCGGCGCTCGCCGCCCTGCTCGCCGCCTCGCCCGGGCTGGTCCTCCTGCAGACGAGTCGCGTCCTGCTGCGCGTGTCGCCCGAGCACAGCTACGAGGTCGGGCCGCTCGCGATGCCCGGCCGCCACGGCGACCTCGACGCCGCGCGCGTCGCGCCCGCCGTCGCGCTGTTCGTGGAGCGCGCGCGGGCGCTGCGCCCGGACTTCGACGTCACCGCGGCGAACGTCGAAGCGGTCGTCGCGATCTGCGCCGCCCTCGACGCCGTGCCGCTCGCCATCGAGCTCGCGGCCGCACGCGTGCGCGTGCTGCCCCCGGTGGCGATGCTCGCGCGGCTCGACCGACGGCTGCCGCTGCTCACCGGCGGGGGCCGCGACCTGCCGGAGCGCCAGCAGACGCTGCGCCGCACGATCGAGTGGAGCGTCGACCTGCTCGGCGACGACCAGCGCGCGCTCCTCGCGACCCTCGGCGTGTTCGACGGCGCGTTCACGCTCGAGGCGGTCGAGGACGTCGGCGGCCCGCCCGACGACGGCGCCGACACCCTCGCGCTGCTCGGCGCCCTGGTCGACTCGAGCCTCGTGCGCCAGCGCGACGAGGAGGAGACGCCGTCGTTCACGATGCTGGCGACCGTGCGCGAGTACGCCCGCGAGCGCCTCGCGGCCGAGGGACGGCTCGACGCCGTGCGCGACCGGCACGCCGAGCACTACGAGCGGCTCGGGCGCGAGGCCGGCCCGCTCCTGCTGGGTCCGGGCCTGCGCACGTGGACCGCGCGGCTCGCGCTGGAGGACGCCGAGCTGCGCGCGACCGCGCGCCACCTCCTGGACCGCGGCGAGCTCGACCGGGCCGCCGCGTTCGCCTGGTCGCTGTACACGTACTGGTGGGTCGGCGGGCGGCTCGGCGAGGTGCGCAGCTGGATGGCCGAGCTGCTGGGCACGCCCGGCGAGGTCGCGCCCCGCACGCGCGCGACCGCCCTGTACTTCACGCACGCCATCACGTTCTGGCAGGACCCCGACGACCTCGTCGTGCCGGGCCTCACCGAGAGCGCCGAGCTGTTCCGCGCCGAACGGGACCCGTGGGGCGAGGCGCTCGCGCTCGTGTCGCTCGCGCTCGCGCGGCTCGCCGCCGCGACGCCCGACCCGGAGCGCGCCGCGGAGGCGCTCGCGAGCGCGCTGGCCCTGTTCCGCGGCACGGGCAACCGCTGGGGGGAGGCGATGACGCTCGTGACGCAGGGCCGTGTCGCGATCCTCCAGGGCCGCGTACCGGAGGCCGCGGGCTGCTTCGAGGAGAGCCTCGCCGCGGCGCGCCAGGTGCACGACCCGCTCGGCGAGGCCATCGCGCTGCACCACCTCGGCTGGGCACGCCTCCTGCTCGGTCGTCTGCCCGAGGCCGACGCCGACTTCCGCGAGAACCTGCGGCTGTCCTCGCGCCTCGGGCACGACGACGGCGTCGCGTACGGGCTGGAGGGACTCGTGGCGGTCGCCGCCTCGGCCGGCGACGTCGAGCGCGCGGGCACGCTGCTCGGCGCGGCCGAGGCGCTGCGCGAGCAGAGCGGCCTCTACAACGCCCCGACCTTCTCGTTCCACCTCCTCACGCTCGACCAGGTGCTCGACGACGCGTCGCGCGCACGGCTCGAGACGGCGCGCGCCGCCGGGCGCACGCTGTCGGTCGCCGACTCCGTCGCGCTCGCGCTGGACGCGAGCACCGAGCTCGCGGGCGCCGCCGGGGCGGCGGGCGCTGCCGGGACCGCGGTGGGAGGCGCGTCGTGAGCCGCTGGCGGGCCGTGCCCGGCGACGACCGGGTGCTGCCGTTCACGATCGCGGTCGCGTACCTCGTCCTGCCGTTCCTCCTCGTCGCGCTCGTGCTGCTCTACCTGCTGCCCGAGCGCACCGACGAGCTGTTCGCCTGGACCATCGACCCGCCGGTCACCGCGATGTTCCTCGGCTCCGCCTACGTGGGCGGGATCTGGTTCTTCACCCAGGTGGTGCGCCTGCGGCGCTGGCACCGGGTGCAGTACGGCTTCCCCGCGGTGGTGCTGTTCGCGACCCTGCTCGGGATCGCGACGCTGCTGCACTGGGACCGGTTCCACCACGGTCACGTCTCGTTCGTCGCGTGGGCGGTGCTCTACATGACGACGCCGCTCCTCACGCTCGCCGCGCTGCTGCTCAACCGGTCCGCCGACCCGGGCGTCCCGGAGGACCACGACCGGCGCATCCCGCGGCCCGTGCGGCTCGTGCTCGGCGTCGCCGGGATCGTCGCGCTCCTCGTGGGGCTGACGCTGTTCGCCGTCCCGTCCGTCGGGATCGAGCTGTGGGCGTGGGACCTCACGCCGCTCACCGCGCGCGTCGTCGGGGCCGTGCTCACGCTGCCCGGCGCGGTCGACGTGTGGCTGCTCGTCGACGACCGGTGGACCTCCTTCCGCTGGATGTTCCAGGCCCAGCTCGCGAGCCTCGCGCTCATCAACGCCGCCTGGATCGTCGAGCGCGACGAGCTGCTGTGGGACCGCCCGCTCGCGTGGCTCTTCGCCGGCGGCGTCGCGGGGGCCCTCGTGGTCTACGCCGGGCTCTACGCGTGGCTCGAGAGACCCGCCCGCGTCCGCGCCGCGTGACGGCGGCGGGCCGCACGGAGCGACGCGGGCGACCGGGGTTCACCCCGTCGCCGCCCGGGCGTCACCCGTGCCTCGTACGGTGGCCCGAGCCGGGGTCGCCCGGCCGGCAGGACGACGAGGAAGGGGCTCCCATGCTCAGCACGTCCAGGACCTCCGGCGGACGGGCACGGCCCGCCGCCGGCACCAGCACCCGCCGCGGCCGCACCACGGTCGCCGCGGCGCTCGCGGCGACCGTCGC
>NZ_LWGL01000182.1 GCF_001722485.1 Cellulosimicrobium cellulans | reverse complement strand
GCGGCCGCGCGCGCCGCGGCCGACGAGGCGCACGCCGCCCTGCGCGGCTGAGCCCCCGGGCGCCCCGTGCGACGCGCGGGAGGCCCAGTCGTTGCCTGCAACCCGGGGTGTCGCTACGTTCGTGGAGTCGGTCCGTGCACGTCGGTGCAGGTCGTCCGGGCACTCCGGGCGGCGCGGTGCTGCGCGTGGCCGGCGGCGTGGGCCCATCCACCTGACGACGATGAGGTGACTTGCGTGGCACTTCCACCCCTGACCCCAGAACAGCGCGCCGCGGCGCTCGAGAAGGCGGCGGAGGCCCGCCGGGTCCGCGCCGAGGTCAAGAACAGGCTCAAGTACTCCCAGGGCTCCTTGAAGGAGGTCCTCGAGCGCGGGCGGACGGACGACGTGATCGGCAAGCTCAAGGTCGTCGCGCTGCTCGAGTCCCTGCCCGGCGTGGGTAAGGTGAAGGCCCGGGCGATCATGGAGGAGATCGGGATCGCCGAGACACGTCGGGTCCGCGGCCTCGGTCCTCACCAGTCCGCGGCCCTCATCGAGAGGTTTGGCTGACATTTCCGCACATCCGTCCGAGCCGGCGTCGGTGGAGCCCTCCCGGGGCCCGTCGGAGCAGGCGACCGCGTCCAGTCCTGCCCGCCTGACCGTCCTGGCGGGACCGACCGCCGTCGGGAAGGGCACGGTGTCCGCCGACATCCGTGCCCGCTACCCGGAGGTGTGGTTGTCGGTCTCCGCCACGACGCGCGGGCCGCGGCCGGGCGAGGAGGACGGCGTGCACTACCTGTTCGTCGGCCCCGAGGAGTTCGCCCGCATGGTCGCGGACCGTGAGCTGCTCGAGTGGGCGGTGGTGCACGGGCGCAACAGCTACGGCACGCCGCGCCGCGCGGTCGAGGAGAAGCTCGCGGCGGGTGTCCCGGCGCTGCTGGAGATCGACCTGCAGGGGGCGCGCCAGGTGCGCGCGACGATGCCGGAGGCGCGGTTCGTGTTCCTCGCGCCGCCGAGCTGGGACGAGCTCGTGCGCCGGCTCGTGGGCCGCGGGACCGAGGACGCGGAGGAGCGTGAGCGACGGCTCGCGACGGCGCGCGTCGAGCTCGCGGCCGAGTCGGAGTTCGACCACGTGATCGTCAACGACGAGGTGCACCGCGCGACGGACGAGCTCGTGCGGGTGATGGGCCTCGAGCCGCGCCCGGTCGACGGCGACGTCCCGCACGACGCGCGGGCGGACGCCCCGGCGGTCAGCGAGTAGACTGGTGCGTCGGTCGCGCGCAGCCCGTCGTCGGCGCCGCGGCCCGTCCTGAGCACCACAGGCCACCACAGACCAGCTGCAGCGACCGGCTGCAGGACCCGAGAACCCCACGGAGCGAACTGTGTCCGGAACCGTCGCCGCCCCCGAGGGCATCACCGACCCGCCGATCGACGACCTGCTCGAGCACGTCGACTCGAAGTACGCGCTCGTCATCTACTCGGCGAAGCGCGCGCGGCAGATCAACGCGTACTACTCGCAGCTCAGCGAGGGCCTGCTGGAGAACGTCGGCCCGCTGCTCGAGACGCGCAACCAGGAGAAGCCGCTGTCGATCGCGATGCGCGAGATCAACGCGGGCCTGCTGACGATCGAGAGCGTCGAGCCCGCCGAGGGCTCGCAGGACTGAGTCACCGACCGCCCCGCCCGGCACGTGCCGGGCGGGGCGGTCTCGTGCGCGAGGAGCCCGCATGAGGATCGTGCTCGGCGTGAGCGGCGGCGTCGCCGCGTACAAGGCGGTGCTGCTGCTGCGCCTGCTGCGCGAGCAGGGACACGCCGTGCGCGTGGTGCCCACGGCGTCGGCGCTGCGCTTCGTCGGCGCGCCGACGTGGGAGGCGCTGTCGGGCGAGCCGGCCACGGACCAGGTGTTCGAGGACGTCGAGCACGTCCCGCACGTGGCGCTGGGCAAGGGGGCCGACCTCGTGGTCGTGGCGCCCGCGACGGCGGACCTGCTGGCGCGTGCCGCCGCGGGGCGCGCCGACGACCTGCTGACGTCCACGCTGCTCACGGCGCGCTGCCCGGTGGTCATGGCTCCGGCGATGCACACCGAGATGTGGGAGCACCCGGCCACGGTCGCGAACGTCGCGACGCTGCGCGCGCGGGGCGTGCACGTGATCGAGCCCGCGTCCGGACGGCTGACGGGCGCGGACACCGGGCCCGGCCGGC
The DNA here is from genome assembly GCF_001722485.1 of Cellulosimicrobium cellulans. GTDB lineage: Bacteria > Actinomycetota > Actinomycetes > Actinomycetales > Cellulomonadaceae > Cellulosimicrobium > Cellulosimicrobium cellulans_A. Next base: position 3,754 of record NZ_LWGL01000182.1, on the reverse strand, counting down.
TGCCCGAGCCCGACGAGATCGCGCGCACCGCGCTGGACGTGGCGGCCGGTGCGGGGCAGGCCGGGGTGCCCGGCGACCTCGCGGGGCGCCGCGTCGTCGTGTCCGCGGGCGGCACGCGCGAGCCGATCGACCCGGTGCGCTTCATCGGCAACCGGTCGAGCGGCCGGCAGGGGGTCGCGCTGGCGCGCGCCGCGCGGGAGCGGGGTGCGCACGTGACGCTCATCGCGGCGAACCTGGCGGCCGACGTCCTCGGGCCCGGCGCCGGGCCGGACCAGGTGGTCGCGGTCGAGACGACCGCGCAGCTGCGCGAGTCGGTGCGGGCCGCGGCGGCCACGGCAGACGTCGTGGTCATGGCCGCGGCCGTGGCGGACTTCCGGCCGGCGGCCGCGCCGGGCACGAAGATCAAGAAGGTCGCCGGGCACGCCCCGGCGCCGATCGAGCTCGTGGAGAACCCGGACGTGCTCGCCGAGCTCGCGCGCGACCGCCTGCGGCCGGGGCAGGTCGTCGTGGGCTTCGCCGCGGAGACGGGCGACGCCGCGGGCTCGGTGCTCGAGCACGGGCGCGCGAAGGCGCGGCGCAAGGGCGCCGACCTGCTGGTCGTCAACGCGGTCGGCGAGGGCCGCGGGTTCGGCGTCGACACGAACGACGTCACGGTGCTGGACGGCGCGGGCGAGGTCGTCGCGCAGGCGTCCGGCACCAAGCGCGACGTCGCGGACGCCGTCTGGGACGCGGTGCTCAAGGTCGCCGGCCCGGCGTCCTGAGCCGGGAGGCGCCACCCGCCCACCGGCGCCCCCGGGCACGTCAGTGCGCGCCGACCTCGCGCGCCCGCTCGACGGCGGCGTCGACGCCGTCGGTCCACGGCTCGCCGTGCCCGGGCAGGAGCGTCGTGGCGCCTGTCGCGGCGAGCGCGTCGAGGGACCGCAGCGCCTGCGCGCTGTCCGCGGTCGCGGCGCCCGCGACGATCTGCGGCCCGGTGTGCGCGGTGTACGGGTCGAGCGTGACGAGCGCGTCGCCCGTGAGGAGGACGCCGCGGTCGGGCAGGTGCAGCGCGCAGTGGCCGTCGGTGTGGCCGGGCGTCGCGACGACGCGCGGCGCACCGGGCAGGTCCAGCTCGCCGTCCTCGGGCAGGGGCCGCAGGTCGCGCACGCCGGGCACGCGCAGCGCGCCGGCGGCGGTCATGGCGCCGAGGATCCGCACGGCCTTCGGGTAGCGCAGGGGATAGACCGCGCGCAGGTTCTCGTGGGCGTAGCGGTAGGGGTGCGCGGCGATGTGGGCGTCGCCCGGGTGCAGCCACGCGGGGACGCCGAGGGTGCGCCGGGCCCGGGAGAGGAAGCCGAGGTGATCGAAGTGCGCGTGCGTGAGGACGATGCCGGCGACGTCGTCGGGGGTGCGGCCGAGCGTGCGCAGCGCGTGCCCGAGGTCGTCCCACATCGCGGGCAGGCCCGCGTCCACGACGAGCACGCGGCCGGCGTCGAGGACGAGGTAGACGTTGACGTGGGCGCGGGTGAGGCGGTGGATGCCGTCGGCGACCTCGTGGAGCACGGTTCCTCCTCGTCCGGTGGTCAGGCGTGCCCGGCGGTGCCGCGGCCGCGCTGGGCGTCCCGGTGACGGGGCGCCCCCGACGGTAGGCGCGGGGCCGCCCCGCTCGCGAGCGGAGAGAGCGCCGTCGTGCGCGTCTCGCTGGGCGGACGCAGCGCCCGCGTGGCGGGACGAAGGAGCGCGCCGGGCCCGTAGACTGGCGGGCATGGCTGATCTGCGTCTGTTCACGTCCGAGTCCGTCACCGAGGGGCATCCGGACAAGGTGTGCGACCAGATCTCCGACTCCATCCTGGACGCCCTGCTCGCGCAGGACCCGTCGTCGCGCGTCGCCGTCGAGACGATGGTCACGACGGGCCTGGTGCACGTGGCGGGAGAGGTGACGACGGAGGCGTACGTCGAGATCCCGCAGATCGTGCGCGACGTGGTGCGCCGCATCGGGTACACGTCGTCGGCGATCGGGTTCGACGCCGACTCGTGCGGCGTCTCGGTGTCGATCGGCCAGCAGTCGCCGGACATCGCTCAGGGCGTGGACAAGAGCCTCGAGGAGCGCGACGACGCGGGGCACCACGACCCGCTGGACGCGCAGGGCGCGGGCGACCAGGGCCTGATGTTCGGGTACGCGAGCGACGACACGCCGAGCCTCATGCCGCTGCCGGTGTGGCTCGCGCACCGCCTCGCGGAGCGGCTCGCGCAGGTGCGCCGCGACGGGACGGTTCCCGGCCTGCGGCCGGACGGCAAGACGCAGGTGACGATCGGGTACGACGGCGACCGTGCCGTGTCGCTCGACACGCTCGTGCTGTCCACGCAGCACGACCCGGACGTCGTGCAGGAGAAGCTGCACCGCCTGGTGGCGGACCACGTGGTGGCCCCGGTGCTCGAGTCGGCGGGGGTGGACCTCGACACGAGCGGCACGCGCCTGTTCGTGAACCCGACGGGCACGTTCGTCATCGGCGGGCCGCGCGGCGACGCGGGCCTGACGGGGCGCAAGATCATCGTCGACACCTACGGCGGCATGGCTCGCCACGGCGGCGGGGCGTTCTCCGGCAAGGACCCGTCGAAGGTCGACCGGTCCGCCGCGTACGCGACGCGGTGGGTCGCGAAGAACGTCGTCGCGGCGGGTCTCGCGCGCCGCTGCGAGGTGCAGGTCGCGTACGCGATCGGCAAGGCGCAACCGGTGGGCCTGTACGTGGAGACGTTCGGCACCGAGACCGTGCCGGTCGAGCGCATCACCGCGGCGATCCGCGAGGTGTTCGACCTGCGGCCCGCCGCGATCATCCGCGACCTCGACCTGCTGCGCCCGGTCTACGCACCGACGGCGGCCTACGGGCACTTCGGCCGCGAGACGGCCGAGTTCACGTGGGAGCGCACGGACCGCGTCGCGGCGCTGCAGTCCGTCGTGTGAGCGGCGCCCCGGCCGGGGCCGGTCGCGCGGCGTCCGGTGGTGGGGGCGGCTCGTGGTGGGATGGGGCGCGTGAGCGCTGAGGACGTGGACGGCCGGGGCACCCCCGCGCCGCGCACCGTCCGGGAGCCCGTCCCCCAGGAGGCGCGGGAACGGGGGCGAGAGGCGGCCCAGGAGGCCGTCCAGGACGCGTTGCCGGGCATCGAGGTCCCCGAGCCGCCGGCGCGATCCACGGCCCCCGCTCCGGCGCACGAGCTCGCTGCCGAGCGCCCGGTGGCGCAGGTCGTGCTCGACCTCGCGCCGGCGCACCTGGACCGCCCGTTCGACTACCTGGTGCCCGCCGCGATGGCCGACGCCGCGCAGCCGGGCGTGCGCGTCAAGGTCCGCTTCGCGGGCCGGGAGGCGGACGGGTACGTTTTCGCGCGCCTGGACCGCTCGGAGCACGACGGGCGGATGCAGGCGCTGCGGCGCGTGGTGTCGGCCGAGCCGGTGCTCACGCCCCCGGTGCTGCGTCTCGCCCGGTCGGTCGCCGACCTGTACGCCGGCACGCTCGCGGACGTCCTGCGCCTCGCGGTGCCGCCGCGTCACGCCCGCGCGGAGCAGTCGCTCGCCGACCGCGTCGCCGCCGCGTCCGCGCAAGCCCCCACGCCGGGGACGGAGACGCTCGAACCGTCCGCGCCGGCGCTCGCGGAGCCCTCGACGTCGGTGTGGGCCGCGTACCGGGCGGGTGCCGCGTTCCTGTCGCACCTGGCGCGGGGCGAGGCGCCGCGCGCGGTGTGGACGGCGTTGCCCGGCCTCGCACCCCGCCCGTCCGTC
>NZ_LWGL01000181.1 GCF_001722485.1 Cellulosimicrobium cellulans | reverse complement strand
CCGGCCGACGGCGAGGCCGTGGCGCCCCGCCCGGCCGTCACGAGCAGCGGTGCGGCCGCCGGCGCGCCGGGCGAGGAGCAGCGCCGGGCGGGCTGACGTCCGACAGGCTCAGAGCTTGCGCAGGCGCACGCGCTGGACGGAGTGGTCCGACCCCTTGGTCAGGACGAGCGTCGCGCGGCCTCGCGTCGGCAGGATGTTCTGCTCGAGGTTCGGCGCGTTGATCGAGTCCCAGATCCACCGCGCCCGCTCCACCGCCTGCTCGTCGGTGAGGTCGGCGTAGCGCCGGAAGTAGGACTCCGGGCGCGAGAACGCCGTCCGGCGCAGCGTGAGGAACCGGTCCACGTACCACTGGCGGATGTTGCGCGTGCGGGCGTCGACGTAGATCGAGAAGTCGAAGAAGTCGGAGACGGCGACCGTCGACTCGTCGTGCGCGCTCGGGCGCGCGGGCTGCAGGACGTTGAGGCCCTCGACGACCAGCACGTCGGGCTTGCGCACGACCGTCTCGGCGCCGGGGACGATGTCGTACGTCAGATGGTCGTACACGGGTGCGCGGACCTCGTCGTGGCCCGCCTTGACGTTCGACAGGAACCGGATGAGCGCGCGGCGGTCGTACGACTCGGGGAAGCCCTTGCGGTCCATGAGGCCCCGGCGCGCGAGCTCCGCGTTCGGGTGGAGGAAGCCGTCCGTCGTCACGAGCTCGACGTGCGGCGTCTCCGGCCAGCGCGCGAGCATCTCGCGCAGCACGCGGGCCGTCGTGGACTTGCCCACGGCCACCGAGCCGGCCACACCGATGACGTACGGCGTGCGGGCCGTGTCCTCGCGCAGGAAGGTCGACGTCGCGTCGTGCAGCCCGGCCGTCGCCGTCACGTAGAGGTTGAGCAGGCGGGACAGGGGCCGGTAGACGGCGTCGACCTCGGCGAGGTCGATGGGGTCGCCCAGGCCGCGCAGCCGGCCGACGTCGTCGTCGGTCAGCGGCAGCGGCGTGGACTCGGACAGGCGGCTCCAGGCGGCACGGTCGAGGTCGACGTACGGCGACGACGACGTGGCCGAGAGACGGGCGAGGGCGTCGGTCGCCTCGTGGACGGGGGAGGACACCCTCCCGATTCTGCCGGATGCCGGACGGCGCACGCGCGGGCTGCCCCGGCTCAGGCGCTCGCGGCCCGGGTCCTCCCGGCGCGGACCGCGCGCCGGGGCGGGAGGTGGACCGGGTCGCCAGGGCCCGGGACGGCCAGGTCGGGCAGCCGCGCCATGAGCGCCCGGGCGTCGGCGGGGGCGTTGGCGTGCGTGTCGTTGTCGAGGTACACCTCGACGTCGTGGCCGTCGGCGTGCCAGCGGCGGACCCGGTCCGCCCACGCGTCGAGGACGTGCGGGCGGTAGGCGCTCGTGTACAGCGCCTCGTCGCCGTGGAGGCGCACGTAGACGAGGCGGTGCGTCACGGCCTCGACGAGGGGCCACTGCCCCGCGCCGTCGGAGACCGCGAAGGCGACGCCGTGCTCGCGCAGGAGGTCGAGGGCGGCGTCGTCGGCGAACGACGCGTGCCGCGGCTCGAGCACGTGGACGAGCGGGCGGTCGGCGTCGACGTCGGTCCACGCCGGGGCGCGGAGCCGGTCGTCGTGCTCGTGGGCGAGGCGCGCGGCGTCCGCCGTCGTCCGGGGCAGGAGCCGGAGGAAGTCGTGGAGCGTCCGCGCGTCGAACGTCGTGCGCGCGGGCAGCTGCCACAGCACGGGCCCGAGCCGGTCGCCGAGCGCCAGGACGCCGCTCGCGAGGAAGTTCGCGAGCGGTGTGCGCACGTCGCGCAGGCGCTTCATGTGCGTGATGAAGCGCGGCCCCTTGACCGCGAACGTGAAGCCCCCCGGGGTCTGCTCGCGCCACGCGACGAACGACGACGGCCGCTGCAGCGAGTAGAACGACCCGTTCAGCTCGACCGACGGGAAGACGGACGCGACGTGCTCGAGCTCCCGGCGCTGCGGCAGCCCGGGAGGGTAGAAGCGTCCGCGCCAGTCCGTGTACCGCCAGCCGGACAGTCCGATGCGCACCGTAGGCATGGGCCCACCCTCGGACGGCGGCCGTCCCCACGCCCGGCGAGGCATGACTAGACTCGACGACCATGTGCGGAATCGTGGGCTACGTGGGCCCTGGAACCATGGTCGGCGAGGCCTCGGGGCGACCCCTCGACGTCGCGCTCGAGGGCCTCGGGCGGCTCGAGTACCGCGGCTACGACTCGGCGGGCGTCGCGCTCGTCGGGCCGGGGATCGACGCCGTCGCGTTCGCCAAGAAGTCCGGCAAGCTCGCCAACCTCGTCGAGGAGATCGGCTCGCACCCGCTGCCGGCCTCGACCGCGTCGATCGGCCACACGCGGTGGGCCACCCACGGCGGGCCGACGGACACCAACGCGCACCCGCACCTCGCCGACGACGACCGCCTCGCGGTGATCCACAACGGCATCGTCGAGAACTTCGCCGTGCTCAAGGCGGAGCTGCTCGCCGAGGGCGTCGTGTTCCGCTCCGAGACCGACACCGAGGTCGCCGCGCAGCTCCTGGCGCGCGCGTACCGCGAGACGAAGGACCTCACGCGCGCCATGGCGGACGTCGCCCGGCGCCTGGAGGGCACCTTCACGCTGCTCGCCGTCCACGCGGACGCGCCGGACACGGTCGTCGGCGCGCGGCACGACTCGCCGCTCGTCGTCGGGCTCGGCGAGGGCGAGAACTTCCTCGGCTCCGACGTCGCGGCGTTCATCTCCCACACCAAGGAGGCGCTCGAGCTCGGCCAGGACCAGATCGTCACGATCACGCCCACCTCGGTCGAGGTCACGGACTTCGACGGCAACCCCGCCGAGGCGAAGCGCTACACGGTCGACTGGGACGCCGCGGCGGCCGAGAAGGGCGGCTTCTCGTCCTTCATGGACAAGGAGATCCACGACCAGCCGCACGCCGTCGGTGACACGCTCCTCGGGCGCACCGACCCGTCCGGCAAGCTCGTCCTCGACGACCTGCGCATCGACGAGGCCGTGCTGCGGTCCGTCGACAAGATCATCGTCGTCGCGTGCGGCACGGCCGCGTACTCGGGCCACGTCGCCAAGTACGCGATCGAGCACTGGTGCCGCATCCCCGTCGAGGTCGAGCTCGCGCACGAGTTCCGCTACCGCGACCCGATCGTCGACGAGAAGACGCTCGTCGTCGCCGTGACGCAGTCCGGCGAGACGATGGACACGCTCATGGCCGTGCGCCACGCGCGCGAGCAGGGCGCGAAGGTCATCTCGATCGTCAACACCCACGGGTCGACGATCCCGCGCGAGTCCGACGCCGTGCTCTACACGCACGCGGGCCCCGAGATCGCGGTGGCGTCCACGAAGGCGTTCCTGTCGCAGATCACGGCGGCGTACCTCCTCGGCCTGTACCTCGCGCAGCTGCGCGGCAACAAGTTCCCCGACGAGATCGCGGCCATCCTGGAGGACCTGCGCGAGATGCCGCGCAAGATCCAGACGGTGATCGAGCGCGGCGAGTACGTGCGCGCCACGGCCCGGTCGATGAAGGACGCGTCGTCCGTGCTGTTCCTCGGCCGGCACGTCGGGTTCCCCGTCGCGCTCGAGGGTGCGCTCAAGCTCAAGGAGCTCGCGTACATCCACGCCGAGGGCTTCGCCGCGGGCGAGCTCAAGCACGGGCCCATCGCGCTCATCGACGAGGGTCAGCCGGTGTTCGTCATCGTGCCGTCGCCGCGCGGCCGCGAGGGCCTGCACTCGAAGGTCATCTCGAACATCCAGGAGATCCGGGCGCGCGGCGCACGCACGCTCGTCATCGCCGAGGACGGGGACGACGCGGTGCGGCCGTTCGCCGACGAGATCTTCTGGATCCCGGAGTCCCCGACGCTGCTGTCCCCGCTGCTCGCGGTCGTGCCGCTGCAGATCTTCGCGATGGCGCTCGCGACGGCCAAGGGTCTCGACGTCGACCAGCCGCGCAACCTCGCGAAGTCCGTCACGGTCGAGTAGTCGTCGGGCCGGGCGTGATCATCGGGGTGGGCATCGACGTCGTCGACGTCGAGCGGTTCATGGCGACGATCGAGCGCACCCCGCGCCTGCGCGAGAAGCTGTTCACGCCCGCGGAGCGGGACCTGCCGCCGTCGTCGCTCGCGGCGCGGTTCGCCGCCAAGGAGGCGATCGCGAAGGCGCTCGGGGCGCCGGGCGGCATGCAGTGGCACGACGCGACCGTGCACCGCGTGCCCGGCGGCCCGCCCGAGGTCGAGATCAGGGGCACCGTCGCGGCCCGGGCGGACGAGCTCGGGATCCGGCGGTTCCACCTGTCCATCTCGCACGACGCCGGGATCGCCTCGGCCATGGTCGTGGCCGAGGACTGACCCCGGCGTCGTCCGGGCAGGTCTTGAAGCGCCGCGGTCCTGTGGTGCCTCGGTCCTGCGGCGCCTCAGCCCTGCAGCGCCGGGATCACCTCGCGCTCGAAGAGCTCGATGCCGCTGCGGTCGTAGGCGGCCTCCGCGAAGTACGTGATCGCGTACGTCATGCCGAGGTCGCGCAGGTGCGTCAGCTTCTCGACGATCTGCTCCGGCGTCCCGACGAGCGGCCCGCGGCGCGCCGCCTCGGCGAGCTCCGCGGCGCGCTCCGGCACCGAGCGCGAGAGGTGCTCCTCGATCCAGGCGATCCGGTCGTCCACGTCGGCCTCGGTCGCGCCGATGACGACGTTGTAGTCGGCGGTCCGGGTGATCTCCTCGAACGGGCGGCCGATCGCCTCGCAGTGCCCGCGCAGCACCTCGGACTTGTGGGCGAAGACCTCGGGCGTGCCGTCGAAGTTGGTGTACTGCGCGTGCTCCGCGGCGATGCGCAGCGTCTTCTTCTCCCCGCCGCCCGCGACCCACAGCGGCGGGCCGTCGACCTGCAGCGGCAGGGGGGCGAGGCGCGCGCCGTCGACCTGGTAGTGCGTCCCGTCGAGCGTCGCGACGCCGTTCGTCCACATCTGCTTGAGGATCTGCACGCCCTCGTCGAGCATGGCCAGACGCTCGCCCGCGCGCGGGAACCCGTAGCCGTAGGCGCGCCACTCGTGCTCGTACCAGCCGGCGCCGATGCCCATCTCGACGCGTCCGCCGCTCACGACGTCGACCGTCGCCGCGACCTTCGCGAGGTAGGCGGGGTTGCGGTACGCCGTGCACGTGCACATCTGACCGAGGCGCACGCGCTCCGTCGACGCGGCGAACGCGGCCATGAGGGTCCACGCCTCGTGGGTCGCCTCGTCCGTCGGCTCCGGCGTGGTGTGGAAGTGGTCGTAGACCCAGATCGACTCCCACGCGTTCGCGGCGCCGGGCAGGCCCTCCCCGGCGAGCGCCGTGTCGGCGTGCCGGGCGAGCGACCGCATGGTCTCCCACTGGTCCGCGGGGTCGATGCCGACGAGGTCGAGCCGCCAGCCCTGAGGGATGAAGAGTCCGAATCGCATGGGCGTCACCCTAGGCCGGGCGGCGGTCGTTCGCCCTCCCCACCGCCCGGGGGCGCGGGCGCGCCCGGCTCGGCAGGATGGGCGCATGATCGAAGCCTGGTCCGCCGACGACGTCCGCGCCGCCGAGCGGCCCCTCCTCGACGCGGGCGTCCCGCTGATGCAGCGCGCGTCCTTCGCGCTCGCCACGGTCGTCGCGCGCGACCTCGCGCGGGCACGCTCGGTCGTCGGGCCCGGCGGCGGGCGGCGCGACGGGCGCGTGACCGGCGCCCGGGTGGTGCTGCTCGTGGGATCGGGCAACAACGGCGGCGACGCGCTGCACGCCGGGGCGTACCTCGCGCGCCGCGGCGCGCACGTGACCGCCGTGCTCACGAGCGAGCGCCCGCACGCCGAGGGTCTGGCCGCGCTGCGTCGCGCCGGCGGGACCACGCTCTCCCTCGCGTCCAGTGGCGAGGCCCCGACCGGTCGCGCCGTCGCCGTCGCCCTCGGCGCGGACGCCGTGCTCGACGGCCTCCTC
>NZ_LWGL01000180.1 GCF_001722485.1 Cellulosimicrobium cellulans | reverse complement strand
GCCGCGGGCTGCTCGCGGCGGCGGCCGTCGCCCTCGTCGTCGCGGGCGGTGCGACGGGCGCGGCGATCGCCGGGTCGCCGGGCACGACGACGCCCGGGGACACGACGTCCACGGCGCCGCCGGCGGCCGCCGCGCCCGGCACGACCGTCGAGCTGTTGCCGGTCGACGACGCCGACGTCCGCGCCGAGCTCGTGCTGACGCCCGTCGCGTGGGGCACGCGCCTCGACTGGTCGTGCTCGTACCCGGCGGAGGCGGGCACGTCGGGCGGCACCTACGAGCTCGTCCTCGTGGACGACGCGGGCCGCCGCGAGGTCGTGGCGACGTGGTCGGCGACGAAGGCGGGGCGCTCGGACGGGCTGGGGGCGTCGTCGGCCGTCCCGCTGGACGGCATCGCACGGCTCGAGCTGGGCGTGTCCGGCCTCGACCGTCCCCTGGCCGCCGCGGACGTGCGCGCCGTCGCCTGAGCCGCACGGCCGCGGGGAACTCGTCAGTCGTCGTCGAGCACGACGGGGCCGCGGCGCAGCTCGAGGTCGATCTGCTCGGCGTCGAGGATGTCGAGCGCGCGGCGCAGCGCCTGCGAGCTGTACACGCCGGACGAGCGCGCGTCGAGCAGCACCTCGCGCTGCGCGGCGATGGCCCGCAGGCGCAGCTCCTTGTACTGCGCGAAGACGTCGGCCGACGTCGCGGCGTCGGTGTCGCGGTTCTCGAGCTCGCGCACGACGTCGCGCCGCACGCGCGAGACGACGCCGGGGTCGAACGGCCGCCCGTCGGCGCGGCGCAGGTCCGGTGCGTCGATCACCGAGGCTGCCGCCGTGTCGAGCTCCGTGCGGACGGCCCGCTGGTCGACGTCGCCGGGCGAGACGCCGCCCGCGAGGCCGAGCCGACGCACGACCCACGGCAGCGTGCCGCCCTGGAGCAGGAGGCTGCCGGCCGCGACCGTGAACGCGACGAGGACGAGGAACGACCGGTGCGGGGTCTCCGCGGGCAGGGACTGCGCGGCGGCGACGGTGACGACGCCCCGCATGCCCGCCCAGACGAGCAGGACGCCCTCGCGCGGCCCGAGCGGCTGCTCGCGCAGGTAGTCGATGTCGGCGGCGCGGCGGCGCAGCACGCTCCGCGCCCGCCCGACGCGTTCCTGCGTGTCCGCCCGCTTGCGGACGGACCGGCCGAGCGGCCCGGGCAGCGGGGGCACCGGGCCGGGCAGGTGCGGGTCGATCGCCCGCAGCTGGGCCGTCACGCCCGTGCCCGCGTCGCCGGAGGCGCCCGCCGCGGGGTCGCGCGGGGCGCCGTCGGGACCGAACTTCTCGTCCAGCCGGCGCTGGATCCCCGAGATCGCGCCGCGCACCTGCTCGCCGCGCCGGGCGCGGCGCCGGGCGGACCGCACGAGCGGCAGCACGTACGCGGCGCGGATCAGCAGGACCGCGACGATCGTCAGCGCGGCGACCCCGACGGCGCCCCACAGGTCGCCGCGCTCGTCGAGCACGTCCTCGACGAGCGCGAAGAGCTCGAGCCCCATGAGCAGGAACACCCCGCCCTCGAGCAGGAGCTCGACGGTCCGCCAGTTCGACGCCTCGGAGATCCGGTCCTGCGGGCGCAGGTACCTCGCCGCCCCGTGGCCCGTGACGAGACCGGCCGTCACGACGGCCACGAGCCCCGACGCCCCGAGCCGCTCCGTGGGCAGGTACGCGAGGAAGGGGACGACGAACGACACCGCGACGCTGAGCGACGGCCGGGCCAGGCGCGCGCGCACGAACAGCCCCACGAACCCGACGGCGAGCCCCACCGCGACCGCGACGACGACCGCGAGCAGGAAGTCCCCGGCGACCGACCACAGCGACACGCTCGCGGCGGTCGCGGCGATGGCGGAGCGCAGCAGCACGAGTGCGGAGGCGTCGTTGAGCAGGCTCTCGCCCTCGAGCACCGTGACCGCGCGCGGTGACGCGCCGAGCCGCTTGACGATCGACGTCGCGACGGCGTCCGTCGGGCTGACGATCGCGCCCAGCGCGATCCCGGTGGACAGCGGGATGCCGGGGACGAGCACCATGAACAGCAGGCCGAGCAGCACCGAGCTGATGACGACGAGCGCCACGGACAGCCCGCCGATCGCCGTGAAGTCCCGCCGGAAGTCCATCGTCGGCATGCTCACCGCCGACGAGTAGAGCAGCGGCGGGAGGACGCCCGCGAGGATCCACTCCGGTTCGACCTCGATCGCCGGCACCCCGGGCAGGAAGCTCACGCCGATGCCGAGCAGCACGAGCACGAGCGGCGCCGCGACCCCCGCCTTCGGGGCGAGCACGTTCACCGCGACGATCGCCGCGAGCGCCGACACCGCGAGCGCGATGAGCGTGAGGATCTCGTCCTCCGTGAGCTGGAACGGGAACTCCATCCGACCCTCCGCGCGCGTGCTCGCCGCCCGGTTCCGTGCACCCGGCCCGCTCCACCGTACCGAGGTGCGCGCCCGGGGGCGCTCGCGCGCCCCGATGTCAAGGACTCTTGACACGGTGTCCGATGCGCCTTACGTTCGCCGTGTAGAGAATCTTTGACATCGACGAGGGCGAGGGAGCACCGCATGTCGTACGAGGAGAAGGGGACGTGGGTCTACCTCGTCGTGAGCGTGGTGGTCTACGCGGCCTACGTCGGTGTCCTGCTGACCCGTGCCGACGGCGCACCGCTCGGCGACGTCGAGTACGTCGCTCCGCTGCTGTGGGCGATCGGCGCCGCGATCGTGGCCGGGGTCGTCGTCCGGGTCGCGGTGGAGATCGTCCGGCCGAGCGAGACCTACCGCAGCGACGAGCGCGACCGCGAGCTCGCGCGCCGCGGCGTCGTGGTCGGCTGGTGGGGCGTGGTCGCGGGCGCGCTCGGCGCCCTCGGGCTCGCCCTCGTCGAGGCCGACCACTTCTGGATCGCCAACGTCGTCTACCTGGGCTTCGTCGCGTCCGCGGTCCTGTCGTCCGTGACGACGATCGTCGCCTACCGCCGGGGGGCGTGACGTGAAGGGCAGGCCCACGCGCGTCACCAACAGCATCCGCGCCCTGCGGTTCGCGCGCGGCGAGATGACGCAGGCCGAGCTCGCGGAGCGGGTCGGCGTCACGCGGCAGACCGTCATCGCGATCGAGCAGGGTCGCTACTCGCCGTCGCTCGAGACGGCGTTCCTCATCGCCCGCGCGCTGCGGGCCCCGCTGGACGAGGTCTTTGGGTACCCCGAGGACGCCACCGACGACGCCTGACGGCGCCGTCCTCCCGAGAGGACAGCCCGATGAGAGCAGCAGTGTCCACCGCCTACGGCCCGCCCGAGGTGGTGCAGGTCCGGGACGTCCCCGCGCCCGAGCCGGGCGACGGCGAGGTCCTCGTCCGCGCCCGCGCGAGCACGCTCGAGGCGGCCCTCGTCGCCGCGCGGGCCGGCACCCCGTGGTTCGCGCGCCTCGCCTTCGGCCTGCGGCGGCCGCGGTACCCGGTGCTCGGCGGCGTGGTCGCGGGCGAGGTGGTCGCGGTCGGGCCAGGGGTGACGCGGTTCGCGGTCGGGGACCGCGTCGTCGGGGTCACGCGCATGGGCGCCGGCGCGCACGCCGTGCTCGTCGTGCTCCGCGCGGACGGCGTCGTCGAGCCGGTCCCGGACGGGACGAGCGACGTCGACGCCGCCGTGCTGGCCTGCGGACCGCTCACCGCGCTGCCCTTCCTCCAGGTGCACGGCCGGGTGCGGCCCGGGCAGTCCGTGCTCGTGATCGGCGCCTCGGGCTGCATCGGCACCGCGGCCGTCCAGGTCGCCGCCCACGCCGGGGCGCGCGTCACCGCGGTGTGCGGGCCGCGCGGCCTCGACCTGGTCCGCGACCTCGGCGCGGCGGAGGTCGTCGACCGCAGCGTCGAGGACGTCACGGCGCGCGACGCCCGGTACGACGTCGTGCTCGACGTCGCGGGCGCGAGCTCCTACCGGCGCTGCCGCCGGCTGCTCACGGACGACGGCGCGTACCTCGTGACCGTGCCGTCGCCGGGGATCCTGTGGCGCACCGTGCGGACGAGCCGGCGCCGCCGCGGCCGGCGCGGGGTCGTCGCGTTCACCGGGCTGCGGTCGGAGACGCAGAAGTCGGAGGACCTGCGCACCGCGCTGCGCCTCGGCGCCGACGGCGCGCTGCGCCCCGTCGTCGACGCCGCCTACCGCCTCGACGACATCGCGGCCGCGCACCACCACGTCGAGCACGAGCACAAGGCGGGGACGGTCGTCGTCCTGCTCGCCTGACCGCGGCACCACGGACCGCGGCGACCGCTCCGGTCGCGCGACGGCGGCGCCCCGGGGAGGCTGCACGTGCAGCCGACGATCGACGAGAGGTGAGGACGTGGACGCGCGCGCACTGCTGGAGGACCTGTTCGGACGCATCGGCCCGACCGCCGCCCGGGCCGTCGAGGGTCTCGACGAGGACGCGCTGACGGCGCGCCTGGACCCGGAGGCGAACACGATCGCGTGGCTCGCGTGGCACCTCGCCCGCGGCCAGGACGCCCAGGTGGCGGCCGCCGCCGGGCGTGACGAGGTGTGGACGCGCGACGGCTGGGCGCGGCGTCTCGACCTGCCGTTCGACGACTCCGCGTCGGGCTACGGGCAGTCGCCGGACGAGGTGGCGCAGGTGCGCGCGAGCGCGGACGACCTGATCGGCTACGTGCGCGCCGTCCAGGACGAGTCGGCCGACGTGCTCGCGTCGCTCACCGACGACGACCTCGACCGCGTCGTCGACGAGGACTGGGACCCGCCCGTCACCCTCGGCACGCGCCTCGTGAGCGTCGCCGTCGACAGCCTCGAGCACGCCGGGCAGGCGGCGTACGTCCGGGGCGTGCTCGAGCGCACCGGACGGGACTGAGGTCCGGGCGGCTCAGAGCAGGCCGACGAGCGTGAACGGCACGGTGACGGTCGGGCCGTAGCCGGGGTCGTCGGCGCCCGGGTCCACCACGCGCAGCGCGAGCGTGTGCACGCCGGCTGACAGGTCCCGGACCTGCCGGACGAGCGGCTGGTCACCGAGCGTGTGGACGGTGCCCGTCGGGCGGCCGTCGACGAACGCCTCGACGCGCAGCCCGGGCGTGCCGTCCAGCACGACCTCCGTCGCGTAGCGCGGACCGAACCAGGACCAGCTGTCGACCTGCCCCGCGACGAGCGCCCCGGGGGCCGGTGACAGCACGCGCGGCACGTCGAAGACGTACGGGCCGACCGTCGCCGGCGCGGAGGTCTCGTCCTCCGCGACCTGGACCACCTGCAGCGTGTGCTCGCCCGTGGCGGCCAGCTCGGTGACGGCGATCTCCCAGTCGCCGTCCGTGCCGACGGTCGCGCTCGCGACGACGTCGCCGCGCGCATCCGTGACCTCGACGAGCGCGCCCGCCTCGCCCGTGCCACGCACGACGGGGAACACGGTCAGCGTGCCCGCAGGTGGGGCGGTGGTCACGACGAGCGGAGCGGTCTCCACCACCACGGGCGGCTCCGACGGTCCGGGCTCCGGCTCGGGCTCGGTCGGCGGGGTCGACGGCTCGGGTCCCGGTTCCGGCGTCTCCGGACCTGTCGGCTCGGGCGCCGGTTCCGGCACCTCCGGTCCCGTCGGGTCGGGCTGCGGCTCGGACGGCTCCGGTTCGGACGGCTTCGGTTCGGACGGCTTCGGTTCGGACGGCTCCGGCCCGGACGGCTCCGGCGGCTCGGGCGCCGGGCCCGGCTCCAGCGCAGCCGGGTCCGACGACGACGGGGAGCTCGGCGGAGGGGTCGACGGCTCGGAGGCGGCACCCGTGTCGGGAGGCGCGTCCGCGCCGACCGGCTCGTCGGCGGGGCCGTCGGCCGTCTCGCGCCGCTCGACGACGGTCGCGTCAGGGGCCTCCGTGGGGGGCGGGTCCGCGGACGTCACGGGCTCCAGGTCCGGCACCTCGACCGGCGCCTCCGATCCGACGTCGGCGGCGACCGCGGCGGGCGGCGCGTCCGGGGCCGCCCACGGCTGTGCCAGGACGGCGACGCCCACGCTCGCCGCGACGACGGTCGCGACGAGC
>NZ_LWGL01000018.1 GCF_001722485.1 Cellulosimicrobium cellulans | reverse complement strand
CCGGAGCGCCCCGGCCGCCCGGCCGCCCCGCGCCCCGCTGCCGCTCCTCCGGAGACGACGGCGACCGGTCCCGCGACCACGCCCACCACCGTACTGCCGCGCCGCGAGAGCGCGCTCCGGGCGCGGCGGCACGCCGCCCAGGTCCGGACGGGGGAGTGAGCGGGGTGCGCTTCCAGTTCATCCTCACCGAGATCGGGCAGGGCCTGCGCCGCAACCTGTCCATGACGGTGTCCGTCGTCCTCGTGACGTTCGTGTCCCTGACGTTCGTCGGCGCGTCCCTGCTCCTGCAGGCGCAGATCGGCAAGCTCAAGGACGACTGGTACGACAAGGTCGAGGTCTCGGTCTTCCTCTGCCCGACGGGCTCGCCCGAGCCGACGTGCGCGGGCGGGGAGGCGACGCCGGAGCAGATCGCCGCGCTCGAGGACGTGTTCGAGTCCGAGCTCGGCGACGAGATCCAGACCGTCTACTTCGAGTCCAAGGACGACGCGTTCGCCGCGTTCACGGAGCGCTACCCGGACGGATACCTCGGCACGCAGCTCACCGTCGAGGACATGCAGGCGTCCTTCCGGCTCAAGCTCACCAACCCCGAGAACTACGAGGTCGTCAACGACGTCGTCACGGGGCGGCCGGGCGTCGAGGTCGTCGAGGACCAGCGCCGCATCTTCGACTCCCTGTTCCTCGCGCTCAACCGCGCGTCGCTGCTGTCCGCCGGCCTCGCCGCGGTCATGCTGCTCGCCGCGGTGCTGCTCATCACGACGACGATCCGGCTGTCCGCGCTCAGCCGGCGCCGCGAGACGGGGATCATGCGGCTCGTCGGCGCCTCCAACCTGTTCATCCAGCTCCCGTTCCTGCTCGAGGGCGCCATCGCCGCGGTGGTGGGCGCGCTGCTCGCCGTCGGCGGGCTCTGGGTGGGGGTGAAGTACCTCGTCACCGACTGGTTGTCGCAGTCCGTGACGTGGGTCGCGTACGTCGACGAGTCCGACGTCCTGACCATCGCGCCGATCCTCGTCGGCGTCGCGTTCCTCCTGGCGGCCATCTCCTCGGTCGTCACGCTCAACCGCCACACGAGGGTGTGAGATGACCTCATCGATCCGTCCCGCACGCCGGGGCGCACGCAGCGCAGCCCGCACGTCCCGTCGCGCCCTCGCGGCGCTCGTCGCGACCGCCGTCCTCGTCACGGGCACGGTCGCCGGCGCGAGCGCCGACGACATCGACGACCGCCGCGCGGCGGCCGAGCGCCGCCAGCAGGAGATGCTGGGGAACCGCGAGCAGCTCGAGGCCGAGCTCGAGGGCACCGACGACGCCCTCGCGCAGGCCGTCGTCGAGCTCCAGGAGATCGAGGCCCGACTGCCGGTGGCCCAGGCCGAGCTCGCGGGCGCCGAGGCGGAGGTCGAGCGCACGCAGCGCGAGGCCGAGCTCCTCGCGCAGCGGCTCGAGGACGCGATGGGTCAGGAAGCGGCGATCAACCAGGAGATCGAGCAGAGCGCGACCGAGGTCGCCGACGCGCGGTCCAGCATCGCCGAGATGGCGCGCTCCGCCTACCGAGGGCAGGGCGACGTGTCGAGCCTCGGCATTGTCACCGGTGCGCAGAGCACCGAGGAGTTCATCGAGGAGTTCGCCGTCTCCTCGACCGCCGCGCGCAGCCAGTCCCGCACGCTCCAGGAGCTGCAGGAGGCGGAGGCCGTCGCGCGCAACCGCGAGGCGCGGCTGCAGGCGGTGCGCGAGACGATCACCGACCTCAAGACCCAGGCCGACCAGAATGTCGTCGAGGCCGAGTCCGCGCGCCAGGCCGCGGCCGAGCGCAAGGCCGAGGTCGAGGACCTCATCGTCCAGCAGCAGGCCAAGAAGGCGACGATCGAGGACCGCAAGGACGACGCCCTCGCCCAGCTCCAGCAGAACGAGCGTGACCAGGCCGCGCTCCAGTCGGAGCTGCAGGCGATCATCGCCGAGCAGGCAGAGCGCGACCGCAAGGCCGCCGAGGAGGCCGAGCGCCGCCGCCAGGAGCAGCAGCAGAACCAGGGCGGCGGTGGTGGCGGAGGTGGCGGCGCCCCCGCCCCGGCCCCCGCGCCGGCGCCGGCGCCGCAGCCCTCCGGCGGCCTCGGCTACCCGACGGCCGTGCCGTACGTGACGTCGCACTACGGCATGCGCCTGCACCCGACGCTCGGCATCTGGCGACTGCACGCCGGCACGGACTTCCGCGCCTACTGCGGGACCCCGCTGCTCGCGTCCGCGTCCGGCACGGTGCAGTTCGCGCGCCGCTACGGCGGGCTCGGCAACCAGGTGCTCATCAACCACGGGATCATGGGGGGCGACAGCGTCATGACGAGCTACAACCACCTCTCCCGCTTCGCCGTCTCGGCGGGCCAGCGCGTGCAGAAGGGCCAGGTCGTCGGCTACTCGGGCAACACCGGGACGTCGAGCGCGTGCCACCTCCACTTCGAGGTGTACGTGAACGGCGCGACCGTGAACCCGATGACGCGACTGTAGTTCCGCGCTCGGGATAATCCGTACCGAGCGCCGTCAGGCCGCCGTACCCTGGTGGGTCGGCACGTCCGCGTGCCGGCAGGAGACCCGCGCGAGACCCACGAGGACGGTAGGACGAGATGGCGAAGGACAGCGGCCGCAAGGTCGTCGCCAGCAACCGCAAGGCACGCCACGACTACGTGATCGAGGACGTGTACGAGGCGGGGATCGTCCTGTCCGGGACCGAGGTGAAGGCCTTGCGCATGGGCCGCGCGTCGCTCGTCGACGGCTACGTGGACGTCGACCGCGGCGAGGCGTGGCTCGAGAACGTGCACATCCCCGAGTACACCGAGGGCACGTGGAACAACCACGCGCCCCGGCGCAAGCGCAAGCTCCTGCTGCACAAGGAGGAGATCCTCCGGCTCGAGTCGAAGACGCGCGAGAAGGGGCACACGGTCGTCCCGCTCCAGCTCTACTTCCTCGACGGGCGCGCGAAGGTCGAGATCGCCCTCGCGCGCGGCAAGAAGGAGTACGACAAGCGCCAGGCCCTGCGCGAGAAGCAGGACAACCGCGAGGCGCAGCGCGCGATGCGCCACCGCGAGATGCGCTGACCCGTCCCCCGGCGACCGGGCTGGTGGGAGCGCGCGCGGCGACGTACGGTCGGTAGCGGCCGCCCGCACGGTGCGGCCTCAGTCCCGTGCCCGAAGGAGCCCTCATGGTCAAGCTGCGCCAGTACATCCCGCGTCTCGCTGCCGGGGCGTACATCCTCAACTCCGGCCTGAACAAGCGTGGCGCCGGCGAGGAGGCTGCGCAGGGCATGCACGGCATGGCCAGCGGCGCCTACCCGTTCCTCGGCGAGGTCGAGCCGCAGCAGTTCGCGAAGACGCTGTCGACGACGGAGATCGCGCTCGGCGCTGCCCTCGTGACGCCCTTCGTCCCGACGGCGCTCGTGGCCCCCGCCCTCGCCGCGTTCTCCGCCGGTCTCGTGGGCCTGTACCTCAAGACGCCGGGTATGACGCGCGAGGACGGCATCCGTCCGACCGACGAGGGCATCGGCCTGGCGAAGGACGTGTTCCTCCTCGGCATCGCCGGCGGGCTGCTCGCCGACGTGCTGAGCCGCAAGAAGTAGCGACGGCGCGCGCCGCGTGGGGACGGCGGGCGACCGCCACGGAATACGCGTGCGCCCCGTCGCGTTGATCCCGTACGCTGGTCACGCTGCAGGCACCGCGGGCTCGTCCCGGGGGGCCGGCAGTGCTTGACAACTGCACAGGGGGTGATCGGTTTCGACGGTGGTCGTGCTTCGAGGAGAAGCGGGCCGAGGATGCAGGCTTATCTCGTAAACGATGTCTGCAAACTACAGGTGCCGATAACAAGCGCACCGACTTCGCCCTCGCCGCCTGAGCGAGCCACGAAGTCCGTCAGCCCGAGCTAGCTCTCGACTCGGATCCTGGCGTCATCTAGAGAGCCACTGCTCGCAGTCCTCGTCACCGGGGCTGCGGGGACTTTCAGGTGACTGAGCCCGTCCGCACCTTGTCTGCGTGAGTGCGGGGGCCGAGAAAAACGACAGCAGACTGCGCCCGGAGAAGTCCTCGATCGGCGTCACCGGACCGGGGTTCGATTCCCCGCACCTCCACTGGTATTGCCGCAGGTGGGGCCAGGTTTCTGGCCCCACCTGAATCCCCTGTCAACGCATCGCGTCAACAATGATCGCGGCCGAGACTACAACAAGCGCCCGCTACGCCGACAAGGCCTAGCGGGCGCTTGTGCATTCCAGGCGCACGGCGACAACCGGGTCGTCCGCGAAGAGGAGGGCACCGTCAGCAACGGCGAGTCACGACATCCGCAGGTTTCACCCATGCCAGCCGTCTGTGGCGTTGAGCACAGCCGCTACCTTCAAATCCATGGCAGGGGGGAGCAGGACCAGGGGAGGAGTCGCGCTCGCCCTAGCGGCGCTCGTCGTCGGGGTATGCGCGAGCTCGACTGTCGCCTCCGAGACGGCCGACGCACCGCCACCGCTGCTCACGCGCCCGCCCCGTGCGAGCACCCCGAGCCGCACGAGCCCGTGGAAGGGATCGCGTGGGACGAGATCGGCCGACTCCACGCCCTGGGATACCCCGTGTGCGACGTCGTGTGGGCGTTCGCCAGCCCTGGGAAAGGCCGCCACGTCGGCTGCGCCTACGAGCACTTCCACGACGAAGACCCGCGACCCTTCATCGTTCTCGAGCCCAACCTTGACATGTGGCCCGACCAACTTGATACCGCCGTTCGCAGCCTCGTTCGCCACGAGTTCGGTCACGCCCTGATCTACATGGCCGGCATCGACGAGGCGCAAGTCGGCACCATGTTCGACAGCGCTCTCGACCTGGAACCCGAGGGCAATCGCGCGCATGAAGCGGCAGCGGAAGCCATCTCACACTTGCTCACACCTGAAGGTGTCCCGCGCTGGTGGTGCTACGACAAGTACATCGTGCCGAAGAACCAAGACGCCGCGGAGCGAATCCTCGACGACGCGCGAGAGTGACACGGCGAGCTCCGTCGGTGACTCGCCTGGGAGGCGACCAACTGCCTACGCCAGCGCGCGCCACAGAGGCCGGTTCGAACGTGTGTTCGATGACGCGGTACGCTCGTGCCATGGGGCGGGGTGACGAGTCGCTGGTGCGACGGAAGCGCGACGATCGCCCTCCGCTCGCGTCCCGTGCCTCACGCCCGCGGGTGCTTGAAGCAGCCGCGTGGCCCGCTGACCAGCCGCTCAACCACGAGCACCCCGAGCACATCCCCACGCGCCCACAGGGCGACTTGCCCGTAATTGTTCGCCTGCTGTGGCACACGCACGAGGAGCTCATCCCGGCGCGAGCGATCCGGTGGACCGACAGCCACGTGATGGTCATGGTGAAGCCGACGACGGGGCCGACGAACGCGCACGAGCTGCTCGTGTGGCTCCGCGCTGCCGACGTCTATCGGACGATCCCGCGCCGCTAGGCGCGCAGGAGGAAAGCGTCTGCGGCGTAGTGTTGACACTACCTATCTGGCAATGTAGTGTTGCTACTACAACAATAGAGGGGAGGGATGCGGTGGAGGTAGCCGCACTGGTGGTTTCGATCCTGACGCTGATCGTCACGATCTACCAGGCTTGGAACAGCAGGCCAAAGAAGCCACCGAAGGGCCGTCACAGGAAGTGGCGGACGGGCCGGGGGTAAAGCAAGTACCCCCGGCCCGGACCCCCATCCTCCCACCTGGTGACACAAGGAAGGAAGGCCACGTGAAGAGATGCCTACAGGACCCGGGCGTGCGGAGCGCCGCTGTCGCGGGCGTCGTCATCGGCACGCTCGCAGTGTTCTTCGCCGACGCCTACCCGGCCGTGTGGGTCATGCTCGGCGTCGCATGGGCGGCAGTCACCGGGCTCACCCTCTGGTGGGCGCACCGCAAGGCGGCCCACTGATGCCACGCCCGGGCGAGCGGCGCGTCGCCGCGGCGACCAAGGTCGTCGAGGCGGACCGTGACGAGTTGCAGGCCATCGCCGCAGCAGCGGGGGTGGCGCAGTCCGACGTCGTGCGAGCGGGCGTCGAGCTCGTCCTGCGCGGCGTCGACCGCGACCGGCTCGTCGCCTACCTCGCCGAGGTGGGTCGCGAGAGCGTCAGCGGCGCTCTCACACCCGAGCGGCGCGCCGGCCTGCTCGGGTAGCGGCAACGAAGCGCCCCCGCCCTCCCGCGCGAGGAGGACGGGGGCGCTATCGCTGTAGTCGTCCGCGCGCGCGGCGAGACTCCGAGCCATAGTGAGGCGGCTCCCAATCGAAGAGCCGCCTCACTGACTCACTATGGCGTGCTCACATTGACGTTCAAGTCGACGTGAGCGTTGGGGAACGTGGGGAAGAGATACTGCAAGCCCTTGTTCTCGAATGTGTACAGATTCGTGAAATAGCCATCTGTGCTCACGCGATACTCGTACGATGGCGCTTGATCGTGCTGCCCAAAGAGAACGACACGGCCGCTGCTGTATCCACCGAAACCCAACTCATAGTCAATGGCCGGGGCAACACTGCAGAGAGGGTCGCTCACGTGGTGCTGCCAGGTATTGAACCCGCCAGTCCAGTCGCCGCCGCTTGCAACCAAGGTGATGTCGGAGAGGTCGGCGTCGGCCGTCCGAAGTACTTCCCCTGTGCCATCGTAGAGTGTTGTGCCTGAAGTGGTCTTGCTGCTATACACGTTCCAGACGTAGTTGTCTGCGCCGATCGCGTATGTCGTCTCGAGTGTAGTGCGGGAACTTGGGTATCGCACTGAGTGGTGTGCGAAGCCGCGGTCATCGCCCCCGAAATACCCAATTCCAGTGCCGCCATAGGCCTCGACGCACGGCTGAATGTTGAACGGGGTCGGCGCGTACGCTGTCGGAATGAAAGTATTGAGTTGGAACGTCATGTCCCACTCGCCCGGGGCGGCGCTGGCGATCACGTCTGTGTTAGAGCTCGCGCTCCTGGCCGCTGCCGACGTGATTTCCTTGCCAATGGGAGTTGCGTCAACCTCTGGCACTGAGACTACCGTCAGGTACGGTTCTTGTGCAATGACGCCGTCGATCGCTACGCTTTTTGATCCGCTGATCTCATACGTGCCCGATCCGCCCAGTGCGCCAACGCCAGTCCACGTTTCGCCATAAGTTGTAGCGACCACGTTGCCGTCACGGCGGATTGTCCAGAGAATGTCTCCCTCGGAGGGGTCCCACCACGAGAGCGTCACCTCTCCTTGATCGTTTACTGTAAACGTTCCGAGTCTATCGCGGCCCTCGTCGTTTGGGCCCGGTGCCGCGCGTGTCATCGACACCGTCTTCGCTTCAATAACGCCGCTCGCGGAAAGGTCGAAGACAACCTCATACTGGTCAGTGTTCGACTGTGCGGTGCGTCGCGCGAGGGTGCTGTCACCAGCAGGAGTCAGTTCTTTTCCGCCGGGCTTTACGACGAACACTGCTTCTGTTGGGTTGTCCAGGTTTGACGAGGTCGCGGTCGCGTGAGCGCTGGTCGCAGCGAAGGGCGCGATGAGCGCGAGTGAGAAAAAGCCGCAAGCGAGAGTGCGCAAGTTCCTGCTTTTCATGGAATCCACCTCTATAGCCGGAGGGATTGTGCCCCGGGCAGAAGCTTGTGCGGTCCCCCGTTCGTTCATTCGCGCTGCCCATCGCGAGTGTCATGCGTCATTGACGAGCTGAGGCTACACCGTCAGAGCCACGTGCAGTGGCGCGCGTCTCAGAAGACCAAGACCGTCTGGGCGAGTGCCTCTTATGCTTGCTCGCGGGCGTCAGTGAACATCCCTAGCGGCGGTGCCACGTACGGCAAGGGTTCCCCGGTCTACCTCGAGGACGACGGCTCGATGACCGGAACCCGGCGGCTGAACAAGTACCCTCCTAGCGCGACACCCTCCGGTCCCGAGTCAAGCACCAGCGCAGCATTGAGTTCCTGACCGAACCGCAGCTGCGAGACTTCCTCGAACGCGGACTCCGTGGCGCCGACCGCGCCGACCTACCCCGACCGTGACTACGTATACGGCCTCACGCTGGTCAGTACCGCGACGACACCCTCGATCTGTACGTGGTCACGAACCTCGCGGTTCCGACCATGGAGCCCCGTTCTGAGCCGAGATGGCCGGGGCGCTGACTAGACCAGCACCCAAGAGTCCTGACCGGCAGCCGGCTTGCGCTTGTGGCTGGCTGGTTTCACCGGTTGGCTGCAGGCGGGGCCGGCCGGCCTCCTCGGCACCCGGGGCGGCACGTAGACCGCTCCGGAGTGTCGGTGGCGGCCGATACGGTCGGATCCGAAGTCAGGTGGCTGGCGGCAAGGACGGTGAGCACGCATTGGGAAGACAGAAGGTCCCGCAGCTCGAGCGGATGAAGGTGTGGATCCGCTCGGGAGGTCGCTGTGCCATCTGCGGTCGCTACCTGCTCGAAGGGCTCCTCACCCACGAGGAGTTCACGCTCGGCGAGCTGGCCCACATCGTCGGACAGCAGACCACCAAGGGCTCGCCGCGAGGTGAGTACGACCTTCCTAAGAGCGAGCGCGATAAGGCCGAGAACCTGATGCTGCTCTGCGCCGGCGAGCACGACGAGATCGACCGCAAGGGCGCGTTGGACACCCTGTCCGTCGAACGGCTGCGCAAGATCAAGCACGACCACGAAGACTGGGTGCGGCGGATGACCGGACTCGACCGCAACCGCGGCACCGCCGTCGTCCGGATGATCGGCCAAATCCGCGGCAACGCGGTCGAGCTGTCGAAGCCGACCGCCTCGGCAGCGGTGCTGCACTCCGACGACCGGTTCCCGGAGTTCCCGCTCAGCTACGAGCAGTACGGCATCGAGATCGACCTCCGGCACCTGCCCGGCGAGGGCACCGACATGTACTGGGCGGCCGGCAAGGCCGCCATCGACGAGGTCATCGAGCACAAGCTCCACGAGGCTGTCCGCCGGGAGGGTGTCCGCCACCTGAGCGTGTTCGGGTTCGCCCGGCTCCCGCTGCTCGTCTACCTCGGCAGCCGCCTCGATGACACCTACGAGGTCGCGATCTACCAGCGGCACCGCTCGACCGAAGCATGGGCCTGGCCAGAGACCGCCACCCCGGTGACCTTCGACGTCGCGTCCCAGGCCGACACCGAGCCGGCCTCCGAGCCGGCCGACAGCGCCCCTAGGGCCGGAGCGGTGCTCGTGCTCAACATCTCGGGAACCATCCAACCCGATGAGCTCCCGCCGGACCTTGCCGCCCTGCCGAGGCACGTCGTCACTCCCGTCGGAGAGACGCCGCGAGTCGACATCATCAACTCGCCCGTCACTCTCCAGGGGTTCACTGAAACAGTCCGCACGCTGCTCTCGCAGGTGGAGGCCACGGACAAGCACCTGCCCACCCTGCACGTGTTCGGCGCCCTGCCCCTCTCGACGTGCATCGCGCTCGGTCGCGCACGCGACCCCCACGTCCACCCACCATTCATCGTCTACGACCGCACCGACGGTGGCTACGTCCCGGCACTGGAGATCTCGTGAAGCTCACCGGCTACTTCAAGGCGTTCCTGGAGAACACTGTCAACCTCAACCAGGCGCGCCTAGACCAGCTCGACCAGCGCGTCGCCGCGATCGTGAAGGTGCTCGAGGACGACACCGAGCTCGGTGAGCGGGTGCAGGAGCACATCCCTCAGGGCTCGTGGGCTCACAAGACCATCCTTAAGCCGCTTAACAACCACGAGTTCGACGCTGACATCCTGCTCCGGCTCGACGAGGTCCCGGAGTGGACCGAGCAGCAGTACCTGCGCGAAGTCCGCGCTGCGCTCAAGCGTTCGACAACGTACAAGGACATGGTCCGCAAGAAGAACCGCTGCGTCCGCGTCGGGTACGCCAACGACTGCCACGTCGACGTCGTGCCGCATGTCCACCTCGCTGACGGGCGTCAGGTCATCGTGAATTACGCCGAGGAGAAGTTCGAGGACACCAACCCCGAGGGCTTTACTGCCTGGATGAAGGAGCGTGACACCCTCGCCCACGGCAACCTCCGCAAGGTGCTCCGGCTGCTGAAGTACCTGCGCGACTACAAGCAGACCTTCAGCGTGCCGTCGGTCATCCTGACCACGATCCTCGGAGAGCGGGTCACCGCATGGGAGGCCGACGAGCGGTACGTGGACGTCCCCACGGCGCTGAAGAACATGCTGGCCGACCTCGACAGCTGGCTCCAGCTGCACCCGACGATGCCGCTCCTGGAGGACCCGAGCTGCCCCGGCACCTCGTTCAACCACCGCTGGGACCAGAAGCAGTACGAGAACTTTCGCAACAAGGTCACCCAGTACTCCACCTGGGTCACCGAAGCGTACGACGAGACCGACAAGAACAAGAGCATCACCGCGTGGCAGCGGGTCTTCGGCTCCGACTTCAAGGCCCCCGTCGCGACCGCGGCAACCGCGTCCGCGGCGCCTGCTGTCACTGAAGCCGCGGTGCTCCTCCCGCGTGCTCCGAAGGAGGAGTACATCGAGGACCGCTACCCGCCCGCTAGCACCGGCTACACGGTGCGCGTCACCGCGACCGTCTTGAAGAAGGACGGGTTCCGGGCTGGACCGCTGCGCGGGTTCCGGTCCATCGGGAAGCAGCGCACCCTCAAGTTCGACGCTGCCACCGACGTTCCCAGGCCGTTTGACTTGTACTGGAAGATCCGCAACACCGGCAGCGAGGCCGGGCAGAACCTCCGCGGCGAGCTCATCCGAGACGGCGGCTACCTGACCCGGACCGAGACCACCCAGTACAAGGGCCGGCACTACGTCGAGGCTTACGTCGTCAAAAACGGGAAGGTCGTCGCACGAGACCGCCACGACGTCATCATCGACTAGGAACCGATGCGGTAGCGAGCCGACGGGCTCACAGCTCGTCGAGCAACTCGGCGACCGCCGCGAGCATGGCGCGGTGGCCGTCCTGGCCGAGGGGAGCGTCTGCGAGCCCGAATTTGTGCGGTTCGCGGTGGAACCGAGTTCCGCGGGTCGTCGTCCGCGCCTCGACTTCGCCTGCTTCGACGCTCATAAGGCCGATGCGGGTCAGCATTTGGTGGGTGTCCCACACGTCACGAGACAGGTCGTAATAGTCGAGCCGGTCCTGGGCGTCGATGAACAGGTCGTCTGCGGTCGTGATGCCGGGCTCGCGCATCTCTCCCTGGTCGCGCCACAACAGCCAGTTTGCGATCTCGCTGTCCGTCATGACCTGGACCCAGCCGTTGAGGAAGAACTCCACCGGGACGGAGATGACCTTCTCCGACGGCGTTGGCATGCGGTACCGGTGCACGTCCCCGGTTGTCTTCGGGCCGGTCTCCTGGTTGACCCACATCTGGCCGGTGGCGTCCAGGCGGCCTGTCGACCGACGGGACACCTCGACGAGTTGCAGCTCTGAGGCCGCGAGCCGTTCGAGCGCGTTCGTCACCTGGCGGGCTCTCATGGCAGGTCTGCTCAGGCGGTACTCGGTGTTCTCGCGTGGATTGCTGCCGGTGGACAGGAAGTCGATCAGGCCGAGTTCATCGGCGCTCCCCGTCTGGACCGGGTACCGGAACTGAGCGGTCGGCCGCTGGCCGGCTTGGGCCAGGAAGAGCAGGGTCAGCTCGAGCCGGAGTGCGACCCCTTTCGACCGCTTGGCCGTCGCAAGCGGCGGCTTGGGCCGTGGCGTCTTGTCGTGCTCGCCCGCGACGTGGATGCGCTTGTGCCGGGCGACGAACGAGCGGCGGATCAGGATCGAGGCGGGCTTGCTGCCGGCCTCGTACACGGCCCGGAACGCCGCGCTGGCCTGGGCGACGGTAAGTCCGTAGTCGGTGCTCTCGAGCCTGCGGAGGTGGGCGAAACGCGGCTCGAGGCGGTCCTTGCCCGATCGCGACGACCGCGTTCCCACTTTTCACCCCGTTCGTTTCAACCCGCCTAACGAACCTCTTCGTTTTCTCCGTGCTTCGGGTCGTACTTTGATGGTTTGACCAACGCGGGTCATTACGCAGAGCGTACCTCAGAGCTCGACGCGACACTAGGCCGTTCGGCGTGCCTTACTGGTGCCGCTTCCCCCGATGGGAAGCAAGCGGCGGGCACCCAGGCCCGGGTACCCGCCGTCGAGATCAACCCGTCTAGTGAAGAGAGGCGATCTCGATGAGAGTATCCAGGAGGAGCCCCCGGGGTCGACCCCCGGGGCGCCGCAGGCCCTGCCGGCGGTTCGCGATGGTGTTGGCTGTGGTCGTTGCCGCGATCGTGCTGGGAGTGCTGTCCGCGCTTTCTGGGCGCGTGGCCGTCGGCGTCGGCGTCACCATCACCGCCGTCCCAGCGCTGCTCGCTCTGCTACAGGCTGCCCGCGAGAACCACGGCGGGCCCGGCGCGAGGGCCGGCTGAGCGTCATCGCGGATGCTGACTGGCGCGCGGTGGTGACACTCGTCTGGTCTCGGTGTCACCACCGCGTGGCGCCCTCCACAGGGAACCCGTATCCGGTGTGTGGTCGCAACCAGCGAAATGGGTGATGGACGCGGACGAACCAGGCAGGGCCGAGGTCCTGACCTGGGGCGTTGAGGTTTCGTCACCACCCTGGCCGGATGGGGTAGCGCGACTCGACTGCTTGCGCCGCCGGTCCTGAGATGCTGTCCGACGCGTCAGGGCATATCGAGCTCCGGGACCCCTGCCGGGCGCCCGCAAGCACAGGCAGAACTGTTGTGGTTCGTTGGGCAGGCCGCCGGGTCGAAATCAACGGACGAACAAGAGGCGTGGAACGCCATCGCCGACCATCTCCACGGCCGCGCTGCAACCGCCGAAACCACGACGCACAACCCCGGCTGAGGTGTCATCCAGCGCCGACCGCTGAGGTGGCACGCCGGATGAACCCTCAGGTGCGATAACAAGTCGAATCCGAAATTCGGCTCCACCAGCGGCTCGGCCCGCACCCCTCGAGGGTGCGGGCCGTCATCGTGCCCGGGGCCGTGAGCCCGTCCGGTGCGCGCCCGCGGCCGGACGTCCGCCAGCCCGTCGCTCAGTCCCGTTGCGCGCCCACGAGCCGCCCGCCCGCGTCTCCTGCGTCCGACGGCGCAGGGTCGGCCGACGGCCCGGGGGCGCCGCCCGGCCCGCCCGGCCCAACCGCAGCGGGCGGGGTGCCGCCCGCGGCACGGCGCGACCGCCGCAGCCACCAGCGCACGACGAGCGCGACGGCGGCCGCGAGGACGAGCCACGGCAGCAGCACGCCGAGCACGACGACGAGCCCGTTGAGCGTCGCGAGCAGCGCGTCCCAACCGTTCTCCAGCCCGCCGAGGAAGCCGCCGGGCGCGAGGCTCTCGGCGGGGGCCTGCTGCACGAGCGTCACGTGGAGCGTCGACATCGCGACCTGGTCGGCGATCGTCGCGCGCTCGGCCTGGAGCGCCTCGAGCTCGGCCTGGCGGGTCGTGAGCTCCTGCTCGGCGGCGAGGAGGTCGTCGGTGGTCGACGCGTCGCCCATGAGGTCGCGCAGGCGGTCGACCGACGTCGCAAGGGCCTCGATGCGTGCGTCGAGGTCGCGCGCCGTGCCCGTGATGTCGACCGCCTCGACCGCCAGGTCCTCCACGGTGCCGACCTGGTCGAGCGCCTCGACGGTCGCCGACGTGCGGTCTGCCGGGACGCGGACGGTCAGCTCGGCGCTCGACGGCGCGTCGCCCTCCGCCCGGCTCTGCCGCCGGTTCTCCACGCGACCGCCCGCGCTCTCCGCGAGGTCCGCGACCGCGTCGGCGGCCGCGGCGGTGTCGTCGGCGACGACGGTCGCAGAGCCCGTCGTGACGATCTCCCGGTCGGCGTCGGGCTGCGCCGACCCGTCGGTGCGCGCGACGCCCGACCCGCTCCCGGCACCGGCGCCCGCGTCGTCGGCCGCTCCCGCGCCGTCGGAGCCGGTGGCGCCGGACCCCGCGCCCGCCGGCGGAGCGCTGTCCACGACGGTCGAGCCCGGCGCGGCCTCGGAGCCGGCGTCCCCTGCGCCGGCCGTGCAGCCCGCAAGAAGAATCGCGCCGAGGGCTGCCGTGACGAGGAGGGTGGGGATCCGGCGGAGGCTGGGCACGCTGCGACCCTAGGGCGACAGGTGCGCCGGACCAGCACCGGGTGAAGGTCTGGTGCGACATCGTGACCCGGTCGTGAGCGCGCTGTGACCTGGACGCGCGTCCACCCGCGCCGCCGTTCGCACGGCACGGCAGGATGGCCCCGTGCTCGTGTGCTGCGGACTCCTGACCCTCGACGTCGTGCAGGTCGTCGACCGCCTGCCCGGCCCGGACGAGAAGGTCGTCGCCCGCTCCCTCGCGGCGACGTTCGGCGGCCCCGCGGCGAACGCCGCCGCGACGGCCGTCGCCCTCGGCGTGCCGAGCCGGCTCGTGACCGCCGTGGGGGAAGGGCCGCTCGCGCACGCCGTGCGGGCCGACGTCGCGGATGCCGGCGTGGAGCTCGTCGACGCCCTGCCGCCAGCGCGCCGGGCCGAGGCGCAGCCGCCGGTCTCGACCGTCCTCGTCACCGCCGCGACGGGGGAGCGGGCGGTCGTGAGCACCAACGCGACGTCGTCCGGCGGCCTCGTCGCAGGCGACAGCGACGGCGACGCCGAGGTCGACGCCGCCGCGCTGCTCGGGCCGGTCGGTCCCGGGGACGTGCTGCTCCTCGACGGCCACCTGCCCGCCGTCGCGCTGCCCGTGGCGCGCCGGGCGCGCGAGGCGGGGTGCGTCGTCGTGCTCGACGGCGGCTCCTGGAAGCCGGGCTCGGCCGAGCTGATGGCGCTGTGCGACGCGGTCGTGGTGTCGGCGGACCTGCGCGTCCCGGACGTCGACACCGCCGGGGTGCTCGAGGCGGTCGCCGCGCTCGGGCCGCGGTTCGTGGCGCGGACGCGCGGCCCCGAGCCCGTCGAGGTGCTGCACGACGGCCGCCGCTCGACCGTCCCGGTCCCCGTGCCGCGCCGCGTCGTCGACACGCTGGGGGCGGGCGACGTCGTCCACGGCGCCTTCGCCGCGGCGCTCGCCGAGGGAGCCTCGTACGGTGACGCGCTCGAGCGTGCGGTGGCGGTCGCGTCGCGCTCCGTCGAGCACGCGGGTGCCCGCGGCTGGGTCGCGGAGGCCTCCTGAGGCCGCGTGCGACGGCCGTGTTGCGGCGCGGCAACGGTTCGGTCACGACGCATCGGGATGGTTGACATCGACTTAGTAAAGGCAGTTCACTAACAAACATGACGACGACGGTCACGGGGCGCGAGGCACCGCGCAGACGCCTGAGCGCAGGCCTGCGGCCGACCGCGAAGGTGCTCCCCGAGCACGCGCGGGCGCACAACCGCTCGCTCGTGCTGCAGCACCTCTTCCACGAGGGGCCGACGTCCCGTGCCGACCTCGCGCGCGCCACGTCCCTGACCCGCGTCACGATCTCCGACCTCGTCTCCGTGCTCATCGCGGAGGGGTTGGTCGAGGAGCTGGGCGTCCGCCCGGGGCAGCGCGTCGGCAAGCCCGCGATGCTCGTCGGCATGCGCACGAGCGCCTACCAGATCGTCGCGGTCGACCTCACCGACGAGGAGGTCGTGCGCGGGGCGGTCCTGACGCTCACGGGCGACCTCGTGGTGCGCCGCGACCTCCCGGTGGACGGTCGCACCGGCAGCGAGCTCGTCGACCTCCTCACGCGGTTCTGCCGCGGCCTCGTCGCGTCCGCGAGCCAGCCCGTCATCGGCGTCGGCATCGGGTCGCCGGGCGTCGTGGACAGCGCGGGGCGGGTCGTCGAGGCGCCCAACCGCCGCTGGTACGACGTCCCGCTCGCCGAACAGCTCACCGAGCGCCTCGGGCTCGCGGTGCACGTCGCCAATGACGCGAACATCGCCGCGCTGGGGGAGTTCACCTTCGGCGGCGCGTCCGGCTCCGGTCTGCTCGTCCTCACCGTGGGGGAGGGCGTCGGCGCGGGCATCATGCTCGACGGCGCGCGCGTGCGCGGGCACGGCGACGCCGCCGGAGAGCTCGGCCACGTCACCGTCGTCGACGACGGGGAGCCCTGCGCCTGCGGGCGCCGGGGCTGCCTGGAGACCGTCCTGTCCGTCCCGGCGCTGCGGCGCGCGGTCGACGGGCTGGACCCCGAGGCTGCCGACGCCGCGCTGGCGTCGGCGGGCAGGACGCTGGGCATCGCCCTGGCGCCTGTCGTGAGCGCGCTCAACCTCGCCGAGGTGCTGATCAGCGGTCCGGCGGACCTGCTCGACGGCCCTCTGCGGGAGGCCGCGCTGGAGACCGTCCGCGAGCGGACCATGCCGGTCATCGGCGGCGGCCTGCAGGTGCGGATGGCCACGCTCGACGAGGACGTGGTCCTGGCCGGGGCCGCCGTCCTCGTCCTCTCCGGACAGCTGGGGGTGTCGTGAGCACCGACGCGCGCGCGACCCCGCTGCCCGACCGGCGCGGGCCGTTCCCGGCCCTGCCCGAACCTCGCACCTGACACCGTCCCGGAACCGCCCGGACCCGCCCGCGCACCGCGGGCGGACCGCCCGGGAGCAGCAGCACCCTGCACACCCTGAATAACGCAGGACTCCTGCCAACCTCGTGCGCGTCACCGACGACGCCGCACAGCTCACCGAGAGGAAGCACCCCCGTGAAGAGGAACCGTCTCGTCGCCACCTCCGTGGCGTCGACGATCACCCTGGCGCTCGCGCTCACCGCCTGCAGCTCCGGCGGCAGCGGCAACGACGACAACGACGGCGGCACCGGCGGCGAGGCCGAGGCCGGCGACATCACCCTGTGGCTCGCGGGGCCCGACACCCCCGACGAGCTGCGTGACTACCTCGTCGAGACGTTCGAGGCGGAGAACCCGGGCTCGACGCTCACCATCGAGCAGAAGGAGTGGCCCGACCTCGTCACGGCGCTCACCACCGCCCTGCCCGACGCCGAGAACACCCCCGACGTCACGGAGATCGGCAACACCCAGTCCTCGACGTTCAGCACCGTCGGGGCGTTCCGCGACCTCACGCCGCTGTACGAGGAGCTGGGCGGCGACGACCTGCTGCCGTCGTTCGTCGAGGCGGGCAAGGTCGGCGACCAGAACTTCGCGCTGCCGTACTACTTCGGCTCGCGCTACATGTTCTACCGCAAGGACATCTGGACGGCCGCCGGGCTCGAGGTGCCGCAGAACCTCGCCGAGTTCGCCGAGTCGGTGAAGTCGCTGCGCACGGACACCCAGTCCGGTTTCGCGATGGGCGGCCAGGACTGGCGCAACGGCATCTCGTGGGTCTTCGCGAACGGCGGCGAGCTCGCGGTCGAGGAGGACGGCGAGTGGGTCTCCACGCTCAGCGACCCGAGCACCATCGCGGGCCTCGAGCAGTGGCAGGACGTCTACGCGGGCGCCTCCAACGTCCCGGCCACGGCCCAGGACGTCGCGTACTGGGAGTTCCTCAACGACGGCGAGGGCGGCACGCCGCCCGAGGCCGCGACGATCATGGCGCCGGGCTGGGCCCGCTGGTCCATCGGCGAGCTCACGACCAACGACGAGGGCGAGGAGGTGCGTGACGGCATGGCCGACGACACGAAGTACGACATCTTCGGCCTCCCCGGCGTCGACGGCGGCCTGGCCCCCGTGTTCGCCGGCGGCTCCAACATCGCGATCTCGGAGCAGTCGCAGCACCCGGAGCTCGCGGAGAACCTCCTGCGCATCATCTTCTCCGAGGAGTACCAGACGATGCTCGGCGAGAACGGCCTCGGCCCGGCGAACAGCCAGTACGTCGACAGCCTCGGCGACGACAAGTTCGCCGAGACGATGATCGCGACGGCCGCGGACTCCAAGCTCACGCCGCCCGCCCCGGGCTGGGCGGCGGTCGAGGGCGCGCTCGTCTACGAGGAGCTCTTCCAGAAGATCGCCGAGGGCGGCGACGTCACCGCGCTCGCCGCGGAGTACGACGAGAAGATCACCCCGATGCTGAACAACGGCTGACCACCACCTCGTCGGTCCGAGTCCGGGCCGCCGTCCCGTCGGTCCTGCGCGCGACGTCGCCCAGGACCGGCGGGAGGCGCCCGGGAGGAGCTCCCCATGAGAACCACCACCCCCGCCGTCGCCGGGCCGGCCGCGCGGGCCCTCGACGGCCCGGCCCGCCCGCCGCGGCGCCGTCGCCGGTCCCGGGCGCCGTACCTGCTGATCTCCGCGGCCGTGCTCGTGATCCTGCTCGGCATGGGCTACCCGGTCTACTGGCAGGTCGTCACGTCCTTGCAGGAGTTCGGCCTCGCCCAGCAGTTCGGGCAGCCGCCGGAGTTCGTCGGCCTCGACAACTACGCGCGCCTGTTCGCCGACCCCGCGCTGTGGGCCGTCGTCACGCGGTCCGTGATCTTCTGCCTCGTCAACGCCGTCCTCACCGTCGCCCTCGGCACGCTGTTCGCCGTGCTCATGCGGGCCGCGTCGCGGGTCGGGCGGCTCGTCCTGCAGGTCGCGATGCTCCTCGCGTGGGCGATGCCCATGGTCGCCGCCGTGACGGTCTTCAAGTGGCTGTTCGACTGGCGCTCCGGCGTCGTCAACTGGCTCCTCGTCCAGCTCGGCCTCGACCAGTTCCAGGGCTACTCCTGGCTCGCGCAGCCGCTGACGTTCTACCTCGTCGCGAGCATGGTGATCGTGTGGATGTCCGTGCCGTTCGTCGCGCTGTCCGTCTACGCCGCGCTCACCCAGGTCTCCGAGGAGGTCATGGAGGCGGCGGCGCTCGACGGCGCGGGAGCGTGGCGCGCGTTCTGGGCGATCGTCGTGCCGATGATCCGGCCCGTGCTGTCCATCGTCCTGCTGCTGCAGATCATCTGGGACCTGCGCGTGTTCGGCCAGATCCGCATCCTGCAGGACGGCGGCGCCCCCGTGTCCGAGACGAACCTGCTCGGCAACTTCATCTACGAGCTCGGCATCGGGCGCCAGGACTTCGCGGGCGCCGCGGCCGTGTCGATCTTCGTCCTGGCCCTGACGATCGTGCTCAGCTGGCCCTACGTCCGCACCCTGCTCAAGGAGGACGAGGCATGACCACCGCGACCCCGACCCGCGGACCGGTGCGCGAGAGCCCGGTGCGGGTCCCGCAGCAGCGGACCGCCCGCCGCCGGCCTCGGCGGGGGACCGTCCTCGCGACGGTCGCCGCCGTGCTCGTCGCGGTGGTGTGGGTGTTCCCCGTCTACTGGATGGTGAACACGTCCCTCCTGCCGCGGACCCAGCTCCAGTCCCGCACGCCGACGTTCGTCAGCCTCGACGCGGGCCTGTTCAACTACGCGCGCGTGCTCGACGGCGACTCGTTCCTGTCCGCGCTGCGCATGAGCCTCGTCGTGACGCTCTCCACGGTGCTGCTCGTCCTCGTGTTCGCGTTCCTCGCGGCGCTCGCGGTCAGCCGGTTCCGCTTCCGCGGCCGCAAGGCGTTCGTCGTCGCGCTGCTGTTCATCCAGATGCTCCCGGCGGAGGGCCTGTTCATCGCGCAGTACCGCATGCTCTCGGGCGCGGAGCTGCTCAACACCGCGATCGGCGTGACCGTGCTCTACACCGCGGCCGTCGTGCCTTTCACGGTGTGGATGCTCCGCGGCTTCGTCGCGGGCGTCCCGGCGGAGCTCGAGGAGGCCGCCATGGTCGACGGGCTGAGCCGGACGGGCGCGTTCGTCCGGATCACGTTCCCGCTGCTCGCGCCGGGGCTCGTCGCGGCGGGCGTGTACGCGTTCCTCCAGGCGTGGAACGAGTTCACGATCGCCCTCGTCGCGCTGCCCTCGAACCAGGCCGAGACGCTGCCCCTGTGGCTGCGCAGCTTCCTCAACTCGAGCGTGAGCGAAGGCGTGAACTGGGGCGAGGTGATGGCGGCCTCGACCCTCATCGCGGTCCCGGTGATCGTCTTCTTCCTCGTCGTCCAGGGCCGCATGACCGGCGGCCTCGTCTCGGGAGCGGTGAAGGGCTGACGTGAGCGAGCTGAGCACGGCCGCCTCCCTCCCGGGCGGGGCGGCCGCGGTCCCGGGCGCCGACCGCCCGACTGCACCGGCACCGGCCGACCCGCAGGTCCACGTCCGGCGCGCGCCGGGGTGGACGGCGGGGCTGGACGTCGGCGGCACCAAGGTGCTGGCGACGGTCCTCGGACCCGACGGCGCGGCGCACGAGACCGTGCGCGTCCCGACGGTGCGCGGTCCCGAGGGCGTCGTCGCGACGGCCGCCCGCGCGGTGCACGAGGTGGCGCGCCGGGCCGGCGTCGACGTGGCCGCGCTGGACGGTGTCGGGGTCGGCGTGCCCGGGCTCGTCGACCCGGCGGACGGCACCGTGACGCACGCGGTGAACCTCGACATCGGCGGCCGCTTCCCGCTCGCCGACCGCCTGTCCCGGGCGGTCGGGGGAGTGCCCGTGCACGCCGACAACGACCTCAACGTCGCCGCGCTCGGCGCCGCGCACGTCATGGGCGCCGACGGCACCGACCTCGCGTTCCTCGCCCTCGGCACGGGGCTCGCAGCCGGCATCGTGCTCGGCGGCGAGGTGCGGCGCGGCGTGACCGGCGCCGCGGGGGAGATCGGTCACATCCCGGTGGACCCCAACGGCCCGCCGTGCGCGTGCGGCCAGCGCGGCTGCGTCGAGGTCTACGCGTCGGGGTCGGCGCTCGCGGCGCGGTGGCCGTCGCGCCACGGTCGCCCCGCCCCGGCGGAGCTGTTCGAGGCCGCCGCCGCGGGCGACCCGGACGCGCAGCGGATCAAGGACGAGTTCGCGTCCGCCGTCGCGAGCGCGGTCCGCATCCTGCAGCTCACGGTCGACGTGCGCCACGTCGTCCTCGGGGGCGGCGTGTCGGCGCTCGGCGAGCCGCTGCTCGACGCCGTGCGCGCGGCGCTCGAGGCGCAGGCGCGCACGTCCCCGTTCCTGTCGTCGCTGCGCCTGGCGGACCGCGTGTCCCTGGCGCCCGCCGACGTGCCCGTCGCCGCCGTGGGCGCCGCCCTCGTCGGCCGTCGAGAGGAGTCCACGTGGAGGTCGTGATCGCCCCGGGCGAGACGCTGGCACGGCTGGCCGCGGACGCGGTCGACGCGCTGCTGCGCAGGACGCCGGACGCGGTGCTGGGCCTGGCGACCGGGTCCAGCCCGCTCAAGGTGTACGACGAGCTCGCGCGCCGCCACGCGGAGGAGGGCCTGAGCTTCGCCCGCGCGCGGGCGTTCCTGCTCGACGAGTACGTCGGCCTGCCCGCGGACCACCCGCAGCGGTACCGCAACGTCATCGACGCCGAGATCGCCTCGCGCGTCGACCTGGCGCCGGGCGCGGTGCAGGGGCCCGACGGGCTCGCGGAGGACCTGCCCGCCGCGTGCGCGGCGTACGAGGCGGCGATCGCCGACGCCGGCGGGGTGGACCTGCAGATCCTGGGGATCGGCACCGACGGGCACATCGCGTTCAACGAGCCGGGGTCGTCGCTCGCCTCGCGCACCCGGATCAAGACGCTCACGTCGCAGACGCGCGAGGACAACGCGCGGTTCTTCGACGACGACGTCGAGAAGGTGCCGACGCACTGCCTCACGCAGGGCCTCGCGACGATCATGTCCGCGCGCCACCTCGTGCTGCTTGCCACCGGCCGGGGCAAGGCCGAGGCGGTGCACCAGCTCGTCGAGGGCCCCGTGTCCGCGCTGTGGCCCGCGACGATCATGCAGATGCACCCGCACGCGACCGTGCTCGTCGACGACGCGGCCGCCTCGCGCCTGCAGCTCGCCGCGTACTACCGGCAGGCGTACGCCGCGAAGCCGCCGTGGCAGGGCCTGTGAGGGCGCGCCGCGGCACCCGTCGTGCGGGTGGGGCGACGTAGACTGCGGACCATGACCGAACTCCGCGCGAGCACGCCCCCCGGTGGGCCCGACGACCCGTACCGGGGTCCCGCGCAGCCGAGCGACCCGCAGCGCGCCGGCTCGACGGGGCTCCTCGAGCGCGAGGAGACGCGCGAGCAGGCCGAGCCCGGCGACCACGAGCGCTTCGCGCACTACGTGCGCAAGGAGAAGATCATGCAGTCGGCGCTCTCCGGCAAGCCGGTGATCGCCCTGTGCGGCAAGGTCTGGGTCCCGGGCCGCGACCCGAGCAAGTTCCCGGTCTGCCCCACGTGCAAGGAGATCTACGACGGTCTGCGCGACCCGCAG
Organism: Cellulosimicrobium cellulans; assembly: GCF_001722485.1. Lineage (GTDB taxonomy): Bacteria > Actinomycetota > Actinomycetes > Actinomycetales > Cellulomonadaceae > Cellulosimicrobium > Cellulosimicrobium cellulans_A. Next base: position 11,265 of record NZ_LWGL01000018.1, on the reverse strand, counting down.
GACGGCGAGGGTGACTCCGGCAAGTGAGCGGCACGCACCACCCGTCGTCCACCTCCCCGACCTCTCCCCGCACCGCCCCCGCCGCTCCCGCGACCGCCCCGCAGAGTCCGTCGTCGGCCGCCGCCTCCCACCTGTCGCCGGCGTTCCCGCGCCGTGCCCCGTGGGGGTCGGCGTCGAAGCTGCGCGCCTGGCAGGCCGAGGCGCTCGAGCTGTACCGCACGCGCGCCCCGCGTGACTTCCTCGCCGTCGCCACCCCCGGCGCCGGCAAGACGACGTTCGCGCTGCGCGTCGCCACCGAGCTGCTCGAGCAGGGCACGGTGCGACGCGTGACGATCGTCGCGCCCACGGAGCACCTCAAGCACCAGTGGGCCGACGCCGCAGCACGCGTGGGCATCCGCATCGACCCCAACTTCCGCAACAGCCAGGGCCGGCACGGTGCGCACTACGACGGCGTCGCGCTCACCTACGCGCAGGTCGCCGCGAAGCCCGCGCTGCACGCGGCGCGCACGACCGCCGACCGCACCCTCGTCATCCTCGACGAGGTGCACCACGGCGGCGACGCCCTGTCGTGGGGCGACGCCGTCCGCGAGGCGTTCGAGGACGCGACGCGCCGCCTGAGCCTCACGGGGACGCCCTTCCGCTCCGACACGGCGGCGATCCCGTTCGTCGAGTACGAGCGCGGCCCCGACGGCATCCGCCGCTCGAAGGCCGACTACACCTACGGCTACGGCGAGGCGCTGCGCGACCACGTCGTGCGCCCGGTGCTCTTCCTCACCTACTCGGGCCAGATGCGCTGGCGCACGAAGGCGGGCGACGAGATCAGCGCGCGGCTCGGCGAGCCGCTGACGAAGGACATGACCGGGCAGGCGTGGCGTACCGCGCTCGACCCGAACGGCGAGTGGATCCCGTCCGTGCTCGCGGCGGCCGACAAGCGGCTGTCGGAGGTGCGGCGCGCGATCCCGGACGCGGGCGGCCTCGTCATCGCGACGGACCAGACGGACGCGCGCGCGTACGCCGGGCACCTCGCACGGATCACCGGGACCTCCCCGACGGTCGTGCTCTCCGACGACGACGGCGCGAGCGCCCGCATCGAGGAGTTCTCCGACGGTGACCAGCGCTGGATGGTCGCGGTGCGCATGGTGTCCGAGGGCGTGGACGTCCCGCGCCTCGCGGTCGGCGTCTACGCGACGTCGACGTCCACGCCGCTGTTCTTCGCGCAGGCCGTCGGCCGTTTCGTGCGCGCGCGTCGTCGCGGCGAGACCGCGTCGGTGTTCCTCCCGAGCGTCGCGCCGCTGCTCGAGCTCGCCAACGGGCTCGAGGTCGAGCGCGACCATGCGCTCGACCGGCCCCTGACCGCGGAGGAGCAGGGGGAGGGATTCGACCCCGAGGCGGCGGAGCTCGCCGCCGCCAACCGCGAGGACAAGGCGTCGGGCGAGCTCGTCCAGGGGTCGTTCGAGGCGCTCGAGGCCCAGGCGTCGTTCGACCGCGTGCTGTTCGACGGCGGCGAGTTCGGCACGGGCGCGGACGTCGGCTCCGACGAGGAGCTCGACTTCCTCGGCCTGCCGGGGCTGCTCGACGCCGACCAGGTGACGACGCTCCTGCGCCAGCGCCAGGCGGACCAGATGAGCGCCCGGTCGAAGAGCTCGGCCGCGCAGGAGCGCGCACGCTCCGAGCTCGAGCACCGGCGCGCTGCCGAGCTGCGCAAGGAGCTGCAGCAGCTCGTGTCCGCGTGGGCGCGCCGCAGCGGCCAGCCGCACGGGTCGGTGCACACCGAGCTGCGTCGCCGCTGCGGCGGCCCGGAGGTGCCGCTCGCGACCGTCGAGCAGCTCGACGCGCGCGTCGCGCTCGTGCGCCGCTGGTTCGTCGGTCAGAAGTAGCCGTCGCCCGCCCGGCCCCGGGCGGGCGGACGACTCCCGGCCGGTCGGGTCTCCCGTCGGTCGGGTCTCCGGTCGGTACGGCTACGCGAGCGTGCGGACGGTCGTCGGGATGGCGGGGTCGCCCGCCGACAGGCGGCGCGCCCCGCGCGGCAGCTCGGCGCGCGCCTCGCGGTGGCGTTCCGCCGCGTTCTCCACGCCGTAGGACCCGACCCAGCGCGAGTCGACCGCGCCGTCGACGACGAGCGGCACGTGCAGCGGCCGCACGTCGCCCTCCTCCTGCTCGGGGTCCCAGTCCCGCACGGCGAGGTCCGGGCCGGTCACGAGCAGCTCCTCGACGGCCCGGCCGTCGTCGTCGTAGCGGCGCGCGGCGGCCTTGCGCCCGCCCGCGCTCGTCTTCGCCGCCGACGCCTTCGCGACGGGCTCGAGCACCCCGGAGCCGTTCGAGCGCGCGACGAGCTTGTAGACCATGCCGCACGTCGGCGCGCCCGACCCCGTGACGAGGGACGTGCCGACGCCGTACGAGTCGACGGGCGCGGCGGCGAGCGACGCGATCGCGTACTCGTCGAGGTCCGACGTCACGGTGATCCGCGTGTCGCGGGCGCCGAGCGCGTCGAGCTGGCGCCGCACCTCGACGGCGAGCACCCCGAGGTCGCCGGAGTCGAGACGCACCGCGCCGAGCCCCGTGCCGGCGGCGCGCACCGCGTTCTCGACGCCCTGGCGCACGTCGTACGTGTCGACGAGGAGCGTCGTGCCGGGGCCCTGCGCGGCGACCTGGGACGCGAAGGCGGACTCCTCGTCGTCGTGCAGGAGCGTGAAGGCGTGGGCCGCGGTGCCGATGGTGGGCAGCCCGTAGCGGCGCCCCGCCTCGAGGTTGGACGTCCCGGCGAACCCGGCGACGACGGCGGCGCGGGCGGCGGCGACCGCGGCCTGCTCGTTCGCGCGGCGCGCCCCCATCTCGAGGCACGGCCGGTCGACGGCGGCGCTCGTCATGCGGGACGCCGCGGACGCGATCGCCGAGTCGTAGTTGAGGACGGACAGCACGAGCGTCTCGAGGACGACGGACTCGGCGAACGTGCCCTCCACGAGCATGACGGGGGAGTGCGGGAAGAAGACCTCGCCCTCCGCGTACCCGGTGATCGAGCCGGTGAAGCGGTAGTCCGCCAGGTACTCGAGCGTGCGCTCGCCGACGACGCCGTTGTCGCTCAGCCAGTCGAGCTCGTACGAGGTGAACCGGAACGACGGCAGCGCCTCGAGGACGCGCCCGGTCCCGGCGAGCACGCCGTACCGGCGGCCCGCGGGGAGCCGGCGCGTGAAGACCTCGAAGAGGCAGTGCCGGTGGGCGGTCCCGTCGGCGAGCGCCGCCTCGAGCATCGTGAGCTCGTACCGGTCCGTGAGGAGCGCCGTCGACGCCGAGGGGGCGAGGTCGCTCGCGGGGGCGGGGATGCGGTCGAGCACGAGGGCGTCGACCGTCGTCGGCAGGGCGGCGCTGCCCTGGTGGGGGAGGCTCATGGGGACAAACCTAGGGCAGGTCCGCGTCCGACGGGCAGCCGGCGGAGGGGCAAATACAGTGGTGGGGTGAGCCTCCACCCGACCAGCACGCGCGCCGTGGTGCCGCGGGCGTCCGTGGCCGTCCCCGACGAGGCGACGCGCACCGACCTCGACGTGGCCACCGAGCCGCCGTGGGTGACCCTCGTGTGGAACGACCCGGTGAACCTCATGAGCTACGTCGCGTACGTGTTCGAGTCGTACTTCGGCTACCCGCCCCCGCGCGCGAACCAGCTGATGATGCAGGTCCACCAGGAGGGCCGTGCGGTCGTGTCGACCGGCGACCGCGAGCGCATGGAGGTCGACGTGCAGGCGATGCACTCGTACGGCCTGTGGGCGACGATGCAGCGGAGCGACGCCTCGTGAGGCCGTTCCGGCCCGAGGCGCTCGGGTACGTCGCCGAGCTGGAGCCGTCGGAGCGGATCGTGCTCGCGCAGGTCGCGGGCGACGTCGCGCAGATGCTGCAGGACGAGGTGGGACCGCACGGCGGCGCGTCCGGGGACCCGGGGGCCGACGGTGCGTGGGCGCCCCCGGGGTGGACGGGCCCGGCCCCGGCGGGGCGGCCGGACGCGGCGGGGGCAGTGCCGACCGACCCGGCGGTGCGCCGCCTGCTGCCGGACGCGTCCGACGACGCGGACGTCGCCGCGGAGTTCCGCCGCTTCACGCAGGCGGACCTCGCGTCGGAGAAGGTGGACCGGCTCGTGCTCCTGGGGCAGATGCTCGTCGACGGCGAGCCCGCGTCGGCGGCGCCGTTCGTCGTGCCGCGCGACACGGCGCGCCGGGTGGCGGGCGCGCTGACGGACGTGCGTCTCGTGCTCGCCGAGCGGCTCGACCTGCGCACGGACGACCAGGTGGAGGGCCTGTACGACGAGCTCGACGCCGAGGGCGAGGAGGGGCCGGGGCTCGACGACGACCTCGACGGGCGGGCGGCGCGCCGCTTCCTCGTGAGCGTGTTCCTGCTCACCGGCCTGCTGCAGGAGTCGCTCGTGGACGGGATGCTCGCGGACCTGCGGGCGGGGCACGGGGACGCCCGGGGCTGACGGTCGGCGCGGGAGGAACCTCGGGAGGAAGGTGGTGGGGAGCGTGGACGGTCCGACGGCGGTCGGTGGCGCCCGGTCGGCGCGCCGGGCCTCGATGCTCGCGACGGCGCTGATCGGGGTCGGGGTGATGGCGGCGGTCGACGAGATCGTCTTCCACCAGCTCCTGGCGTGGCACCACTTCTACGACCGGTCGACGACCGACGTGGCGCTGCTGTCGGACGGGCTGCTGCACGCCGCCGAGCTCGTGCTCGTCGTCGGCGGCTTCTTCTGGTTCGCGGACCTGCGCCGTCGCCGGGCGCTCGCGCCGCGCTCCGCGTGGGCCGGCGCGTTCCTCGGTCTGGGCGGTTTCCAGCTGTTCGACGGGCTCGTCAACCACAAGGTGCTCGGCCTGCACGAGGTGCGCTACGGCGTCGACCTCCTGCCGTACGACCTCGCGTGGAACGGCGCGGGCCTCGTGCTGCTGGCGGTCGGCGTGGTGCTGGCCGTGCGCAGCCGCGGCGAGGGTGCGGCCCCGGTGCCGGGCGCGTGACCACCCACGTCCACCACCCGCCGGCGCACGGCGCGGCGCCGGACGTCGTCGGCTGGCTCGTGCCCGTCCTCGTCCTCGCGGTGCTCGTGGGGGCGTACCTGGCGCTCGTCGCCCGTCGCGAGCGGGCCCTGGGCCGGCGCTGGGGCCGCGGGCGGACCGCGGCCTGGGCGGCCGGCTCGGCGCTGCTGGCGCTCGCGGTGTCCCCGCCGGTCGCCGACCTCGCGCACGCCGACGCCCGCGGGCACATGGTCCAGCACCTGCTGCTCGGCATGTACGCGCCGCTGGGGCTGGTGCTCGGCGCACCCGTGACGCTGCTGCTCGGCGCGGCCACGACGGCGGGCCGGCGACAGGTCGCCGCGGTCCTGCGCAGCCTCCCCGTGCGCGTGCTGTCCCACCCGCTCGTCGCGGGCGTGGTCGACATGGGCGGTCTCTACGTGCTGTACCTCACCGGGCTGTACGCCGCGAGCATGTCGAGCACGCTGCTGCACGGGGTGGTGAACGTGCACTTCGTCCTCGCCGGCACGCTCTTCACGTGGGCGGTCGCAGGACCCGACCCGGCGCCGCACCGTCCCGGCGTGCGCGTGCGCGTCGTCGCCCTCGTGCTCGCGGCGGGGGCGCACGCCTACCTCGCCAAGCTCCTGTACGCGCGCGCCGGCGAGCTCCCGCCGGGCGGCCACCACACGGCGGCCGAGGTCGAGTCGGCCGCGCAGTGGATGTACTACGGCGGCGACCTCGCCGAGGTCGCGCTCGCCGTCGCGCTCTTCGCCGGCTGGTACCGGGCTCGCGGACGCAGGCGGGACGCGTCCGGCGGCGTGTGGGCGCTGCCACAGGGTGACGTCGGTCGCGCGGACGGTCGCTCCGCGTCACCCGCACTAGGCTCGGGCGGGTGAACGACGCTCCCATCGGCATCTTCGACTCGGGCGTGGGCGGTCTGACGGTGGCGCGCGCGATCCTCGACCAGCTGCCGAACGAGTCCCTGCTCTACATCGGGGACACCGCCAACGGCCCGTACGGGCCGAAGCCGCTCGCCGCCGTGCGCGCGATGGCGCTCGCGATCATGGACCAGCTCGTCGACGACGGCGTCAAGATGCTCGTCATCGCGTGCAACTCGGCGTCGTCCGCGGTGCTGCGCGACGCGCGCGAGCGGTACACCCAGCGGCACGGCCTGCCGGTCGTCGAGGTGATCCTGCCGGCGGCGCGGCGCGCGGTCGCGGCGACGCGCAACGGGCACGTCGGCGTGATCGGCACGCGCGCCACGGTCACCTCGCGCGCGTACGACGACGCGTTCGCCGTGACGCCGGGGCTGACCGTCACGTCGCAGGCCTGCCCGGAGTTCGTGCGGCTCGTCGAGAGCGGCGTGACGTCGGGCCCCGAGGTGCTGTCCGTGGCGCGCGAGTACCTGGACCCGGTCCGGGACGCGGGCGTCGACACGCTCGTGCTCGGCTGCACCCACTACCCGCTGCTCACGGGCGCGATCTCCTACGTCATGGGGGAGGAGGTCACGCTCGTGTCGAGCGCCGAGGAGACGGCGAAGGACGTCTACCGCACGCTCGTCGCGCACGACCTCGAGCGCTCGCGCGACGCCGGCCCGCCGCGCCACCGGTTCCTCGCCACGGGCAGCGTCGAGCCGTTCGACCACCTCGCGCGCCGGTTCCTCGGCCCCGAGGTCCTCAGCGTGGAGGCCGCCTGATGCGCCTCGTCACCGTCGGCTGCTCCGGGTCCTTCGCCGGCCCGGACTCGCCCGCGTCGTCCTACCTCGTCCAGGTGCCCGCCGCCGAGGCGGCCGCCGCGGGCTTCGAGGCGCGCGACTGGAGCGTCGTGCTCGACCTCGGCAACGGGGCGCTCGGGGCGCTGCAGCGGTTCGTCGACCCGCTCGACGTCGACGCGCTCGCCCTGTCGCACCTGCACCCGGACCACTTCGTCGACGTGTGCGGGCTGTACGTGTACCTGCGCTACCACCCCGTCCGCGGCTCGAGCCGCACGGGCGTGCCGTCGCGGCTGCCGGTGCTCGGGCCGTCGGGCACGGCACGGCGCATCGAGGAGGCGTACGGCTCAGAGCCGGGCGACGGGGTGGGCGGCGAGCTCGACGTGCGCCCGTGGGAGCCGGGCACGCCCGTGCAGGTCGGGCCGATGACGCTCGAGCCGTTCCGCGTGTTCCACCCGGTCGAGGCGTACGGGGTGCGCGTCACGGGGCCGTCGAGCGTGCGTCCCGGCGAGCAGGCCGTGCTCGCCTACACCGGCGACACCGACGCGTGCGACGGCGTGGTCGAGCTCGCGCGCGACGCCGACCTGCTGCTGTCCGAGGCCGCGTTCCACGAGGGCCGCGACGACGACGTCGAGCGCGGCATCCACCTCACCGGTCGCCGCGCGGGGGAGGTCGCGACGGCCGCCGGAGCCCGCCGGCTCGTGCTCACGCACCTGCCCGCGTGGAACGACCCCGAGCGGTCCCGGGCCGAGGCGGTCGAGGCGTACGCGGGCCCCGTGGACGTCGCGACGACGGGCGCCGTCTTCGACGTCTGACCACCGCCCGGCGACCCCCGGGACCGGCGGCCGGCGACCCCGAGGACGGTCGGTAGGGTGGCCGCATGACCACTGCTCCTGCCGCCGGCACGGCCGGCACGTCGGCCGTGCGCGCCGACGGCCGCGCGCCCGACCAGCTCCGCCCCGTGACGATCACCCGCAACTGGCTGGACCAGGCCGAGGGCAGCGTCCTCGTCGAGTTCGGCCGCACGCGCGTGCTGTGCGCGGCGTCGTTCACCGAGGGCGTGCCGCGCTGGCGCAAGGGCTCGGGCGAGGGCTGGGTCACCGCCGAGTACGCGATGCTGCCGCGCGCGACGAACGAGCGCAGCCAGCGCGAGTCGGTCAAGGGCAAGATCGGCGGCCGCACCCACGAGATCTCGCGCCTCATCGGGCGCTCGCTGCGCGCGATCATCGACGTCTCCGCCCTCGGGGAGAACACCATCGTCCTCGACTGCGACGTGCTCCAGGCCGACGGCGGCACGCGCACCGCCGCGATCACCGGCGCCTACGTCGCGCTCGCCGACGCCGTCGCGTGGGGCCAGCGACACGGGCACGTGAAGTCCGGCGGCAGGCCCGTGCTCACCGACTCGGTCGCCGCCGTGAGCGTCGGCATCGTCGACGGCGTCCCGATGCTCGACCTGCCGTACGTCGAGGACGTGCGCGCCGAGACGGACATGAACGTCGTCACCACGGGGTCGGGCACGTTCGTCGAGGTGCAGGGCACGGCCGAGCACGCGCCGTTCGACCGCGCGGAGCTCGACGCGCTGCTCGACCTCGCCGTCGCCGGCACGGCCGAGCTCACCGCGATCCAGCGCGCCGCGCTCGAGGCGGGCGCGTGAGCGGCACGTCCCCCGTCCGGGTGCCGGACGGCGCGCGGCTCGTCCTCGCGACGCACAACCGCGGCAAGCTCGCCGAGCTGCGCGCGATCCTCGCGGCCGAGCTCGACGCGCACCCGGGGCTCGACCTCGCGCCCGAGCAGGTGGTGAGCGCGGGCGACGTCGGCGCGCCCGAGCCGGTCGAGGACGGCGTGACGTTCGCCGAGAACGCGCTCATCAAGGCGCGCGCGCTCGTCGCCGCGACGGGGCTGCCCGCCGTCGCGGACGACTCCGGCCTCGCCGTCGACGTGCTCGGCGGCGCGCCCGGCATCTTCAGCGCGCGCTGGGCCGGGCGGCACGGCGACGACGTCGCGAACCTCGAGCTCCTCCTCGCCCAGCTGCGCGACGTGCGCGCCGAGCACCGCGGCGCCGGGTTCGTGTGCGCGGCGGCGCTCGTCACGCCCGACGGGCGCGAGGTCGTCCGCACGGGCGAGATGCGCGGCACGCTCCTGGCCGCGCCGCGCGGGGAGAACGGGTTCGGGTACGACCCCGTCCTCGAGCCCGACGAGCAGCCCGGTGCCGCGTCCGGCGCGGCGGGCCCGCGCCGCTCGGCGGCCGAGCTCGACCCCGCGGAGAAGAACGCGATCAGCCACCGCGGCAAGGCCTTCCGCGCGCTCGCGCCGGAGGTCGTCGCGGCGCTCGCCCGGCCGTAGACGCCCGCGCCCCGCGGGTCAGCGGCCCGCGAGCTCGCGCTCGCGGCGCCGCCGCCCCGCGGGGCGCAGCACGTCCACGAGCGCGACGACCGCGCGCCACCCGAGCAGCGTCACGGCGAGCACGCCGAACGACACGAGCTGGAACGCCGGGGCGACGCCCTGCCCCGTGAGGACGCGCAGGAGCACCCCGAGCGCCCACGCGCAGCCCCACACCACGACCCCCGTCGGCCACAGCCGCCACGGCCGGCGCCACGCGCGCGTGACGAGCCACCCGGCGAGCGCGCCCGCCGCGAACGGCCACGCGACGTACAGCAGCCGCAGCACGCCCTCGCCCGGCGAGTGGGCTGCGAGGCCGCCCGTCGCGAGCACGAGGACGCACACGAGGTCGGCGAGCGCGGCGAGCACGACGAGGCCGGCGGGGGAGCGCGGGGGAGACGCGGTGCTCATCCCTCGACGGTACCGCCCCGGCACGACGCCGTCGGTGCGGGCACCTCGCGCCGCCTAGGGTGGTCCCCGTGCACCTCGCCGCCGACGACCTCGCGTTCTCCTACCCGGGCCGCCCCGTCCTCGACGGCGTGAGCGTCCGGGTCGCGGAGGGCACGCGGCTCGGCGTGGTGGGGGAGAACGGGACGGGCAAGTCCACGCTGCTGCACGTGCTCGCGGGCGACCTGGTCCCGAGCCGGGGCGAGGTGCGCCGGGCGGGCGACCTCGCCGTCGTCGAGCAGGAGCTCGCCGCCGCGCCGGGCCAGACCGTGGGCGACCTCGTGCGCGCGACGCTCGCCGGCCTGCGCGCCGTCGCCGCCGAGCTCGACGCCGCGGTGCGCGACTTCGACCACGAGACCGGCGACCTCGCCGAGCTGACGCGCGTGCTCGCGCGCGCCGAGCACCTCTCGGTGTGGGACGCCGACCGGCGGGTCGACGTCGCGCTGTCCCGCCTGGGCGCGTGCCGCGACCGCGACCGCGACCTCGCGACGCTCTCCGTGGGCGAGCGCTACCGGGTCCGCCTCGCGTGCCGCCTCGCCGAGCGCGCCGAGCTGCTCCTGCTCGACGAGCCGACGAACCACCTCGACGCGAGCGGCATCGACTTCCTCACGGGCGAGATCGTCGCGTGGCGTGGCGGCGTCGTCATGGTCACGCACGACCGCCAGCTCCTCGACGACGTCGCGACCGAGATCCTCGACCTCGACCCGTCGATGGACGGCCGTCCCGTCCTGTACGGGCAGCCGGGCTACCTCGCCTACCGGTTCGCGAAGAACCAGGCGCTGCACCGCTGGCGCCAGCGCTACCGCGCGGAGCGCAAGCGGGCCGAGAAGCTCGCCCAGGTGCTCGACGCGTCGTACGAGGGGCTGTCCGACGAGTGGCGCCCGCCCAAGGGCAGCGAGAAGCACCGCCGCGCCACGCGGGCGCGCATCCACGTCAAGGCCGCCGACCGCATGATCCAGCGGCTCGAGGCGGACGCCGTCGAGGTGCCCGTCCCGCCCCTGCAGCTCGCGTTCCCCGAGCTGCCCGCGATGTCGCCGGGCTGGGACCCGGCCGAGCCGGTCGTCGAGCTGCGCAGCCCCCGCGTCGGCGAGCGGCTGGACCTGCCGGGGACGCGCATCGCGATCCCCCCGTCAGGGCGCCTGCTCGTCACGGGCCCCAACGGCAGCGGCAAGTCGACGTTCCTCGCCGCGCTCGCGGGCCTCGTGCCCCTCGACCGGGGCGCGCGCTCGGTGGTCGACGGCGCGCGGCTCGGCGTCGTCGCGCAGGAGGGCCCGGACCTGCCGCCCGGCGCCGAGGAGCGCACGGGCTTCGACGAGTACGCGCGCGAGGCGCTCGAGCTGCTCGAGGCCGGCCGCCTCGACCCGGACCACCTCGTGCCCGTCGCGTTCCTCGGCCTGCTCACCGAGGAGGACCTCGAGCGGCCCCTGCGGGAGCTGTCGGCCGGCCAGCGCCGCCGGTTCGACCTCGCGCGGGCCCTCCTCGCCGCGCCGCACGTGCTGCTGCTCGACGAGCCGACCAACCACCTGTCGATCGACCTCGTCGACGAGCTCACGCAGGCGCTGCGCGTCACGCCGGCCGCGGTCGTCGTGGCGACGCACGACCGCCGCATGCGCGAGGACCTCGAGGACTGGCCGCACCTGGAGCTCGCGGGCTGACCCCCGCGCCGGGACCTCCCGGGTGCCCGGCGAGCGCCGCCGTCAGACGCGCGGCCCGGCCGCGGCGGGCACGAGCGCGTCGGCCAGC
>NZ_LWGL01000179.1 GCF_001722485.1 Cellulosimicrobium cellulans | reverse complement strand
CCCGTCACCCGCCCGCCCGTCACCCCGCCTGCCACCCCAACCGCCGAACACGGGATCAGCCATTGAATCTCGCAGGATCCGGTGGCTCACCGCGTGGTCGGCGGTCGGCAAGCGCGTTCTCGATCTCCAGTCGAAGGCCGTCCACAGGCCTTAGCAGGAGCGGGCTGGTCCACAGCTCGCTCCTGGTCGATGCTCGAGGCGGCCCGTGACGCGCTTCGCTGCGAGGATGCAACTTCCCTCCGAGCTTCGTCGTACCGCTGACGAGCAGGCAGGCCTGCTCTCCATCGAGCAGCTCACGGCCGCCGGGGTGACGTCGCGCGTCGCGTGCCGGCGCGTCGACACCGGAGCCTGGCGCCGTGTCACACGCGGTGTCTACGACGTCGCGGTGGGCGCGCACGGGGAATCGTGGGACGGTCGACGGCGACGCGCGGCCTGGCTCGGGCTGCTCGCCTACGGGTGCGACGCCATCGCCGTGGGCACGGCTGCTCTCGCTCTCCACGGCATCCTGGGCCTGCCCGCGCGTGTCCGTCCGGAGGTGGCTCTGCCGCGCGCCAGCGACCGCGCCTCGCGCGACGGCATCCGCCTGCGTCAGTTCGACGCCGGCATGACGACCGTCGTGATCGGCGGGCGACGTGTCGCGTCGCCGGACTGGGCGCTGGCGCAGGCGGTCCCCGAGCTCCCACGGCCGAACGCCCTTGCCGTGATGGACTCGGCCATGCACCGCGGGCTGCTGGACGCGACCGGCATCGAGCGTGCGCACGACCTCGCGCGGGGGCGTCGCGGCGTCGCTGCGACGCACGAGCTGTGGGGTCTCGCGGACGGCCGTGCCGAGTCGCCGCTCGAGTCGTTCGGCCGGCTGGACTGCGTCGACGCCGGCGTGCCACCCGACACGCTGCAGCTGCCGCTCCTCGACCTCGCTGGACGGGTCACCGCACGGGCGGACATGGGCTGGCGCCTTGGGAGCAGACGCTGGTTGGTCGCCGAGATGGACGGCCAGGACGTCCACGCGGCTCCAGATGCGGTGTACGCGGACCGGGTGCGGCAGAACCGGCTCGTGGCTTCTGGCGCGGTCGACGTCCTGCGCTTCACCGGCCGAGACGTCCCGGGCCGGGTCGGGACGGCCGTCGCCGCGCTCCTGCGCCAGCACGGTCGGTGACCTCGGGGTTGGCCACCGCCCATCACGGGCTTGGCCACCACGATCGGCGATTTCCGGTAGCCGTCCCCGTGTTCGGCGCGAGGGGTTCGGGTGCGGCGGCACGGACCGGCGGCGAGGCAGGGGAACCGGCCGGTGGGTCGGCGTGAGTCGAAGGCGCGAAACGGGGGCGTGATAGGACGTACTCGTGAGTACCGCTGCCGCCGGGCCTGAGCGTGCCCGCCCCACGACCGCTGACGCGTCCGCCTCGACGCCGTTCCACGACCTCGACCAGTACGTCGCGATCCCGCGCGCGGGCGGCCTGTCGCTGTCGCGCGACGGCAGCCGTCTCGTGACGACCGTCCAGACGCTCGACGACGAGCGCACGGCCTACCGCACCGCGCTGTGGGAGGTCGACCCGACGGGTCAGGCCCCGGCGCGGCGCCTCACGCGCAGCACGAAGGGCGAGTCGGGCGCGACGTTCACCGCGGCCGGCGACCTGCTGTTCACGTCGGCGCGTCCCGACCCGGACGCGGCCGGCGGGGACGACGCGAAGACGGCGCTCTGGCTCCTGCCCGCCGGCGGGGGCGAGGCGCGCGTGGTCGCGACGGCGCCCGCGGGCCTCAGCGCGCCGCTCGCCGCCGCCGACGCGCCGGTCGTCTCCGTCGCGGCCGACGTCCTGCCGAGCGCGCGCGACCTCGCGCACGACGCCGAGCTCCGCAAGGCCCGCAAGGACGCCAAGGTCAACGCGATCCTCCACGACGCCTACCCGATCCGGCACTGGGACCACGACCTCGGCCCCGGCACGACGCACCGGTTCGTCGCCGACCTCACGACGACGGTCGACGAGCCGGCCCGCCCGCTCCCCGCCGCGCCCGCCGGCGGCGGCGCTGCCCAGGGTGCTGGCGGCGAGGCCGCCCAGGACCACGACCCGCGCCTCCTCGACCTGCGCGACGTCAGCCGCGGCACCGGTCCCGACGCCGGCGGCCCGGGGCGCGCGCTGTGGGAGCACTCCGCCGACCTGTCCGCGGACGGCACGACGCTCGTCACGACCTGGCAGGTGCCGGGGCCGGGCGCGAGCACGCGCAGCACCCTGGTCGCGATCGACACGGCCACGGGCGCGCGCCGCACGCTCGTCGACGAGCCGGGCGCCCAGGTGCACGGGCCGCGCATCTCGCCCGACGGCGCGTTCGTCGCGTTCGTCCGCGAGACGCTCACGACGCCGCAGAGCGCGCCGGAGGAGACGATCGCCGTCGTGCCGCTGCACGCGCCCGACGGCCGCGCGGGCGCGCAGGACGCGCACGACGACACCCCGACGACGCGCGCCGAGAACCACGCGACGCCGCGCACGCTCGCCTCGCGCTGGGACCGCTGGCCCACGTCGCTGCGCTGGCTCCCGGACGGCTCGGGCCTCCTCGTCACGGCGGACGACGACGGCCGCGGCCCGGTCTTCCTCGTCGCCTTCTCGGCCGACGGCACGGGCGAGCGCCCGACCGCCGAGAAGGTCACGGCCGACGACGCCGTCTTCACGGACGTGCAGGTCGCGCCCGACGGCCGCACCGCGTACGCGATGCGCACGAGCTACCTCGAGCCGGCGCACCCGGTGCGGATCGACCTCGGCGCGTTCCTCGACAGCGGCGAGCCCGGGGCACGCACGCCGGTCGCGGCGACCGCCCTGCGCGGGCCGGTCGCGAGCCCGGAGCTGCCGGGCACGCTCGTCGAGGTGGAGACCGCGGCGTCGGACGACGTGCGCGTGCGCGGCTGGCTCGCGCTCCCGCACGGCGCGTCGGCCGAGAACCCGGCCCCGCTGCTGCTGTGGATCCACGGCGGGCCGCTCGGCTCGTGGAACGCGTGGAGCTGGCGCTGGAACCCGTGGCTGATGGTCGCGCGCGGCTACGCGGTGCTGCTGCCGGACCCGGCGCTGTCCACCGGGTACGGGCAGGACTTCGTGCAGCGCGGCTGGGGCGCGTGGGGTCAGGCGCCGTACACCGACCTCATGGCCATCACCGACCACGTCGAGACGCTGCCCGAGGTCGACGAGACCCGCACCGCCGCGATGGGCGGCTCGTTCGGCGGCTACATGGCGAACTGGGTCGCCGGCCACACGGACCGCTTCGCCGCGATCGTCACGCACGCGAGCCTGTGGGCGCTCGACCAGTTCGGGCCGACCACGGACCACTCGTACTACTGGCAGCGCGAGATGACGCCGGAGATGGCGCTCGAGAACAGCCCGCACCGGTTCGTGAAGGACATCGTCACGCCGATGCTCGTGGTCCACGGCGACAAGGACTACCGCGTCCCGATCGGCGAGGGCCTGCGCCTCTGGTACGAGCTCCTCGCGGACTCCGGCCTGCCGGCCGGGCCCGACGGCGAGACGGTGCACCGGTTCCTGTACTTCCCGGACGAGAACCACTGGATCCTCACGCCGCAGCACGCGAAGGTCTGGTACGAGGTCGTGCTCGCGTTCCTCGCCGAGCACGTGCTCGGTGCGACGCCGGGCGAGGGCGACGCGGTGGTGCCGACGACGCTCGGCTGAACCTCGACGTACGGGTGCGCCGTCGGCCGGCGGGCACGAGGTCTCGTGCCCGCCGGTCAGGCGACGATCGGCGCCGGCTCGTGCGTGGTGGCGAAGAGCCACCGGCGCACGAGCCGGCGGTCGGCCGCGCCGCGTGCCGCCGCCCAGACGCAGCGCTGGATCGCCTCGCGGTGCTCGAGGAGGGCGTCGCGGTCGTGCTCGAGCGCCCAGAGGAGGGCGGAGCGGACGTCGTGGTGCGCAGGGGCGGAGGGCAGGGTGTCGTGCATGGTCCGTCTCGTCGTGTCGGTGGGTGGCCTGTCGGCCGTCTCTATCGGACAAGACGGAGATCCTGGTCATCCGTGACGCGACTTCGACATCTTTTTTCACCCGTGTTCCGGCACGCCGCCCGGGCGGAGGGGCTCAGCCCTGCCGAGCGGCCGCGACGATGGCGTCGGCGAGCTCGCGCGGGCGCGACAGCATCGGCCAGTGGCCGGTGGGCACGTCGACGTAGGTGAGGTCCGCGATCTCGCCCAGCTCGGTGTGCAGCGGCGGTCCCGGGGTGGCGAGCTCCGCGAGCACCGCGGACGGGATCGACGAGCAGACCACGGTCGCGGGCACGGCGAGCCGCGCGGGGTCCGCCACGCGAACCGTCCCGCGCGCCACGCCTGCGGGCATGGGCACCGCGCGCTCGCGGAACGCCGCGAGCGCGGCGTCGTCGAGGCCCTCGGTGCTCGACCCCTGCTCGGCGAGCTCCTCCCACGACGGCAGCGGCAGCTCGGCCGCGTCGTCCGGCAGGCCGGGGTTGAGGGCCGCGCCGTCGACGAGCGGCCCGGTGTCGACGTAGACGACCCGGCGCACGCGCCCGGGGTTGCGGTCGACGACCTGCTGGACGACCGGCCCGCCGCCGCTGTGCCCGACGAGCACGACGTCCCCGTCGAGGCCGTCGACGAGGTCGGCGACCGCGGCGACGTGGTCCTCGCGCGTGACGGCGGCGCGGTCCGCCGCGGTGTCCTGCGGTGCCAGCCCGGGCAGGGTGACGGGGTGGGGGACGAGGCCGGCGGCCCCGAGGTGGGGGACGACGTCGTCCCACGCCCACGCGCCCAGCCAGAAGCCGGGGACGAGGACGACGTGGACGGGCTGGACGGGCTCGGTGCCGTCGTAGGTCTCGGTGCGTGTCTGCTGCGAGTTCTCGGTCATGCACCAACCGTCCCACCGCCCTGGTGACACCGGTCTGTCACCATAGTTCGCGGAGTTCGCCGGCGGACCTCCGGACGGTGACCCGCGAACGGGAGGAGGCGACGCGTGAACAGGACCGAGCGTCTCTACGCGATCGCCGAGGAGCTGCGCCGTGCCGGGCGGACGGGCACGACGGGGCGCCGGCTCGCGACCGCGCTCGAGGTGAGCGAGCGGACGGTCAAGCGCGACGTGTCGGCGCTGCAGCAGGCGGGTCTGACGATCTGGGCGCAGGCGGGACCCGGCGGTGGCTACGTGCTCGACCCGAGCGCCACGCTTCCGCCCGTGAACTTCACGCCCGGGCAGGCCGTGGCGGTCGCCGTCGCGCTCGCGACGCTCCCGCCCGGGAGCCCGTTCGCCGTCGACGCGCTGGCCGCGCGCGGCAAGGTCTGGGACGCGCTCGCGGCCGGCGACCGCGACCGGGCGGACGCTTTGGCAGCGCGCGTGTGGGTGCGGCAGCCGCGGCCCGCACCCGAGCCCGACGGCGCTGACGGCGCTGACGGGGCGGACGACGGGGACGCGCACGGCGGCGTCGTCGGCCGGGCGCGGTCGCACCTGCGGGTGCTGCGGGCGGTCGAGCAGTCGCTCGCGTCGTCGCGCGTGCTGGCGATCCGCTACCGGGACCGCCGCGGCGAGGAGACGGCGCGACGGGTCGAGCCGGTGATCCTCGCCCACACCCAGGGCCAGTGGTACCTCGTGGCGTGGTGCCGGCTGCGCGAGGGCGTGCGCTGGTTCCGTCTGTCGCGCGTCGTGCGCGCCGACGTCACGCGCGAGCCGTACGTCCCGCGCCCGGTCGAGGACGTCGGCGAGCCGCCCGCCGGAGCCGCTGCGGTCCGCTGACCGTCGCCTCCGCCTGTGTCCGCCGACCCCGCGCGCCTCGCCTCGGCGGGCGGCCGTGGGTGGTCGCCGTCACACTCACCGCATGGACCACGACGAGGCGCGGGAGATCAAGACCCAGCTCGCCGGCTACGCGCGCGAGCTCGCCGAGCGCAGCGGCGCGCCGGGCATCGAGGCCAGCGGCGTGCCCGACGACGCGGCGCGCCTCGTGCGGGCACCCACCCTCGCGCTCGGGCTCGCGCCGCGCGAGGACGGGTACGCCATCGCCGTGCGGTACCGGCTCGGCGTGCCGACGGCGCGCAGCATCC
>NZ_LWGL01000178.1 GCF_001722485.1 Cellulosimicrobium cellulans | reverse complement strand
GGCGCCCGAGCACGGCCCGGGCGGCCGTGGCGCCGAGCGCGACGACGACGCGCGGCCGGACCGCCGCCACCTCCGCCTCGAGCCACGGCAGGCACGCCCGCACGTGCGCGACGTCGGGCGTGCGGTGCAGGCGCCGCTTGCCGCGCTGCTCGTGCCGGAAGTGCTTGACCGCGTTGGTGACGTAGACGCGGTCGGGGTCGACGCCCGCGGCCTCGAGCGCGTCGGCGAGCACGCGACCGGCGGGTCCGACGAAGGGCTCGCCCTCGCGGTCCTCGCGGTCGCCGGGCTGCTCGCCGACGAGGACGAGCGCCGCGTCGTCCGGCCCCTGGGAGAAGACGACCTGCGTCGCGTCCGCCCACAGCTCGCAGCCGCGGCACCCGTGGGCGGCCTCGGCGAGCACGTCGACGCGACGGGCGTCCGCGCCGTCGGGCACCCACTCCTGCGCGCCGGGGCGCTCGGGCTGTGCACGGGACGGGCTCACGTCCCCACCGTGCGCCGGGAGCCGCGTCCTCGCACGTGCGGCACCGGCGCGCCGGCGGTCAGAGCACCTGGTACAGGGCGCCGTGGAGCAGGCCGGCCGCGACGGTGAGCAGGCCGGCCGCGCCCAGGGCGGTCCCCGCGGCCGCGAGCGCGGCGCCCTCCTTGCGCGCCAGCGCTACGCTCCCGGTGATCACGGCGACGAGCGACAGCACGACCGTGAGGACGCCGTCGGTCGTCTGGATGGCCGACATCGCGTCGAGGTCGAGGCCGGACGCGTTGACGAACGGGACGGCCAGCCCGAGCACGACGCCGACGAGCACCGTCGCGATCCCCGTGACGAAGGCCGTGACGGCGAGACCCCGCCGGCGGGCGTCCGCCGGCGCCGGGGGCTGCCACCCGGGCGGTGCGTCCCGCCGGTCCGTCGGGGCAGGGGCGGGCCACGCGTGCGGGTCGCTCATGCGGCCCATCCTGCCGGAGCAGCCCGGCGCTGACCAGGCCCGATGCCGTGCGGTGCGGTCAGCAGCGGTCAGGAACGGCCGGGGGCGCCCGCCGCGAGGTCCTCGGTCTCGTCCGGCTGCTCGACGCACACCCACAGCGACTTCGGCCGCACCTCGACGTCGAGGCGTCGCGCGCTCTCGATGACGTCGCCGTCGAGCTGCCGGGCCTGCGGCCGGTCCGAGACGATCGAGATGCGCGAGCCGCGCACGACCTCGCGGCCCGGGATGCGCCGATGCGCGCGGAACAGGCCGACGACGAGCTCCACCCAGTGCCGCAGGTTGCGCGGCGCGATGACGGCGACCTCGAGCAGCCCGTCGTCCGGGTCGGCGTCGGGCAGGAGGTTCGTCCCGCCCTGCATGCGGCCGACGTTGCCCACCACGACCGTGCGCGCACGACGACGGCGCACCGGCTCGTCGTCGACGTGGACCTCGACCCGCATCTCGTCGTCGTTCAGGTGCTTCAGCGCCGCGACGACGTAGGCGATCCAGCCGGCCTTCGCCTTGAGCGCCGTCGGGGCGTCCTGCATCATCGCCGCGTCCAGGCCCATGCCCGCCATGACGGCGAACAGCCGGCCGTCGGCCTCGCCGAGGTCGATGTGCCGGCGCCCGCGCTCGACCGCGAGCCGGATGCCCTCCACCGACTGCGTCGGGACGCCGAGGTTCGCCGCGAGGAGGTTGCCCGTCCCGCCGGGAAGGATCGCGAGCGCCGCGTCGGTGCCCGCGAGGCCCTCGACGCACGCGCGCACCGTGCCGTCGCCGCCGGCGACGAACACCACCTCGGCGCCGTTCGCCACGGCCTGGCGCGCCTGCCCCGTGCCCGGGTCCTCCGCCGTCGTCTCGAGCCACTCGGGCTCGGGCCAGCCGGCCGCCGCCAGCTGGTCGGCGATCTCGGCGCGGAGCTCGTCGAGCCCTTCGACCCGGTTGGGGTTGACGATGACCGCGGAGCGGAGGCTGTCGTGACGCCTGCGCTGCTCCTGGGCCGGCTGCGGGGTGGTTCCGTCGAGGGGCACACCTGAGTATGTCCCCGCCGCGCGCCGGTGGCGCGGCGGGGACGCGTCCGCGGGTCGGCGGCCGGGACGCAGGTCCCAGCCGCCGACCGCGTCACGCGTTGAGCACCTCCGGCGCGAGCGTCAGGCCCGCGACCTCGGGGTCGCGGCCGACCCGCACGACGTCCCCGTCCGCGACGTCGCCCGACAGCAGCAGCCGCGCGAGCTTGTCGCCGATCTCGCGCTGCACGAGGCGGCGCAGCGGGCGTGCCCCGTACGCGGGGTCGAAGCCCTCGAGCGCGAGCCACTCCCGCGACGCCGGCGTGACGTCGAGCGTGATGCGGCGGTCCGCCAGGCGCCGGGCGAGCGCCGCGACCTGCAGGTCGACGATCCGGCCGAGCTCCTCGAGCGACAGCGGGTCGAAGACGATGACGTCGTCGAGGCGGTTGAGGAACTCCGGCTTGAAGGCCGCCCGCACCGCCGTCATGACGCTCTCGCGCTTCGCCGCGTCGTCGAGCATCGGGTCGACGAGGAACTGCGACCCGAGGTTCGACGTGAGCACGAGGATGACGTTGCGGAAGTCGACCGTGCGGCCCTGGCCGTCGGTGAGGCGGCCGTCGTCGAGCACCTGGAGCAGGATGTCGAAGACCTCGGGGTGCGCCTTCTCGACCTCGTCGAGCAGCACGACCGAGTACGGGCGACGCCGCACGGCCTCCGTGAGCTGGCCGCCCTCCTCGTAGCCGACGTACCCCGGAGGGGCGCCGACGAGGCGCGCGACCGAGTGCTTCTCGGAGTACTCGCTCATGTCGATGCGCACCATGGCGCGCTCGTCGTCGAAGAGGAAGTCGGCGAGCGACTTCGCGAGCTCGGTCTTGCCGACGCCCGTCGGGCCGAGGAAGAGGAACGAGCCCGTCGGGCGGTCCGGGTCGGCGACGCCCGCGCGCGAGCGCCGGACCGCGTCGGCCACGGACCGCACCGCGGCCCGCTGCCCGATGAGGCGCTCGCCCACGACGTCCTCCATGTGGAGGAGCTTCTCCGACTCGCCCTGGAGCATGCGGCCGGCCGGGATGCCCGTCCACGCCGAGACGACCTCGGCGATCTCGTCCGCGCCGACCTTGTCGGCGATCATCGGCCCCTGAGCGGGGTCGGCGAGCGCGTCCGCGGCGTCCTCGGCCGCCTCGGCGCGCTCGGCCTCGTCGAGCTCGCGCTGCACCTGCGGGATCTCGCCGTACTGCAGACGGCCGGCGGTCTCGAGGTCGCCCTCGCGGATCGCGCGCTCGACCTGGACGCGCAGCTCGTCGAGCTTGGCGCGCAGGTCGCCGACGCGGTTGTGCCCGGCCTTCTCGGCCTCCCAGCGCGCGGTGAGCGCGGCCAGCTCCTCGCGGCGGTCGGCGAGGTCGGCGCGCAGCCGCTCGAGCCGCTCGAGGCTCGCGGGGTCGGTCGACTCCGAGAGCACGACCTCCTCCATCTCCAGGCGCGTGACGGCGCGCTGGAGCTCGTCGATCTCGACCGGGGACGAGTCGAGCTCCATGCGCAGGCGCGACGCCGCCTCGTCGACGAGGTCGATCGCCTTGTCCGGGAGCTGGCGGCCGGTGATGTACCGGTCGGAGAGCGTCGCGGCGGCGACGAGCGCGGAGTCCGCGATCGTCACCTTGTGGTGGGCCTCGTAGCGCTCCTTGAGCCCGCGCAGGATCGCGACCGTGTCCTCGACGGACGGCTCGCCGACGAACACCTGCTGGAACCGGCGCTCGAGCGCCGGGTCCTTCTCGATGTGCTCGCGGTACTCGTCGAGCGTCGTCGCGCCGACGAGCCGCAGCTCGCCGCGGGCGAGCATGGGCTTGAGCATGTTGCCCGCGTCCATGGCTCCCTCGCCGCCGGCCCCCGCGCCGACGACGGTGTGGAGCTCGTCGATGAAGGTGACGACCTCGCCGTCGGACGACTGGATCTCCGACAGCACGGCCTTGAGCCGCTCCTCGAACTCGCCGCGGTACTTGGCGCCCGCGACCATCGACGCGAGGTCGAGCGACACGAGCCGCTTGCCCTGCAGCGACGTGGGGACGTCGCCCGCGACGATGCGCTGCGCGAGGCCCTCGACGACGGCCGTCTTGCCGACGCCCGGCTCGCCGATGAGGACGGGGTTGTTCTTCGTGCGGCGCGAGAGCACCTGCACGACGCGACGGATCTCGGAGTCGCGCCCGATGACGGGGTCGAGCCGGCCCTCGGCGGCCGCGGCCGTGAGGTCGGTGCCGTACTGCTCCAGCGCCTTGTAGGTGCCCTCGGGGTTCGGGCTGGTCACGCGCGCGCTCCCGCGCACGGCGGGCAGCGCGGAACGCAGCGCGTCCACGCTCGCGCCGGCCTGCTGGAGGATCGTCGCGGCCTGCGACGACCCGGCCGCGATGCCGATGAGCAGGTGCTCGGTCGAGACGTACTCGTCGCCGAGCGCCTGCGCCTCCTTGCCCGCGTTCTCGAGCGCGGCGGACATGGCGCGCGAGGGCGTCGGCTGCGCGACGGCGGACCCGCTCGCCGTGGGCAGCGCGACGAGCGCGGCGCGCACCTTCTGGCCGATCGCCTGCTTGTCCGCGCCCACCGCGTCGAGCAGCCCGACCGCCACGCCGGCCTCCTGGGTGAGCAGCGCGGCCAGCACGTGCGTCGGCTCGAGCTGGGGGTTGCCGGCGGCCGAGGCGCTCTGGATGGCCTCGCCGACCGCCTGCTGCGACATCGTCGTGAACTTCAGTTCCATCGGTGCTCCGGGGTGATCAGGAAGGGTGTCTGACCTGGGAACGGTCCTGGAGTTGAGTGTATTCCGCTCAACCCTGATCGGCAGCGTCGTGGCGACCGGCGCGGCGGGCGCGCCGGGCGCCCGCGGGGCAGGCGTGCCTTTGGTCTCAGATCGCG
Source organism: Cellulosimicrobium cellulans (assembly GCF_001722485.1). GTDB lineage: Bacteria > Actinomycetota > Actinomycetes > Actinomycetales > Cellulomonadaceae > Cellulosimicrobium > Cellulosimicrobium cellulans_A. The sequence goes on along the minus strand of NZ_LWGL01000178.1, from coordinate 1,173 downwards.
CCCGACCCTCGCCTCGGAGGCCGATCCGCGACATGCTGGCGGGGTGAACACCTCATCCCTGCGCCGAAGGCTCGGCCTCGGCGCGCTCCTCGCCACCCTCGCACTGCTCGTCGCGGGCTGCATGCGGATCGACATGGCCCTCACCCTCAACGAGGACGACACCGCCGACGGCTCGATCGTCATGGCGATCTCCGACGAGACCGCGCAGGCGCTGGGCCAGGACCCGCAGGCGCTGTGGGACCAGATGGGCGGCCAGCTCGAGTCCGACCTGCCGCCGGGGGCGACGCAGGAGCCGTACGCCGAGGACGGCTACACCGGGACGCGCCTGACGTACACGGACCAGCCCATCTCCCAGATGTCCGCCACGGGCACCGACTCGCTGTCGATCACGCGCGAGGGCGACGAGTTCGTCGTCAGCGGGCAGATGGACCTGTCCGACGAGGAGATGGGGCTCGACGGCACCGACCCGCAGTCGGACGAGATGACGCGCCAGATGATGGAGGGCTTCGAGTTCGTCGTCTCCGTGACGTTCCCCGGCGAGGTCGGCGAGACGAACGGCGAGGTCGACGGCACCACGGTCACGTGGCGGCCGGCGATGGGCGAGGTCAACGAGATCTCCGCGCGCGGCTCGGCCGTCACGGGCGGCGCGGCCTCCGCGCCCGACGAGGGCACGACGGACGACCCGGCGGACGAGGGCACGACCGGCTCGTCCGACGCCGCCGACGTCGACGACGCCGCGGCGTTCCCGTGGTGGATCCTCGGCATCGTCGCCGGGCTCGTGCTGCTCGGCATCGTCGGCCTCGTGCTGTGGCTCGTGCTGCGCAAGAAGCCGGACGACCAGAGCGGCCAGCAGGCCGGCTTCGCGCAGCCCGCGTACCCCGGCCAGCCCGGGCAGTACGGCGTGCCCGGCCAGGCCCCCGGCTACCCCGCTCAGCAGGGCGGGCAGCACCCCGGCGCACCCCAGCACCCCGGCGCACCCCAGCACCCCGGCGCACCGCAGTACGCCGGTGCACCGCAGCAGCCCGGCCAGCCCTACCCGGGCCCGCAGGGCGGTCAGCCGTACCCGGGCGGTCCGCAGCCCGGCCAGCCGTACCCCGGCGCCCAGCCCGGGCAGCAGCACCCCGGCGGGCCCGCCGGCCCGCAGGGCCAGTACGCACCGCCGCCGGCGCCGTA
>NZ_LWGL01000177.1 GCF_001722485.1 Cellulosimicrobium cellulans | reverse complement strand
TCCGGCGCCGCCGGGGCCCGGACCGCCGCCGACGCCGTCGCCCGAGGCGGAGTCCTGCTGGTCGGCGTCGCGCCGGACGTCGCCCGCGGCCGCGCGCAGCGTCGCGCACACGCGCGTGAGCGACGGCGCCAGCTCGCCGCTCCACCGCGAGCGGAACGCGTCCATGTCGGGGCCGGCGCCGAACGACAGCGTCATGCGGGCGCTCACCTGGTCGCGCGTCGTCTCGAGCTCGTCCGCGGCGCGGTCGAGGCTGTCCCCGAGCCCGCGCACCGCAGCGATGTCCATGCCCCACATGCTCGTGGTCATCGCGCACCGCCCCTGGCAGTGGCGGACCCGTCGGCGACGGGCGCGGTGGTGTCGATCGCGCCGACGAGCGCCCAGCGCAGCTCGGCCGCCACGGACCCCGGCGGCCGTTCGACGAGGTGCACGTCGTCGTCGCGCAGCTGGACGTCGAGCAGCCTGCTGCCCGCGACGGACCACCAGCGCGACCACACGACGGTCGGCGCGGCGGGCGTGGGCCACGCCTCGACGAGCACGACGAGCGACGCCTCCTCGTCCTCGGCGACGGCGCGCGCGGCCGGCGGGAGCGCCGCCATGTCCTCGCCGTCGCGCAGCCGCTCGGCGTCCCGCGAGCCGAGGACCGTCCGCGGGAGGTCCGCGGGCCGCGGACCCGGCCGCGCTCCCGCGGTGAGCTGCTCGAGCGGCGGGAGGAAGCGGACCAGGGCCGGCCAGAGGTCGTCGACGCGCACGAGGACGACGTCGACGTACGCCGAGACGTCCGTGACCTCGAGCTCGTGCGGGCCGAGCTCGCCCCGCACGGCGTCGTGCACGAGCAGGACCCGGTCCTCGACGAGCGACAGCCGGGTCGTCGCCCCGGTCTCGCCGGAGCGGGCGCGGAGCGTCGCGCGGACCGGCGCGGCGAGGTGGTCGCGGAGGGCGGCGGACCACGCCGCGGTCAGCACGCCCGTCTCGTCGACGATCCCGTGCTCGAGGAGCTCGGCCGTCACGGCCTCGTCGCCCTCGGTCCCGTCGACGCCGGCCGGGCCGTCACCGGACGGTCCCCCGGCGAGCCCGACCGCACGGGCCCACGCCCCTCTCGTCACACGCAGCGCACGCACCGTGCCCCCTCGTCGTCTCGTCGCGCGTCGTCCGGACGCGCGGGCTGGCCGCCCCGATCGCGGAGGCTAGCAGCGCGGACGTCCGGACGACGATGGGGACCGCTCCCCACGTCGCGCCGCCGCCGCAGGTCGATCAGCCGCCGGAGACGTCGAGCTCCGCCTCGCGGAGTCGTTCGGCGAACTCGCCTTCGAGCTCGCGCGAGTCGAGCCAGCCGTAAGGCAGGTGCGGCGTCTTGGGCGACCCGGCACGGCCGCGCTGGCCCTCCGCCGGCTCGCCCGGGTACGGAGCGTCGAGGTCGAGGGCGTCGAGGAGCGCGCGCAGCTCCTCGAGCGTGGACACCATCGCGAGCGCGCGCCGGGCGTCGCCGCCGACGGGGTAGCCCTTGAGGTACCAGGCCATGTGCTTGCGCAGGTCGCGCATGCCCTTGCCCTCGTCACCGTCGAAGTACTCGATCATCAGCTCGCCGTGCCGGTAGATCGTGTCCGCGACCTCGCGCATGCCGGGACGCACGCGCTCGGGCCGGCCCGCGAAGGCCGCGGCGAGGTCGGCGAAGAGCCACGGGCGACCCTGGCAGCCGCGCCCGACGACGACGCCGTCGCACCCGGTCTCGCGCACCATCCGCACGGCGTCCTCGGCGGACCAGATGTCGCCGTTGCCGAGCACGGGGATGCTCGTCACCGTCTCCTTGAGCCGGGCGATCGCCGACCAGTCGGCCGTGCCCGAGTAGTGCTCGGCGGCCGTGCGCGCGTGCAGGGCGACGGCGGCGGCGCCGAGGTCCTCCGCCGTGCGACCGGCCTCGAGGTACGTGAGGTGGTCGTCGTCGATGCCCTTGCGCATCTTCACCGTCACGGGCACGCCGTACGGGCGCGCGGCCTCGACGGCCTCGCGCACGATCGCGGCGAAGAGCTCGCGCTTCCACGGCAGCGCGGCGCCGCCGCCCTTGCGCGTCACCTTGGGCACGGGGCAGCCGAAGTTGAGGTCGACGTGGTCCGCGCGGTCCTCCGCGACGATGATGCGCACGGCCTCGCGCACGGTGGCGGGGTCGACGCCGTACACCTGGGCCGAGCGCGGCGACTCGCCCTCGTCGAACGTGACGATGCGCAACGCCTCGGGGTTGCGCTCGACGAGCGCGCGACTCGTGACCATCTCCGCGACGTACAGCCCCGCACCGTGCTCGCGGCACAGCGTGCGGAAGGCCCGGTTCGTCACCCCGGCCATCGGGGCGAGCACGACCGGGGTGTCGACGGTGTGCGGGCCGATCCGCAGGGGCGGCAGCACGGGATCCGCGGTCGCGGAGGCCGCAGCCGTGGCCGCTGCCGTGGCGTCGAGGGTCGGGGTGGAGGCACTCACGCGCCCCATTCTCCCACCCGTCCCCGGACGGTCCGCGACCGGCCCGTGCACACCTCGTGCCCGTTCGCCGCGCGAGATCGGCGGACCCGTGGGAGGGTTCTCAGGTCGGCATTTCGGTCGACATCGGGACGAAAGGAACTCCATGCCTCTCTGGCTGATCCTGGTCATCGTCGGCGCCGTGCTGCTCATCCTGGGCGTGGCGATCGAGGCCGCGAAGGTGCTCCTGTGGATCGGTGTCGCGATCCTCGTCGTGAGCCTCGTGCTCGCGGTCCTGCGACGCGGCAAGGGCGCGGTGAAGAACATCTGACGCAGCCGCAGGGGGCACGCCGCGCGCGACGCGCGCACGACGACGGGGCGGGACCGCGAAGGTCCCGCCCCGTCGTCGTGCGCGCCGGGTGCGGCGGTCAGGCGCCCAGCAGGTGACCGCCCAGGTACTCGGTGACCTTGTCGAGCGCCACGCGCTCCTGGCTCATCGAGTCACGGTGGCGGATCGTGACCGCCTGGTCGTCGAGCGTGTCGAAGTCGACCGTGATGCAGAACGGCGTGCCGATCTCGTCCTGGCGGCGGTAGCGGCGACCGATCGCCCCGGCGTCGTCGAAGTCGACGTTCCAGTACTTGCGCAGCTCCGTGGCGAGGTCCTTCGCCTTGGGCGAGAGCTGCTCGTTGCGGCTCAGCGGCAGCACGGCGGCCTTGACCGGCGCGAGGCGGTGGTCGAGACGCAGGACGGTGCGCGTGTCCACGCCGCCCTTCGCGTTCGGCGCCTCGTCCTCCGTGTACGCCTCGACGAGGAACGCCATGAGCGAGCGGGTCAGGCCCGCGGCCGGCTCGATGACGTACGGCACCCAGCGCTCGTTCTTGGTCTGGTCGAAGTACGACAGGTCCTTGCCCGAGTGCTCCGCGTGGGTCTTCAGGTCGAAGTCCGTACGGTTCGCGATGCCCTCGAGCTCGCCCCACTCGGAGCCGGTGAAGCCGAAGCGGTACTCGATGTCGACCGTGCGGGTCGAGTAGTGCGACAGCTTTTCCTGCGGGTGCTCGTACAGGCGCAGGTTGTCGCGCGAGATGCCGAGGTCGACGTACCAGTCGGTGCGCAGGTCGATCCAGTACTGGTGCCACTCGGCGTCGGTGCCGGGCTCGACGAAGAACTCCATCTCCATCTGCTCGAACTCGCGCGTGCGGAAGATGAAGTTGCCGGGCGTGATCTCGTTGCGGAACGACTTGCCGATCTGGCCGATGCCGAACGGGGGCTTCTTGCGGGCGGCGCCCATGACGTTCGCGAAGTTCACGAAGATGCCCTGCGCGGTCTCCGGGCGCAGGTAGTGCAGCCCCGACTCGTCCTCGACCGGGCCGAGGTAGGTCTTCAGCATCATGTTGAAGTCGCGCGGCTCGGTCCACTGCCCGCGCGTGCCGCAGTTCGGGCAGACGATCTCGGCGAGGCCGCCCTCGGGCGCACGGCCCTTCTTCTCCTCGAACTCCTCGATCATCTGGTCCTCGCGGAACCGCTTGTGGCACGAGAGGCACTCGGTGAGCGGGTCGGTGAAGACGCCGACGTGACCCGAGGCGACCCACACCTGGCGCGGGAGGATGACGGACGAGTCCAGGCCCACGACGTCGTCGCGGCTGGTGACCATCGCGCGCCACCACTGCTTCTTGATGTTCTCCTTGAGCTCGGTGCCGAGCGGGCCGTAGTCCCACGCGGAGCGCGTGCCTCCGTAGATCTCGCCCGAGGGGAAGACGAACCCGCGCCGCTTGGCGAGGGAGACGACGGCGTCGAGTCGGGCGGACGGTGAGGGCGCAGCGGCCACGGTCATCACTCCTGGTGCTCACGGCCCCGCACGTGGCTCGTGGGGGCTGGACGGGCTCGGACGGGCACCCGTGAGGGCGCCGACCGACCAGCGTACCCGCCGGTGACACGACTCACCGGACGCAATTTTGACATCGATTCTCACTAAGGCGGACACTAGGAGACATGACCCGTCCCGCCCCGCGCCGCCGTGCGCTCGTCGCGTCCGCTCTCGCCGCCACGGCGCTCATCGTCGCCGGGTGCTCGTCCGGCGACGCCGGCGAGACCGGGGCGTCCGGCGACGGCCGTCTCGAGGTGCTGGCGTCGTTCTACCCCCTGCAGTACGTTGCCGAGCACGTCGGCGGGGAGCACGTCGCCGTCTCCAACCTCACGCCGCCGGCCGCCGAGCCGCACGACCTCGAGCTCGCGCCGGCCCAGGTCCGCGAGATCGGCGACGCCGACCTCGTCGTCTACCTCTCCGGCTTCCAGACCGCGGTCGACCAGGGGATCGAGCAGCGCGAGCCCGCCCACGTCGTCGACGCGGCCGGCCCTGCCGGCCTCGAGGAGCACCCCGACGGCGCCGGGCACGAGGGCGAGACCGCCGAGGAGCACGCCGCGCACGCCGGGGAGGAGCACGCCGAGGAGGAGCACGGCGAGGGCGGCGAGGAAGGCCACGACCATGGCGCGGTCGACCCGCACTTCTGGCTCGACCCGACACGGCTCGCCGCTGTCGGCGACGCGGTCGCGGACGAGCTGTCGGCGATCGATCCCGACCACGCCGAGGAGTACCGCGCGAACGCCGAGGCCCTCACCGCCGACCTGGACGCGCTCGACGCCGAGTACGCCGAGGCCCTCGCGCCGTGCGCGGGCGCCACGCTCGTCACGTCGCACGAGGCGTTCGGCTACCTCGCCGAGCGCTACGACCTCCACCAGGTCGGCATCTCCGGGATCGACCCGGAGGCGGAGCCCTCCCCCGCCCGCCTGCGGGAGGTGCGCCAGGTCGTCCAGGACGCGGGCGTCACGACGCTCTTCTTCGAGACGCTCGTCAGCCCCAAGGTGACGCAGACCCTCGCCGACGACCTCGGCGTCGGCACCGCCGTCCTCGACCCGCTCGAGGGACTCGCGGAGGACGCCACGGACTACCGTGGGGTCATGGAGTCCAACCTCGAGGCGCTCACGTCCGGGCTGGCGTGCTCATGACGGGCGCCGCACCCCTGGTCGCCGCGCGCGGCCTGCACGTGAGCCTCGGGGGCAGCGAGATCCTGCGCGGGATCGACCTCACCGTGGCCGAGGGCGAGGTCGTCGCGCTCCTGGGCGCCAACGGCTCCGGCAAGTCGACGCTCGTGCGCGGGCTCGTCGGCGTCGTGCCGCTCAGCGCGGGCTCCGTCGAGCTGTTCGGCGCGCCGCTCGGCCCGCGCGTCCCGTGGCGGCGTCTCGGCTACGTCCCGCAGCGCGTCGCCGCGCCGTCGGGCATGCCCTCGACCGCCGCCGAGGTGGTCGCGTCCGGCCTCCTGGGCGGTGGCCGCCTGCGGCTGCCGCGCGGCTGGCGCGACCGCGTCGTCGACGCGCTCGAGCAGGTCGGGCTCGCCGACCGCGCGGACGACTCCACGGCCGAGCTGTCCGGCGGGCAGCAGCAGCGCGTGCTCATCGCGCGGGCGCTCGTGCGCCGGCCGGACCTGCTCGTCCTCGACGAGCCGGTGGCGGGCGTCGACAAGCCGAGCCAGGAGGCGTTCGCGGCGACCATGTCGCGCCTCGTCGACCAGGGGCTGACCGTGCTCGTCGTGCTGCACGAGCT
>NZ_LWGL01000176.1 GCF_001722485.1 Cellulosimicrobium cellulans | reverse complement strand
GGTCCGCGGGCGCACGCCCCGGCGACGCCCGAGGTCGTCGAGCAGGTCCGCCGTGCCGTCGGGCTCGGGCGCCCGCCGCGGCGCGTGCCGCCGGTCGAACGCCGCGTCGACGTCGAACACCTCCGGGGCCGCGGCCAGCGCAGGCTCCTCGGGCGGCTCCGGCTGGGTGATCCAGCGCGCCTCGTCGTCGAGCGGCTGCAGCGTGCGCGTCGCCGCGTCGAACGACCACCGCGCCGTGCACAGGCCGGACGCGACGATGAACTCGACCGTGACCACCCAGGGGGACCCGGGCCGACGCGCCGCCGACCACTCGACGTCGGAGAGGTCGACGTCGCGCGCCCGCAGGCGCTGCTCCGCGAGCTCGTCCACGGTCGGGCCGTCGTCGCCCGGGCCGGGGCGCGTGGCGCGCACGCGCTCGACGACGTACTCCTGCTCGGCGAGCACCGGGCCGGCGAAGCGTCGCACCTGCTCGACGGCGAGACCGGCGGCCCGCGCGACGTCCTCCACCCGCTCGCCGGCGCGCAGCCGGGACTGGATCTCGCGCGGCGTGAGCCGGCGCTCGCCCTCGGCGCGCAGGTGCTCCAGGTGCGGACGGTCGCGCCGCACCGCGGCGCGCAGGGCCTCGGAGATGGGCAGCACGAACCGGGCTCCGCCCGCGCCGCCGAGGACGAGGTGCTCCCCGTCCTCGTGCAGTCTCACCAGCTCGAGCTCGTCCATCGGTCCTCCCGTGTCACCATCGCTGCCTTGACTGTGCCATCCTCCCGCCCGGGGCGGGCGCAATACGCCCGGTGTGCCGCGGACTGGGTCCTGCGAAGATCGTGCGTGTGATCCTCGACCTCGTCCCCGGTGACGCCCTCGAGCTCGGCGGGGTCTTCTGCGCGGCGCTGTCCGGAGGGCTCGCCGCGGTGCGCAAACGGTTCGACCTCGTCGGCGTGCTCGTCCTCGCCTGGGCGGCGGGCCTCGGCGGCGGCCTGCTGCGCGACGTGCTCATCGGCGCGGTGCCGCCGGTCGGCATCGCGGACTGGCGCCTCGTCGCCGTCGCGGTCGCGGCCGGGCTCGTGACGTTCTTCTGGCACCCGCGCCTCGCGCGGCTGCGGCGCAGCATCGTCGTGCTCGACGCGGGCGCCCTCGCCCTGTTCGTGCTCTCGGGCACGATGAAGGGGCTCGAGTACGAGGTCGGGCCGCTCGCCGCGGTGTTCGTCGGGGTGCTCACCGGCGTCGGCGGCGGGATCCTGCGCGACGTCCTCACGAGCGAGGCGCCGCTGCTGTTCCAGGACCAGCAGCTGTACGCCATCCCGGCCCTCGCGGGCGCCGCGCTGACCGCCGTGCTCTGGGAGGCGGGTGCGCTGGGGCTCCTGTCGCAGGCCGGGGTGCTCGCGCTCGTGCTCGGGTTCCGGCTGCTCTCGCTGCGGCTGGGGTGGTCGGCGCCCGGGCCGTGGGAGGGTCGTCGGCCCGGACCCGGGTCGGGCAGGATGTGAGCCGTGCACTCCTTCATCGACGACCCCCGCCTGCCCGACGACGTCACCGTGCCCGCCCTGCGCGAGCTCGCCGAGCGCCTGGCCCGCTCCGCGGGCGAGCTCGTGCGCACGGGCCGGCCGGACCAGGTCGTCGTCGCGTCCACGAAGTCGACCGCGACGGACGTCGTGACGCGCATGGACGCGGACTCCGAGGCCCTGCTGCGCCGGGAGATCGCCGCGGCCCGGCCCGACGACGCGATCCTCGGCGAGGAGGAGGGTACGTCGGCGGGGACGTCCGGGATCACGTGGGTCGTCGACCCGATCGACGGCACCGTCAACTACCTGTACGGCGTCGCGTCGTACGCCGTGTCCGTGGCGGCGGTCGTCGGCCCGCCGGACCCGGCGCGCTGGACCGTCCTGGCGGGGGCCGTGCACTCGGTCGTCGACGGCCGCACGTGGACGGCGGGCGCCGGCGCCGGGGCGACGCTCGACGGCGCGCCCCTGCGGATCGGGGAGCCGGACGAGCTCGCGCAGTGCCTCGTCGGCACGGGGTTCGGCTACGACCCGGTGCGTCGCCGTGCGCAGGCGCGCGTGCTCGTCGAGGTGCTGCCGCGCGTGCGCGACATCCGCCGGCTCGGCTCGGCGGCGATCGACCTGTGCCTCGTCGCGAGCGGCGAGCTCGACCTCTACTACGAGCGCGGCCTCAACCCGTGGGACATGGCGGCGGGCGCTCTCGTCGCGCACGAGGCCGGGGCGCGCGTGACCGGCCTGCGCGGCGCGGAGGCGGGCCACGACATGACCGTGGCCGGAGGGCCGGCGCGCGTCGCCGAGCTCGTCGACCTGCTCGAGCGGGCGGGCGCCGACTCGGACGCCTGAACCCCGCGCGACGGGGCCTCGACGGCCCTGCGGAGACGTGACCGAGACCACCGCGGCGCGCCGCGCGCCCAGGGGGTGCATCCGTCAGGGAAATGGTGCAGAATCCGGGGGCCCACCGGGAACAATTCCGGTGCGGCGCGCATTGATCAGCGTGCACCGTGCCACGACGACCTCGCGGCACGTCACGTCACGGGACGTCCCCCACGTCCCCGTACCCGTGCCGTCCGGCACCCCGGCCCGTCCGGTCCCCGGCCGCGCACGGTCGCTATCGACGAGCTTTCGGAGAGTGACCCCACAGATGGCAACAGACTACGACGCCCCGCGCAAGAGCGAAGAGGAGCTCAGCGAGGACTCGATCCAGGAGCTGCAGGCTCGTCGCTCCGACAAGAGCTCGGGCGTTGTGGACGAGGACGAGACGGAGGCGGCGGAAGGCTTCGAGCTTCCCGGCGCCGACCTGTCCGGCGAGGAGCTCTCGGTCCGGGTGCTGCCGCGTCAGGCGGACGAGTTCACCTGCGCGAGCTGCTTCCTCGTGCACCACCGCAGCCAGCTCGCCTACGAGAAGAACGGGCAGCAGATCTGCACGGAGTGCGCCGCCTGACCCGCGTCCGCGCACGACCTCTCACGACGGCCGCCGCCCCTCGGGGCGGCGGCCGTCGTCGTCCCCGGTCCGTCGGTGTCCGTCGGTGTCCGTCGGTCCCTCAGCGCCCGGCGCCCGCGGCGCGCAGCGCCTCCGCGAGCTCGTGCGGGCGCCGGGTGGACACGAGCCAGTAGGGCGTCGGGTCCTGCGGGTCCTCCAGCAGTGCGTGCACGCCCGTCCGCGCCCACGCGCGCAGGCACACGTAGGCGCGCGCGTCGAGCCGGGGGCCGAGCTCCGTGCGCATCGCGTCCGCGTCGAGGGGCGTCACCGTGCCGAGCAGCGAGACGGGGACGGACGCGCGGCCGGCCCGGAACGCGCCGTCGCGCACGGCCACCACGGGCGAGGTCCACCACAGGGCCACGAGGCCGGCGACCGCCGCGACGGCGCCGACACCGACCGCGAGCGGGAGGCTCGCCGGCAGGAGGGCGACCGTCAGCACGGCGGCGAAGGCGACCGCCGCCAGCCAGCCTCCCGGGCCGGGCAGGACGCGCTCGGTGAACGACGAGGCGTGCTCGGGGGAGTGCGCGGGGGAGCCGGCCGGGGCGCTCGGTCGCGGGGACGGGTCAGCGGCGTCGGTCATGGGCCCATCATCCCAGGCGCCGCCGGCGGGCCGTCCCCCGGCCGGGGGATGGTCGCACCCCGCGGCGGCCGCCCACTAGGCTCGCCGGGTGCCGATCCAGCAGCAGCCCCCGACGGGCGACGTCGACGTCCTCATCACCCTCCTCGACGACGTGCCCCTCCCCGCGTACGCGCACCCCGGCGACGCCGGCGCCGACCTCGTGACCACGGTCGACGTCGAGCTCGCGCCCGGCCAGCGGGCGATCGTGCCGACGGGCGTCGCGATCGCCCTGCCGGACGGCTACGCCGCGTTCGTGCACCCACGCTCCGGCCTCGCCGCCCGGCACGGGCTCACCGTCGTCAACGCGCCGGGGACGGTCGACGCCGGCTACCGCGGCGAGATCAAGGTGACGCTGCTCAACACCGACGCGGCCGAGCCCGTCGTGCTGCGGCGCGGCGACCGCGTCGCGCAGCTCGTCGTGCAGAAGGTCGAGCGCGCACGGTTCGTCCGGGCCGAGCGGCTGCCCGGGTCCCACCGCGGCGAGGGCGGGTTCGGCTCCAGCGGCGGGTGGGCCGCCGCGACCTGACGGGCGCACGTTCGCGCAGGGCCGAGCCGCCCCGACGAGAGCGTGGCGGTCGTCACGTCGCACGGGGGCTAGTGTGGAAGGACGGGGCGGACGCCCCGGCAGGAGTCCCGGGCGGGTGCCCGGGCAGGTGAAGGAGCTCTTTCGTGGGTCTGTTCCGTCGCTCCCGGTCGTCGCAGCCGGCCGAGTCCTCGTCGGCGCAGGACGCTGCCGAGACCACGTCGCCCGAGCGCGCCGCGGCGACCGAGGACGGCGCTCCGGCCACGGCCGGCCGGGGTCCGTTCGACTCGTCGCAGGTGCCCGAGCGCGGGCCGCGCGTCGACCTGGGCGCGGTGTGGCTGCCCGGCGTGCCCGGCATGGAGCTGCGCATGGAGGTCGACAAGAAGACGCAGCGCATCACGGGCGTCGCGTGCGCCGTCGGCGGCTCGGGCCTGCAGGTCCAGGCGTTCGCGGCGCCGCGCACCGAGGGCATCTGGGACGAGATCCGCGGCGAGATCGCCGCGTCCGTCACCAAGCAGGGCGGCACCGTCGACGACGTGCCCGGCCCGTTCGGCCGCGAGCTCATCGCCCGCATCCCGGCCCAGGCGCCCGACGGCCGCACCGGCGTGCGCCCGGCCCGCTTCGTCGGCGTCGACGGCCCGCGCTGGTTCCTGCGCGGCGTCCTCACCGGCAAGGCCGCGGTCGACCAGCAGGAGGCGCGGCTGCTCGAGTCGGTCTTCGCGAACATCGTGGTCGTGCGCGACCAGAGCCCGCGCCCCCCGCGCGACCTCCTCACCCTGCACCTGCCCGGCAAGGCGCCCGCGCCCGCCCCGGCCACGCCGGCCGGCGCGCCCGAGGCGCCGTCGTTCGACCCGCTGAAGCGCGGGCCCGAGATCACGGAGACCCGCTGACGTGAGCCCCACCCTGCGTGACGCCTGGCACGCGGCGACCGCCTCCCAGGAGGAGGTCGCGGCCGGCGAGGAGCGGACCGAGGCCGCCCGGCAGGCCGGCTGCCGCGCGGTGTCCGAGCTGCCGAACCGTCGCCGCGCCCGGGTCACGGGCGTGCTGCGCTCCGTCGTGCTGCGCCCGCGCGAGGGCGTCCCCACGGTGGAGGTCGAGCTGTACGACGGTTCCGGTGCGATCGACCTCGTGTGGCTCGGCCGCCGGCGCATCGCCGGCATCGAGCCCGGCCGCCGCGCGCTCGTCGAGGGACTCGTGTGCGACGTGGACGGGCGCCGCACGATGTTCAACCCGCGCTACGAGCTGCTCGCCCGTCCGGGCGAGTGAGCGCCGGCCCGACCCGCACGCGCCCTCCCGGCGCTCCCCGAGACCTTCCCGAGGACACCGCACCATGACGAGCAGCACGACGCCGGGCGCGCCCGGCGGTCCCCACGAGGCGTCCCGCGGCGCCGGGGCCGCGCACGAGGCGGAGAGCGTCGAGACCGCCGTGGACGACGTCGCGGCGCCCGAGGACGGCCGGGCGCGCGGCGTGCGGGCGCTCGCGGGGGAGCAGTTCTCCGTCGCCGAGGCGGTCGGCGGCGTCCGCGGTCTCGTGGAGTCCGTGGCGCCGGGGCTCGTGTTCGTCGTCGTCTTCGTGGCGACGACCGACCTCACGTGGTCGCTCGTCGCCTCGGTCGCCGTCGCGCTCGTCGCCGTCGTCGCCCGCCTCGTCCAGCGCACGCCGCTCACGCAGGCGCTCGGCGGGCTGCTGGGCGTGGCGATCGGCGTCGTCTGGGCGTGGCGCTCGGGGGAGGCGCAGGACTACTTCGCGTGGGGCCTGTGGACCAACGCCGCCTACCTCGTCGCGCTGCTCGTGTCGCTCGCGGTGCGCTGGCCGCTGGTCGGGCTCGTCGTCGAGGGGCTTCGCAGCGGGTTCGGCGCCGGCACGGCGGCGTCCCCGGACGCCGAGACGGGCGCCGGCCCCGAGCCCGGCGCCTTCGCGCGCTGGGCCCGCGCGTGGCGCGGGG
>NZ_LWGL01000175.1 GCF_001722485.1 Cellulosimicrobium cellulans | reverse complement strand
CCGGGCCGGGCGACGGGGTGGGCGACGGGTTGGGCGACGGAGCGGGCCGCACGGGCGGCGCAGCCGGCGACGGCCCGTGCGGCGCGGACCCGGGTGCCGCGTGCCGTCCGCCCTCCGACAGCTCCCCCGAGGACGTGTAGGCCGCCGGCGTCTCGACCGCGACGCTGGGCCCGCCCGCGAGCTTGCGCAGCGCCATCCCGACCAGGACGAACAGGATGCCGAGGCCCACGACCAGCGCGGACACCCCGAACGCGACGACCGACGTGTACAGCGACGCGCGCAGGAACGACGCGTTCATCACCGTCTCGCGCGTCGGGTCGTCCTGCTCGAGCTGGGCGTAGGTCTGCCCGCCGCTCGCCTCGAGGGCGTGCCGGTCGATGACGTCCGCCTGGGCGTAGGCCGTGAGCGGCCCGTTGACGTGACGTCCCGCGAGGAACGACGCGTCGTCGGAGACGGTGATCTCCTCCGACGAGAGCTCGTTGGCGACGACGACCCACGTGCCGACGCCCGCGAGGACGAGGAGAATGCCCGCGACGATCGACACGAGGCCGATGCCCCGGACCCCGCGGGCCGGTGTGACGGTGACGGTGCTCGACATGGTGCGCTCCCCTTCGACAGGACCTTCCCGGTCCGTCCGCGGTGTCGCGCCCCCGTGGCGACGCCGCCGCGAGACGGTCGAACCACCCATTCGCGACCACCGTAGCGACCGGTATCGGCTCGTGCCCGGCGAGCGCCCGGCGCGTCGCCGGCCCGTGCCGGTCCCGTGCCGGTCCCGCGCCGGCGTGGACGGGGGCGCGGATTCGGGCCGCGTCGCGCGCGGGTGGGAGGATGCGCGCGTGCGCATCGTCCACGTCACCGACTGCTACCTCCCGCTCCTCGGGGGGATCGAGACCCAGGTGGCGCGGCTCGCGCAGCAGCAGGCCGCGGCGGGGCACGACGTCGCCGTCGTGTGCACGACGCCGGAGCGGCCCGGCGCGCACGGGGTCACGACCGAGCACGTCGACGGGGTCACGGTCCACCGCCTGGCAGCCCGCGTCCCGGGCGGCTACCCCGTCCACCCGCGCGCCCCGCACCACGTGGCGCGGCTGCTGGGCGCGGCGCGGCCCGACGTCGTGCACCTGCACATGGGCGTGCTCACGCCCTCGACGCAGGCCTCGCTGCGGACCGTCGTGCGCGCCGGCCTCCCCGCGGTGCTGACGGTGCACAGCGTGTGGGGGTCGGCGGAGCGGTGGTTCGCGGGCCTCGACCGCGTCGTGGGCTGGTCGCGCTGGCCGGTCCTGTGGTCGGCGGTGAGCGAGCTGACGGCCGCGCCGCTGCGGCGGATCGTGGGCGACCGCGGGGAGGTCGCGGTGCTGCACAACGGCCTGGACCTCGACGCGTGGCGCGTGCCCCGCACCGAGCGCGCGGAGCGCATGGAGGGGGCGGCCGTGCACGTCGTCGCCGCGACGCGCTTCGCGCCGCGCAAGCGCGTGCTGCCGCTCCTCGAGGTGGTCCGCGAAGCGGCCGCGCGCGTGCCCGCCGGGTCGCTCCACGCGACGGTCGCGGGCGACGGTCCCGAGCTCGAGGCGGCACGCCGGTTCGTCGCGCAGCACGGACTGCGGGACGTCGTCTCGCTCCCGGGACGCCTCTCGGCGACCGAGCTCAAGCGCCTCTACGCGCGCGCGGACGTCTTCGCGGCGCCCGCCGTCGAGGAGGCGTTCGGCATCGCGGCCCTCGAGGGCCAGGCGGCCGGGCTCGTCGTCGTCACGCGCTCGCAGTCGGGCGTCGCCGAGCGGCTCACCGACGGCGTCGACGCGCTCCTCGCGGACGACGACGCGGGCATGACGGACGCGCTCGTGCGGCTCGTCACCGAGGACGGCCTGCTCGACCGGATCGTCGCGCACAACCGCGACGTCCCGTCGTCGGCAGGGTGGCCGCGGGTCCTCGCCGACGTCGAGGCCGCCTACTCCCGCGCGGCGATGATCGCGCGCACCGCCTGAGGGCCCGGCGCGCCGCCCGCTACGCGGCCGGTGCCTCGCCGCGCAGGATCGACGTCATCTTCTTGCCGCGTGCGACCTCGTCGACGAGCTTGTCCATCCAGCGGATCCGCTGCATGAGCGGGTCCTCGATCGACTCGACCCGCACCCCGCAGACCACACCCGTGATGAGGGAGGCGTTCGGGTTCATCGCCGGTGCCTGCGCGAAGAACGTCTCGAGGTCGACGCCGTCGGCGACGGCGCGCTCGATCCCCGCGTCGTCGTAGCCGGTGAGCCAGGTGATGACCTGGTCCACCTCCGCCCGGCTGCGGCCCTTGCGCTCGACCTTCGCGACGTACAGCGGGTGGATGCTCGCGAAGCTCGTCCCGAAGATGCGGTGCCCTGCCACGGTCGACCCCTCCGTCCCGGTGCGGCTCACTCCCACTCGATGGTGCCCGGGGGCTTGCTCGTCACGTCGAGCACGACCCGGTTGACCTCCGGCACCTCGTTGGTGATGCGCGTCGAGATGACGGACAGCACGTCGTACGGCAGGCGCGTCCAGTCGGCCGTCATGGCGTCCTCGGAGGACACGGGCCGCAGCACGATCGGGTGGCCGTAGGTGCGGCCGTCGCCCTGCACGCCGACCGAGCGCACGTCGGCGAGGAGCACGACGGGGCACTGCCAGATCTCGCGGTCGAGACCGGCCCTGGTCAGCTCCTCGCGCGCGATCGCGTCGGCGGCGCGCAGGGTCTCCAGCCGGTCCGCCGTCACCTCGCCGACGATGCGGATGCCGAGGCCGGGGCCGGGGAACGGCTGGCGCCACACGATCGCCTCGGGCACGCCGAGCTCGAGCCCGACCGCGCGGACCTCGTCCTTGAACAGCGTGCGCAGCGGCTCGACGAGCGAGAACTGCAGGTCGTCCGGCAGGCCGCCGACGTTGTGGTGGCTCTTGATGTTCGCCGCGCCCTCGCCGCCGCCGGACTCGACGACGTCCGGGTAGAGCGTGCCCTGGACGAGGAACTTGACCTCTTCCCCGTGCTCGCCCGCCTCGGCGACGATGTCGCGCGCCGCGTCCTCGAACACGCGGATGAACTCGCGCCCGATGATCTTGCGCTTGGTCTCGGGGTCGCTGTGCCCGGCGAGCGCGGTGAGGAAGCGCTCCTTCTCGTCGCGCACGACGAGGTTCACGCCCGTCGCGGCGACGAAGTCGCGCTCGACCTGCTCGGCCTCGCCGGCGCGCAGCAGGCCGTGGTCGACGAACACGCACGTGAGCTGGTCGCCGACCGCCTGCTGCACGAGCGCGGCGGCGACTGACGAGTCGACGCCGCCCGACAGGCCGCAGATGACGCGCGCGTCGCCGACCTGCGCACGGATCGCCGCGACCTGGTCCGCGATGACGTTGCCGGGCGTCCAGTCCGGGGCGAGCCCCGCGCCCTCGTAGAGGAAGCGCTCGAGCACGGCCTGGCCGTGCGCGGAGTGCTTGACCTCGGGGTGCCACTGCACCCCGAAGAGCCGTCGCCCGCGGTCCTCGAACGCCGCGACGGGCGAGCCCGACGACGTCGCGAGCACCTCGAAGCCGTCCGGCGCGCGGTGCACCGCGTCGCCGTGGCTCATCCACGCCGTCTGGTTCTCGGGCGAGCCGGCGAGCAGGACGCCCGCCTCGCACACCGACACCTCGGTGCCGCCGTACTCGCGCAGACCCGTCTGCGCGACGTCGCCGCCCAGCGCCTTGGCCATCGCCTGGAACCCGTAGCAGATGCCGAGCACCGGCACGCCCGCCTCGAACAGGGCCGGGTCGACGAACGGCGCCCCCGTCGCGTACACGGACGACGGGCCGCCCGAGAGGATGATCGCCGCCGGGTCCTTGGCGAGCATCTGCTCGACCGAGGCCGTGTGCGGGACGATCTCGGAGTAGACGTTCGCCTCGCGGACCCGGCGCGCGATGAGCTGCGCGTACTGGGCGCCGAAGTCGACGACGAGCACCGGGCGGGGCGTCGACAGGGGCGTGGGCTCGTCGGGCGTCGTTCCGTCGGGCGCTGTTCCGTCGGTCGCGGTCGGCGGGGCGGGGGGCACGTCGGGCGCGGAGGTCACCCGCCGATTCTAGGCCCGGACCGGCGCCCGCCCCGGACCGGGCCGGCGCACCGCCGCGGGCTGTGACGCGCGAGGGTGACCAGCGTCACAGGGTCGATTCACCCGCCCGTCGGAGCGGGCGCAACCGGTCGAACACCCCGTACGTCGCATATCACCGCGGCGCCGTCGCTACGATGCGACGCGTTGGACAGGTGTCCAACTCGGTCGCTCTTCCATCGTCGTGAGCGCGGACCACGACCCTTGACCCGCCGTCTCGACGAGAGGTGCTCGCCGTGAGCCAGATCGACAACGCCCTGTCCGCCTTCCTCGACCTCGACGGGGCGATCGCCATCGCGGTGATCGACTCGTCCAACGGGATGACCGTCGCGCACGCGCAGCGCGAGTCGTTCGAGATCGAGCTCGCCGGCGCCGCCAACACCGAGGTGGTCCGCTCGAAGCTCCGCGCCGTGTCCCAGCTGGGCCTCGAGATGAAGGTCGAGGACATCCTCATCACGCTCACCGGGCAGTTCCACCTCATCCGCCTCTCGGAGCGCCCCGAGCTCGAGGGCCTCTTCTTCTACGTCGTCCTCGACCGCGCGCGCGGGAACCTCGCCCTGGCGCGCCGCCAGCTGGCGAAGCTCGACGCCAGCATCGACGGGCTCTGACCCCGTCGGTCCTCGGACCGGTCATGGAACACGGCGAGCTGCTCACCGCGCCGGAGGCCGCGCAGTCCCTGCTGGAGGCGAGCACGACCGTCCTCCAGGTGGCGCTCCTCGGGGCCGACGCGGATCTCGTGGCGGCCGCCGGCGACGCGCCCGTCGAGCTCCTGGAGCTGGCACGCCGGTGCGCCTCCGGGCTGCTGACGGACCCGCCCGGTCACGCCGGCGCGGTGTTCACCATGATCGAGGCGCCGCACGGCGTCGCCCTGCTCTGGGTCCTCGACGTCGATCTCGCCGTCGCGGGCCTGTGCGCCCCCGGGGCGAACGTCGTCCTGACCCGGCGCGCGCTCGAGCCGGCCGTCGCCCGCGTGGCGCCGGCCATCGACCCCGCCGTGCGCACGCACCCGCGCGGCAGGCGCCGTCGGCCGCCGGTCGACGTGCTCGTCCGGCCGAGCGAGGTGGCCGCGGTGCACGACGTGCCCGAGGAGAGCGACGTGCCCCGCACGACGCTCGCCCAGCAGATGATCATGGACGTCATGCGGGACCAGCTCGGCCCCGACACCCGCGGGTAGGCGCCCGGCGGCCCTCCGGACGCCCTCCCGCGGCAGACGCGAGGCCCCGCACCGTGCCGTCGGCACCGGTGCGGGGCCTCGTCGTCCGCGTCGCCGTCCGCCCTGGCGGTCGTCGTGGGCCCTCGTCAGCCGTCGGCGAAGGAGAGCTCGACGCGGCGGTTCAGCGCACGCCCGGCGGGGTTGTCCTCCCCCTCGAGCGTGTTCTCGGCGACCGGCTGCCGGCTGCCGTGGCCCGTCACCGTGAGCGTGAGGTCCGGGCGCTCCGCCCGGAGCACGCTCGCGACCGCCTCCGCCCGCTGCAGCGAGAGCTCGTCGTTGCGCGCGTCCGTGCCCATCGCGTCGGTGTGCCCGTCGACCGCGACGGCGGAGCCCTGCGGGATCTGCTCGATGAGGTCCGCGAGCGCGTCGGCGGCCTCCGCGGAGAGCTCCGCCGAGTCGAACGCGAACATGAGGTCGGCGGTGAGCACGACGGTCGTCGTCTCCTCCTCCTCGCGCGTCGTCTGGAGGCGGGTCGTGGCGTCGTCCGCGTCCAGGGAGAACCGGGAGTCGTCCGGGTGCAGGTCGAGGACGGCGTCCGCGCGCATCGCCTCGGTGACCTCGGCGGCGTCGATGCGCTCGCGGTCCTCGGCGAGGTGCTCGACGACTTCCTCCGGCAGGGGCGCCTCGCCCCCCGGCGCTGGAGACGGCGTCGACGGCTCGGACGTCGCTGCGTCCGACGCCTCGGCGGCAGGCTCCGCCTCGGTCCGCGCGGTCGCCGCGGCCGCGGGCAGCGGGGCGAGGAGCACGCCCCCGAGGGCGGCGGCGAGC
>NZ_LWGL01000174.1 GCF_001722485.1 Cellulosimicrobium cellulans | reverse complement strand
GCCCGCACGGCGGGCACCGCAACGCCCGGCGGCGGCGCGCCCGCGCCGCGCCGTGCCGGCGTGCGGCCTCACGAGAAGAAGGACACCGATGCGCTCCACCCGATCCCGCTCGCTCGCCGCGGGCGCCCTCGCCCTCGCCACGACGCTCGCGCTCGCCGCGTGCGGCACCACGGAGGACCCGGCCGGCGAGTCCGACGGCCGCGACACCGCCGAGACGGCGGCGACGGCCGGTCCCGTGACGTACACCGACGAGCGGGGCGAGCACACGCTCGACGCCCCCGCGACGGACGTCGTCTCGCTCGAGTGGGGCCTGACGGAGAACCTCGTCGCGCTCGGCGTCGAGCCCGTCGGCCAGGCCGACGTCGAGGGCTACAACACGTGGAACACGGTGGCCCCGATCGACGAGGGCACGCCGGACGTCGGCACGCGCGGCGAGCCGAGCCTCGACGCGATCTCCGCGCTCGAGCCGGACCTCGTCGTGACGACGACCGACCTGCCGGACAACGTCATCGGCCAGATCGAGGAGATCGCCCCGGTGCTGACGCTCCGCGGCTCCGACGGCGAGGACCCGCTCGGCCACATGCGCTCGACCGTCGAGACGCTCGCCGAGGTCACGGGCACGCAGGAGCAGGCCGAGGTGGCGCTCGAGGAGTTCGACACGACGGTCGCCGACGCGACGGCCGCGATCGACGAGGCCGGGCTCGCCGGTGCCGAGTTCACGATGGCCGACGGCTGGCTCGCGAACGGCACCGTCTCGGTCCGCATGTACACGCCCGGCTCCTACTTCGGCGCGCTCGGCGAGGAGATCGGCCTCGTGAACGCCTGGACCGAGGGCGGCGACCCCGACTACGGCCTCGCGCAGACCGACGTCGAGGGGCTCACCCAGCTCGGCGACGTCCAGTTCGTCTACGCGGCGAACGAGGCCGACGGCGACCCGTTCGCCGACGGGCTCGCGGGCAACGCGGTGTGGGAGCAGCTGCCGTTCGTCACGGCGGGCGACGTGCACCGCATCCCCGACGGCATCTGGATGTTCGGCGGCCCGCTCTCGGGCGCGGCGTACGTCGACGCGCTCGTCGACGCCCTCACGGCCTGACGCGCGACCAGCGCCCGAGCGAGAAGGCACGACCGCAGCGATGACGACGACGACCCGAGAACCCCTGACCGCGCCGGCGCCCGCCGCCGCGCGCGCGTCACGGCTCGGCATCACGGCGGCGTTCGTCGCGGCCGGCCTCCTGGCGCTGCTGCTCGCCGCGGTGCACCTGACCCAGGGCACCGCGGCGGTCGGCCCGCTCGACCTCCTGCGCCTCGCCACCGGCGGCGGCGCCGACGAGACGGTGGCCGTGCTCGTCGCGTCGCGCGTGCCGCGGCTGCTCGCCGGCCTGCTCGTCGGCGTCGCGCTCGGCGTCGCGGGGTCGGTCCTGCAGTCCGTCGCGCGCAACCCGCTCGCGTCGCCGGACACGCTGGCGGTCAACGCCGGCGCGTACGTCACGGTCGTCGCCGTGGCGGCGTTCGGGCTGACCGTCCCGTTCTACCTCCAGGGCGCCCTCGCGTTCCTCGGCGGCCTCGTCGCCGCGGGGCTCGTGCTCGTCCTCGCGCGCGGCGGCGCCGACGGCCCGACGCGTCTCGTCCTCGCGGGCTCGGCGATCATGCTCGCCCTGCACGCGCTGACCATGGTCCTGCTCGTGCTGTTCGAGCAGGAGACGCTCGGCCTGTTCGCGTGGGGGAGCGGCTCGATCGTGCAGTCGGGCACGCGGACCGTGACGCTCGCGACGCCCGTGGTCGTCGTGGGCGTGCTCGCCGCGCTCGTGCTCGCGCGCCGCCTCGACCTGCTCGGCCTCGGGGACGACGCCGCGAGCGTCCTCGGCGTGGACGTGCGCCGCACGCGCGTCGTGTCGGTGCTCGTCGCCGTGCTGCTCGCCGCGATCGCCGTGACCGTCGCCGGGCCCGTCGGGTTCGTGGGCCTCGCGGCGCCCGTGCTCGCGCGGCTCGTCGCCCGCAAGGTGCCCGGCCTCGGCCGGCACGTCCTGCTGCTGCCGTTCGCGGCGGTCGTCGGCGTCGTCGTGGTGCTCGGCGCGGACGTCCTGCTGCGCCTCGTCCTGCCCGGCACGACGTCCATCGCCGTGCCCACGGGCATCGTCACCTCGGTCCTCGGCGCGAGCCTGCTCGTGTGGCTCGCGCGCCGCCTGCGCGACGCCGGCCCGGGCGCCCGCGCTGCGCGCGCCCTGGGGCGGGTGCGCTCGCGCACGACCGTCCTCGTCGTCGTCGGCGTGCTCGCCGTGCTGGTCGTCGCGGCGACCGTGGCCGGCCTGCTCCTGGGCGACCGGCTCGTGCTCCTCGGCGACGTCGCGAACTGGTGGAGCGGTGTGTCGGGCCGCCAGGTCACGTTCGTCCTCGACCAGCGCCTGCCGCGCGTGCTCGCCGCCCTGCTCGCGGGCGCGGCGCTCGCGCTCGCCGGCACGGTCGTGCAGGCCGTGTGCCGCAACCCGCTCGCCGAGCCCGGCCTGCTCGGCGTGACGTCCGGGGCAGGGCTGGGCGCGGTCACCATGATCCTGCTCGTGCCCGGCGTCGGGATCTGGCCGATGTCGGCGGCCGCCGCCGTCGGGGCGTTCGCGGTCTTCGGGCTCGTGTACGGGCTGTCGTACCGCCGCGGGCTCAGCTCGGACCGGCTCGTGCTCATCGGCATCGGGGCGCAGGCCGGCGTCACGGCGCTCATCACGCTCGTCGTCGTCGTGGTCGCGCCCTGGGACGTCAACCTCGCGCTCACATGGCTGTCCGGCTCGACGTACGGGCGCTCGCTCGCCCAGGTGGTGCCCGTCGCGATCCTGCTCGTCGTCGTCACGCCGCTCGTGGCGGCGCTGCGCCGCGACCTCGACGTCCTCGCGCTCGACGAGGACACCCCGCGCGTGCTCGGCGTCCCGCTCGACCGCACGCGCCTGCTGCTGCTGTCGGCGGCCGCGCTGCTCACCGCGGCGGCCGTGTGCGCCGTGGGGGTCATGGCGTTCGTCGGCCTCGTGGCCCCGCACGCCGCCCGGGCCCTCGTCGGGGCGCGGCACGGACGCGTCGTGCCCGTCGCGATGCTGCTCGGCGCGCTGCTCGTGTCCGTGGCCGACACGCTCGGACGCACGATCATCGCCCCCGACCAGATCCCGGCCGGCCTCGGGACGGCGCTGCTCGGCGCCCCGTACTTCGTGTACCTGCTGTGGCGCAGCCGCGGGCGGGGCGCGTGACCGGCCGCGCGACCGTCGCAGTGACGGGGATCACCGCCGCCGGGGAGATCCGGGAGGCCGAGCGGGTTGACCCGACCCCTGCGGGGCAGGTTAGCCTCACCTGTGTGAGCCAGACCGTCGCCGCCCCTCGGACCGCCCGCCGCGCACCCGCGCGTCCCGCCGCCCGGGCGACCCGGCCCTGGTGCTTCTTCGACGTCGAGGTGGTGCGCGTCGAGCAGATCACGCCGAGCTACCGCCGCTTCACGTTCACCGGACCCGAGCTCGAGCACTTCGCGGACCCCGGCCTGGACGTCCGGATCAAGTTCGTCCTCCCCGCGCCGGACGGCGGCTACGAGCACCTCGTGCGCGACGCCGACGAGTGGTACGCCGCGTGGCGCGCCCAGCCGGAGGAGCGGCGCAACCCGCTGCGCACGTACACGACGGTCGCGGTGCGTCCCGAGGTGCGCGAGGTCGACGTCGACGTCGTCCTGCACGGCGACGGCGGTCCCGCCTCGCGGTGGGCCCTGGCCGCCGAGCCCGGCACCCCGCTCGTGATCCTGGGCCCCGACGCCCGGTGCGACGGGCCCGTCGGCGGCATCGAGTTCCGCCCGCCGGCGCGCGAGCACGCGCTGCTGCTCGCGGGCGACGAGACCGCGCTGCCCGCGATCGCCGCGATCTGCGAGGACCTGCCCGGGACCGCGTGGGGCGAGGTGTACGTCGAGGTCCCGCACGCCGCGGACGCGCGCGAGCTCGCCACCCCGCCCGGCGTCCAGGTGACGTGGCTGGGCCGCGACGGCGCCGGTCACGGCACGCTGCTCGTGCCCGCGGTCAAGGACGCGGCCGAGCGCATGCTGAACGCTGGCGTCCTCGGCGCGGACCCGCCCACGCAGTGCGCGACGGCCGAGGAGCTCGAGGACGTCGACGTCGACGCGTCGATCCTGTGGGAGGTGCCCGGCCTGCTCGAGGAGGACACCGTCCTGTACGCGTGGCTCGCGGGCGAGGCGAGCTGCATCAAGACGCTGCGCCGTCATCTCGTCGCCGAGCTCGGCGTCGACCGCCGCGCCGTCGCCTTCATGGGCTACTGGCGCGAGGGCCGCGCCGAGAGCTGATCCCGGCCGCGTCGGGTCTCAGCCGACCGGCACGGCGAGGTCGTCGACCACCTCGACGCCCGGCAGGCGCGCGAGGAGCGAGCCCGGCAGGAGCAGCTT
The DNA here is from genome assembly GCF_001722485.1 of Cellulosimicrobium cellulans. Lineage (GTDB taxonomy): Bacteria > Actinomycetota > Actinomycetes > Actinomycetales > Cellulomonadaceae > Cellulosimicrobium > Cellulosimicrobium cellulans_A. The sequence continues at coordinate 1,666 of NZ_LWGL01000174.1, read as the reverse complement.
CGAACGGCGCACGCCGCTGCCGACGAGCGCCGGCTCGCCGTCCTGCACGACGCGCGCGTCGACGAGGACGCGCCAGGCGGCGGGCAGCCCCACCGGGGTGATGCCGCCGTACTCCATGCCGGACTCGGCCGTCGCGCGCTCGGTCGGCAGGAACGACGCCTTGCGCACGTCGAGCAGCTTCCGGACGCGGGTGTTGACGTCCGCGCGCGTGTGCGCGCGCACCACCGCGGCGGCGATGCGCTCGTCCCCGGCACGCGTGCCGCCGACGACGACGCAGTTCGCCGACGCCTCCACCGGCAGGGAGAAGGCCTCGTTGAGCGTGGCGGTGTCGGCGAGGTCCGGGTCGATCTCCGTGACGGCCACGCCCGCGGCGACGTCGGGGTCCGCGTCAGCCCAGCGGCGCAGCGCGTCGGCCGTCACCGGGGCGACGAGGTCGAGGTGGTCGAGCGCGGGCTCCCACCGCAGCGAGCCGAGCGTGGGCAGGGTCGTCGAGCCGTCCATGGGTCCTTCCGCGGGGTGCGACGTCGGGGACGTGCCGACTGTACTCGCCGGTCGTCCGTCCCCGTCGGCGCGCGGGGGTGGTCACGACGCCTGGTGCGTCAGGACGCCTGGTACGTCACGGTGAGGGTCGCGCGTGCGAGCGTGCGGAACAGCGCGTTGAACGCGACCGCCGTCGGGGTGGCGTCCGGTCCGAGCCCGGCCGCGTCGGCGAGCGAGTCGACGTCGAGCGCGTGGACGGCGAAGACGTAGCGGTGCGGGCGGTCGCCGGGCGGCGGGGCGGCGCCCGTGTACCCCGGCCCGCCGCCGTCGTTGCGGACGTGGAACGCGCCCTCGGGCAGCCCTGACCCGTCGGGGGCGCCGGCGCCGGTCGGCAGCTCCGTCACCGAGGCGGGGACGTCGGCCACCGTCCAGTGCCAGAAGCCCGCGGGCGTGGGCGCGTCGGGGTCGAAGCAGCTCACGACGAACGAGCGCGTGCCCTCGGGGAATCCGGACCAGACGAGCGCGGGGGACGTGTTCCCGCCGGAGGCGACGTGCGCGTCCGGCATCGTCTCCCCGTCGGTCACGTCGGTGCTCTCGAGCGTGAAGAGCGGCACCTGCGGCAGGAGGGAGTAGGGGTCGGGGGCAGGGGGACGGGAGTCGAGCTGCACGTGGATGGGCATGGCCCCATGGTGCGGGCCGGTCCGGGCGTCCGCATCCGCGCCTCCGGCCCGTGCACCCGCCGGTGGCCGGGCGGGTCTCCGGTGGAGGTCGAGGGTCTTGAGGGGTCGACCCTCGAGCGCTGGTCGAGGGTTTCGTGGGGTGCGAGCGGGACGGATCGGGCGAACCGGCACGGCCGGCCCGAGCGGAGTTGACACGCTCCGAGAGGTGGCCGAACACTGGAGATGTTCGAACAGGCGTTCGAACACGACGCGGCCACGGGCAGGGCGCGCGTCGTGGGCACGAGCACCACCTGGAGGCGAGCATGAGCGTCCTCGCCGACCCGGCCGAGCGGTCCGACCGCGCGGCCAGGGCACGCGCCGCGCTGCTCCGGGCGGAGGAGACGACGTGTACCGCGCCGCGGAGGAGCTCGGCATCGACCTGTCGCGTCGTCCGAACGCCGCCGCGAGCGTCGACGAGATCTGATCTCGGGCCGGCGGGGGCGGTGCCCCGGTCCACGACCGCGCAC
>NZ_LWGL01000173.1 GCF_001722485.1 Cellulosimicrobium cellulans | reverse complement strand
CGAGCGAGCGCGCGAGCGCGACGCGCTGGCGCTCGCCGCCGCTGAGGGTCGCGACGGGGCGCCGCTCGTACCCGGCGAGCCCGACGACGTCGAGCAGCTCGCGCACGCGCGCGTCCCGCTCCGCGCGGGGCCTGCCCGCGAGCCCGTACGCGACGTTGCCCGCGACGTCCCGGTGCGGGAAGAGCTGTCCCTCCTGGAACATGAGCCCGAACCCGCGCCGGTGCACGGGCACGCCCGCGAGGTCGTCCCCGGCGAACGCCACCGTGCCGGACGCGACCGGCTCGAGGCCCGCGACCGCGCGCAGCAGGCTCGACTTGCCGCACCCGCTCGGCCCCAGGAGGGCGAGCACCTCGCCGGGGGCGACGTCGAGGGAGACGCCCGCGACCGCCGTCGTGCCGGGGTCGCGGCGCCCCTGACCGCCGTAGCGCACGACGACGTCGCGCACCTCGAGCCCGCGCGCCGGGCCCACGGCCTCGTCCACCCGCACGGGCGCCGGCGCCTCCGTGGGTACTGGTCGCACCATCAGAACTCTCCTCCGGGACGGTCGCCGCGCAACCGCTCGGCGAGCAGCATCACGGTCGCGGTGAGCAGGGCCAGCACGACGCTCGCGGCCAGCGCCATGCCGTAGTTCTCCGCGCCGGGCCGCCCGATGAGCCGGAAGACGACGACGGGCAAGGTCGCGGTGTCGGGGCGAGCGAGGAAGGACGTCGCGCCGAACTCCCCGAGCGACACGGCGAACGCGAACCCGACGGCGAGCCCGAGCGAGCGCGCCGCGATCGGGGCGTCGACGGTGCGGAACACGCGGCCGGGAGCCGCGCCGAGCGTCGCGGCGGCCTCGCGCAGGCGCGGGTCGATGGCCCGCAGCGTCGGCAGGACGGTGCGGACCACGAGCGGGATCGCGACGACGGCCTGGGCGACCGGCACGAGGAGGCCGGACGTGCGCAGGTCGACGTCGAGGCCGAGCGGCCGGTCGAGCGTGATGAGGAAGCCGAAGCCGACGGTCACGGCGGACACGCCGAGCGGGAGCATGAACACGGAGTCCAGGGCGCTCACGGCGCGCCGCCCCGCGCGCGAGCGCGGCCGGCGGGACACGACGAGCGCGACGAGCCCGCCGACGACCACGGCCAGCAGCGTCGCGAGCGCCGCGGTGCGCAGCGAGTTCCCCGCGGCCTCCCACACGGTCACGGACAGCGCGTTGCGCCCGCCCGTCGTGCCGAGGTTCGCGTAGTTGTCGAGGCCCCACCCCCCGTCGGGCGTGCGCAGCGACCGCACGACGAGCGTGCCGAGCGGCAGCCCGACGAGCCCGACCACCACAGCGGCGGTGAGCGCGGCCGGGACGAGGCTGCCGGTGGGCCGACCGTCGCGCCACAGCCGCAGCGGCTGCGCGGCGCTCGACGCCGCGGACAGGTGCAGCGCACGCTCTCGGCGGGCGCGCGTCCGGTTGGCGACGGTGAGCGCGGCCGCGACCACGACGAGCTGCACGACCGACAGCACCGCGGCGGCGCGCAGGTCGAGGAACTGCGTCGTCCGGACCCAGATCTCGGTCTCGATCGTCCCGTAGCGGATGCCGCCGAGGACGAGGACGATGCCGAACGCCGTCGCGCAGAACAGGAACACGATCGACGCCGCGCTCGCGATCGCCGGCGCGAGCGCGGGCAGCGTCACGGTGCGGAACGCGCGCCACGGCGTGGCCCCCAGGGCCCGCGCGGCCTGCTCGGCGCGTGGGTCGAGGTGCTCCCACAGCCCGCCGACGGTGCGCACGACGACGGAGTAGTTGAAGAACACGAGCGCGAGGACGATCGCGGCGAACGTCTCGTCGAGCCCGAGGAACCCGAGCGGCCCGCCCTGCACGAGCAGGGAGCGGAACGCGACGCCGACGACGACGGTCGGCAGCACGAACGGCACGGTGACGAGCGCCCGCAGGACGCGCCGCCCGGGGAACCGACACCGGTACAGCACGTACGCGCCGGGCACGCCCAGCAGCACGGAGAACGTCGTCCCGAGCACGGACTGCCACAGCGTGAGCCCGAGGATGCGCCACGTCCGCGGGTCGGAGAACGTCTCGGCGAACCCGGACAGGTCGAGCGCGCCGTCGGCGACGAACCCGCGCGCGACGAGCGTCGCGACGGGCCACGCGAAGAACACCCCGAGGAACGCCAGCGGCACCGCCGCCGCGACCCCCCACAGCACCCCGCGCCCGACTGCGCCGCGCCGCCCTTGGCCTGCCCTCAGCACGACAGCACCCCGCTCGGTGGTGCGGAGGCCTCTGGAGCCGGCCTCCCTGCGTCGGGCCCGCTCGCCGCGGACGGAGGCGAGACGGCAGGAGAGGCGGTGGGGGCGGCGTCGGAGGCGAAGGGCGTGGCGGGCCTGGCGGGAGCGACGCGAGGGACGAGCGGCGCGGATGGTAGCCCGAGCCCCGGCGGCGCTCCCACCGCCGCCTCGAGCACCGGCACCGTCCCCGCCGCCGCCCCGACCCCGGAGACGGCGCAGGTCAGCCGACGACCGTCGCCGTCCACGCCTGGATCCACTCGTCGCGGTTCGCCGAGATGTCCTCGGGCGCGACGTCGAACGGCTCCTCGGCGAGCGGCGCGAACTCGGCCCAGCCCTCGGGGAGCGCGACGGAGTCGTCGGCGGGGTACATGTACATCTGCTCGGGCACGTCGGCCTGGAACGCCTCGCTGACGAGGAAGTCGACGAGCTGACGGGCGCCCTCGGGGTTCTCGGCGTTCGCGAGAACACCGGCGTGCTCGACCTGCCGGAAGCAGGTGTCGAGCAGCGCCCCCGTGGTGGACGCGGTGCCGTCCTCGGTGAGCGTGAACGCGGGCGACGTGGAGTAGGACAGGGCGAGCGGGCGCGGCCCGGCGCCCTCGCCGCCGGAGAAGTCGACGGAGTAGGCGTCGGACCAGCCGTCGACGACCTTGACGCCGTTGTCGCGCAGGTCGGCCCAGTAGTCCTCCCACCCGTCCTCGCCGAAGGCTCCGACCGTCGCGAGGAGGAACGCGAGCCCGGGGGACGATGTCGCGGGGTTGGTGACGACGAGCAGGTCCTCGTACTCCGGCTTCGTGAGGTCCTCGAGCGTCACGGGCTCGGGGATCCCCTGCTCGGTGAACCACGTGTGGTCGACGTTGATGCACACGTCGCCGAGGTCGACGGGCGTGAGCTCGCCGTCGCCGATGGTGTACTCGGCCGCCGAGTCTGACAGCCCGGCCGGGGTGTACGGCTCGAGGACGCCCTCGTCGATCGCGCGCGTGGCGAAGGTGTTGTCGATGCCGAAGACGGCGTCGCCGAGCGGCGCGTCCTTCGTGAGCACGAGCTGGTTGACGAGCGCGCCGCCGTCGCCGGGCGCGACCTGCTCGACCGTCAGCCCGCTCTCCTTCTCGAACGCGGCGAGGACGTCCTCGCTCACCGCGAAGGAGTCGTGCGTGACGAGCGTGACGGTCCCGCCGCCCGCGGCGTCGCCCCCTCCGGTGCCCTCGGTGCCGTCGTCACCGCTGCACGCGGCGAGGGCGAGGAGCGCGAGGCTCGTCCCGCCGGCGACGGCGAGCGTGCGGGCGCGGCCGGTCGTGGACCGGGTCGTGATGTGTCGCAACGTGTCCTCCCTGGACATTCAGGAGGGGTTCCACGCGCCGCGCGCACGGCCGGACGGCCGGTGCGCGCACGGGTGGTCGAGATCCCGACTTCCTCCACCGGTGCTAACCGGATCAGGTTCGAGGGTCTGCGGTGGTCCGCACTCTCAGCTCCCGGGGAGCTCCCCTGTCGTTCCCCACGAGCCTACACCTGGGGAGTCTCCCTGAGAGCACCCCGAGCGCGACCCGGACGCCGCCTGAGGGGACGACCAGGGGCGGGTCCGGGCCCTCCCCCGATGCCGCGCCGTACCGCACGACGGGAGGGTCGGGCATGACCCGGCGGCACGCCGGGCCCGGTGCACAGGAGGGCAGGACAGATGAGCAGCACGGCGTCCGGTTCGGCGGTCGTGACGGGCCGGGGCCTGGTCAGGACGTACGGGCGGGGAGCGGCGGGCGTGCGCGTGCTCGACGGCGTCGACGTCGACCTCGAGCGGGGACGGCTCACGGCGATCATGGGGCCGTCGGGTTCCGGCAAGTCGACGCTGATGCACTGCCTCGCCGGCCTCGACGCCCCGACGGCGGGGACGGTCGTGGTGGACGGGGAGACGGTCTCGGCGATGAGCGAGCGACGCCTGACCCGGCTGCGCAGGACGCGGATCGGCTTCGTCTTCCAGTCGTTCAACTTGGTGCCGACGCTCACGGCGGAGGAGAACATCACCCTTCCTCTGGCGATCGCGCGCCGGCCCGTGGACCGCGAGTGGTTCGACCGGGTGGTGGACGCCGTGGGGCTGCGCCCGCGGCTGGGGCACCGTCCCGCCGAGCTGTCGGGCGGCCAGCAGCAGCGCGTCGCGTGCGCGCGGGCGCTCGTGTCCCGCCCCGCCGTCGTGTTAGCGGACGAGCCGACGGGCAACCTGGACTCGCGGTCCGCCGCCGAGGTCCTCACGTTCCTGCGCGCGTCCGTCGACGACCTCGGGCAGTCGGTCGCGATGGTGACGCACGACCCCGTCGCGGCGTCGTACGCGCACCGCGTCCTGTTCCTCGCGGACGGCCGGGTCGTGAGCGAGCTGCTCGACCCGTCCCCGCAGGCCGTGCTCGACGCCCTCGGCGCGATCACCCCCGCCCGACCGGCCGCGGCCGCCGGGCTCGGGACCGAGCAGGCTGCGGCGGTCGTCCGATGATGGGCCGGATCGCGCTGCGCGGCGTGAACGCGCACCGCGCCCAGCTCGTCCTGTCGGTGCTCGCCGTGACGATCGGCGTCGCGTTCGTCACCGGGACGTTCGCGCTGCGCGCGATGCTCTCCGCGACGTTCGACGACATCGTCGCGTCCTCGGTCCAGGCCGACGTGTACCTGCGCGGGACGGTCACGACCGACGGCGCCGCGGCGGGTGCCACGCCGCCCGGGGCGGCGCCCGCGGACGCGACGCGCGCCCTCGTCCCGGCCGACCTCGCGACGTCGGTCGGTGCGCGCGACGACGTGGAGCTCGCACTGCCGGAGGTGAGCGGCCCGGCCGTGCTCGTGGGCGCCGACGGCACCGCGGTGCTCAGCACGCAGGCGCCGAGCTTCGCCACGGCCCATGACCCGCGCGACCCGGGGCCGCGCGTCGTGGACGGCCGCGCGCCGCGCGACGCCGGGGAGGTCGCGCTCGAGTCCGCGACGCTCGAGGCCTCGGGGCTCGCCGTGGGCGACCGGACCGACGTCGTCCTCGGGGACGACGTCCTGCGGGTCGACGTGGTGGGCGAGGTCTCGCTGTCCGCCCCGATGGCGGGCGCGACGATCGTCCTGCTCGACCCCGTGACGGCCGCGGCGACGTACGCGCCCGACGGCCTCGTCCCCACGGTCGCCGTGCACGCCGCCGACGGCACCTCGCCGCAGGAGCTGCGCGACGCGCTCGCCGACACGGTCCCCGCCGGGGTCGAGGCCGTCACCGGCGACACGCTGCGCGCCGAGACCACCGACGCCATCACGGAGCAGCTCGGGTTCGTGTCGACGTTCCTCCTCGTCTTCGCGGCGCTCGCGCTGTTCGTGGGGACGTTCCTCATCTCGAACACGTTCGCCATGCACGTGCGCCGCCGGATGCGCGAGCTCGCGCTGCTGCGTGCGGTCGGGGCGTCGCCCGCCCAGGTCTTCTGGTCGGTCATCGCGCAGGCGGCGGTCGTCGGCGCGGTCGGCGCCGTGCTCGGCGTCGGTGCCGGCTTCGGCCTCGCGGAGCTCGCCCGTTCCGGCCTCGGCGCTGTCGGCATGGAGCTCGACGGGGCGCTGCCCGTGACGACGGCGGGCGTCGTCGTCCCGCTGCTCGTCGGGGTGGTCGTGTCCGTCGTCGCGGCGGCGGTCCCCGCCCGGCACGCGGCGCTGGTCCGCCCGGTGGAGGCGATGCGCCAGGACGGCACGGCGCGGTCCGGTCGTCCTGGCGCGCTGCGGGTGCTGTCCGGTGCGTGCGCGCTCGTGGGCGGGGCGACGATGGTCGCGGTCGCGGCAGCGCAGGGGGTCGGCGCCGGGCCGGTGCTCGGGCTCGGC
>NZ_LWGL01000172.1 GCF_001722485.1 Cellulosimicrobium cellulans | reverse complement strand
CGCGGCGACCGCGCTGCTGGGCGGCGGCGGCACGCCGGGCGCCGGGGGCGGTGCCGCCTCCGGGGACGCCCCCGTGGTCGCGCCGGTCGACCGGGAGGGGCCCGCGCCGGTGTGCGGGTTCCCGCGGCTGGAGCAGGTCACCCAGGACGGCGTCGACCCCGAGGAGCTCGGCGGCGTCCGGACCGTCGTGGACGACGTCGTGACCCTCGACGACGGCGAGCTCCTCACGTTCCGCGTCCGGGACGGCAGCGCCTGGGTGCTCGAGTGGGACCGCGAGGCCACGTACACGGTCACGCGCTACGACCTGGCGACCGGCGACGTCCGCGCGACCACGCCGGTCGAGCTCGCGTGGGACGGGGCGAGCGAGACGTTCAGCACCGACACGTTCGAGGTCGCCGCCGACGGCGACGTGTTCCTCCTCGACACCCTCATGCGGCGCCGCGACGTGCTGCGCGTCGCGCCCGACGGCACCACGGTGTGGTCGACGACGATCCCCGAGAACGAGCACACGGCCGGCGACCTGCTCGACCTGTACGGGACGGTGCGCTGGCAGACCGGGTCCGGCGACGTCGTCGGCGTCCAGGAGGCGGGGGAGGTGCTCCACCGCCTCTCCGGCGACGGCGAGCTCCTCGACACCGTCCCGCTCGAGGGCGGCGTGCTCGCCCAGCTCCCCGACGGACGGGCGCTCGTCGCGACCGACGCGCGCGAGGGCGACACCCGCTCGGTGGACCTCGTCGCGATGGACGAGGCTCTCGAGCCCGGCCTGCACGTCGGGGCGGGCTGGCAGCGCGGTCGCCCGTTCGCGGTGCCGCGCGTGCCGTGGGTCGACGCGGCCACGGGCATGACGACGGGACCGGGCGGGGAGGGGCTCCTCGTCGCGGAGGAGGCCCTCGGCCTGCGGTGGTACGGCGACGACGGCGTCTTCCGCGGCGTGTGGCCGGACACGCACAAGGACCTCGAGCAGCCGTTCGCGCTGTGGGAGCGCACGCCCGTCCTGCGCGACGGCACCGACGGCGGCGCGCCCTACTACGTGCTCACGCACGGCGAGGAGGGCGGGTTCTCCCTCACGGAGATCGGCGCGGACCGCATGGCGTACCAGCTCGGCGCGCCGGTCAAGCTCAACGCCGCGAACGAGGAGCTGTTCGGCGGCCTCGGCCTCGGCGCCGGTCTCCTCACCGACCGGCCGTACGGCGTCTTCCCCGACGGCGTCGAGCCGCGCGTCGTCGCGGCGTTCGACGACGCGTGGGGCGACCTCGCGGGCACGTACCGGCTCCGCTACGAGGTGCGCGGCGACCCGCGCGTGTGGGACCCGGTCGTGGGGGAGGAGCGCGTCGTCGACATCCCGGCCGAGGGCGGCGAGGTCGCGCTCGAGCTGCCGCCGACGCGCCCCGGCGTCTACGAGGTGGACGCGGCGCTCGTCGACACGACGACGGGCGAGGCGGTCTCCGGCACGTGCCTGCGGTACACGGTCGCCGCGCCGGGGAGCACGCTCGACCCGGCGCAGCTCGCCGACGGCGCCGACTGGGGCGGGGCCGGCCCGCTGCGCGGGGTCCAGCTCGCCGCCCAGCTCGGGGTCGGCAGCCACCGCACGCAGCTCGACTTCGGCGCGCTCGTGCCCGACCCGACCGGCGACCCGGACCCGGAGGGCGTCGTGTGGGACGCCCTGCCGAACGCGGCGTTCGAGCCCGACGCCGAGGAGGGCGAGGAGCCCGCGGAGGTCGACCCGTTCGCCGAGCTCGTCGCGGCGGCGGCGCTCGCGCAGGAGACAGGTGTCGTCCTCACGCTGCAGCTCGGCTCCGGCGGCGAGGCCGAGCAGGCCGCGGTCGACGCGGGCACGTGGGAGGGGTGGTCGCGGCTGATCGTCGCCGAGATCCACGAGCGCGCCCCGCAGGTGCGGCACTGGCAGCCGTGGAACGAGCCGAACAACACCGGCTACGACGGCGCCTCGTACGAGGAGCAGGTCGGCGCGCCGTTCGCGGCCGCGGCGCGGGCGGCGCACCCCGACGTCGTCGTGGTCGGCGGCAACACGCTCGGGATCGACCCCGGCTGGTGGGAGGCGCTCGTGGAGGCGGGGGGCTGCGCGTCGCTCGACGCGATCGGCATCCACCCGTACACCGGGTACAACCGGTCCTGGGAGGAGGAGGGCTTCTCCGAGGAGGGGGCGGAGCTCGACCGGCTCCGCGAGATCGTCGCCGCGTGCGGGGACCTCCCCCTGTGGGACACGGAGACCGGGTGGTGGTCCGACGGCGTCGCGAACTTCTGGGCGGGCGGCTCGGACGTCGCGCGCAAGCTCGTCTGGTACGGCCTCGAGGGCGTGGACGAGTGGACGTACTTCTTCTCCGAGGGCGGCTTCGGGGAGGCGGGCAACTCGTGGTCGCTGCTCCAGTTCGGCCAGTACGTCAAGCCCGCCGGGGCCGCGTTCGCGGCCACGGCGCCGGTCCTCGCCGGGTACGGCGGGTTCACCGCGGTCGAGACGGGCACGCCCGGCGTGCACGCGGTGCGCGCGACCGGCGTGGGCGGGACGCTCGGCGGCCGCTCGCTGCTCGCGCTGTGGAGCGAGGACCTCACGACGACGGTGCGGCTCACCGCCGCGTCTCCGGCCACCGTGACGGTCCGCGACCCCTACGGCGCCGAGCGCCCCCTCACCGTCCCGGCCGAGGGCGTCGAGGTCCCCGTGACCGGCGCGCCGGCCTTCCTCCTCGTGCCCGCCGGCGCGACCGTCGACGTCGCGCCCGTCGAGGGGTTCGGCGAGGACGTGCTCGAGGGCCGCCCGGTGACCGCGACGTCGACGCACGAGGACGCGAACGACCCCGACGTCGTCACCTCGGGCACGTTCGCCGTGCGCGAGCCGTGGCGCTCGGGGCGCCTCGCCGACGGCGCCGTCGACGAGAGCCCGGGCGTGGAGATCACGACCGACGGGCCGCGGACGATCGACCGGGTCGCCGTCGCGACGGCCGGCATCCGGTGCTGCACCTCGGGCCTGCGCGACTACACGGTCTCGGTCCGCACGCCCGACGGCGCGTGGCAGGACGTCGCCACGCAGACCGGCCAGTTCTTCGACCGCGTCGCGCTCTTCCGCTTCGATCCCGTCGAGGTCACCGCGGTCCGCGTGCGCGTGCCGATGACGACCGAGCGCGACGTGCCCGTCCTCGCCGCGAACTACACGGGGATCGTCGGCGGGCTCCACCCCGACTTCATCCCGCTCGCGACGGAGAGCGACTGGATCGCGACCATCAGCGCCGTGCGGGCGTGGGAGCCGGCGGGGTGAGGCTCCGGCCGTCAGCCGCGCGCGGCGACCGCGCGCCACACCTGCGCGTGCACCGCGGCGCTGCGCTCCCACGTGAACGTCGCCGCCCGGGCCCGGCCGCGGGCGACCGTCGCGGCGACCTCCGGGTCGTCGCCCGTCGCCCACAGCAGCCCGTCGGCGATGCTCGCGCCGTCCGGCTCGACGAGCACGCCGCCGTCGCCGACGACCTCGGGGAGCGAGCTCGTCCGGGCGGCGACGACGGGCACGCCCGCGGCCATGGCCTCGAGCGCCGGCAGCCCGAACCCCTCGTAGCGCGACGGCACGACGACCGCCGCGGCGCCGGCCACGAGGCCCGGCATGAGCCCGCCCGGGAGGCGCCCGACGAGGTGCGTGCCCGGCAGGTCGGCGAACAGGGCCGTGCGGCGGGGGTGCTCGGGTCCGCTCATGACGAGCGTGAGGTCGGGCCGCGCCGAGCGCACCGCGCGCCACGCGACGGCGAGCTCCTCGAGGTTCTTGCGCTGCGACGCCCCGCCGGCGTGCAGCACGTACGGCCCGGGCACGCCGAGCGCCGCGAGGCGCTCGCGGTCGAGCGGCCGCGCGTCGTGGTAGACGGGATCGACGCCGTTGTAGGCGACGACGGGGCGCTCCGCGAGGCCGAGCACCTCGGCGGCCTCGTCGGCGCTGAACTCCGAGACGCACACCACCGCGGCCGCGCGGCGCACCTCCTCGGCGGCGGCGCGCACGGGCGCGGACTCGTCGGCGTAGCGCCACGACACGACGTCCTGCACCGCCACGACGTCCCGGGTGGGGTGGGGCGGCAGGTCGAGGCCCACGCGGTGCACGACGGCGTCGCGCGGGTAGACGGCGCGGCCCGTGGCCCGGCGCACGGCGGGCCCCGCGGACGACAGGCGGCCGAGCGGGAGCCGGTGCGTCCCGGGCAGCGGCGAGCGCAGGGACCGCACGACGGCGCGGTCGACCGACCAGCGGTCCCCGGCGGCGCCCGAGCCGTCGGCCAGGGCGCCCGCGGCGCGCGCCGCGACCTCCTCCTGGTACACCTGGGCGCCCATGGGGACCTCGACCGCGACGGTCGCGACGACGAGCTGCGGCATCGGGTCCGGATCCCCTCGGGACGGGCGGCACCGGCCGGCGGGCCGGTCGGTAGAGTGGCGCCCACTCTAGTGGCGGGCCGACCTGCGAGGTCGCTCCGGAGCGGGTGATCGGGCGGGTGATCATCGGGCGCGACGCGCACGACGGCAGGCAGGTGGAGGCACGAGCGCAGGGGCTCGGCCCGAGGAGAGGTGAGGCGCATGACGGTGCGACGCGTGGCGCTCGTCGCGAGCTCGTACCACCCGCACACCGGGGGCGTGGAGTCGCACGTCCGGCACGTCGCGCGCGTCCTCGCGGCGCGCGGCCGGGCGGTGGAGGTGTGGACCGTCGACCGCGGCGAGCGGCTCGGGACCCGCCGGGTGGACGGCGTCCTCGTGCGCTACCTGCCGTGCCCGCAGCCGTCGAGCCGGCCGGGCGACGTCGCACGCTTCGGCCTCGCGGCGCCCGGTGCCGCCCTCGCGTGGGGCCGCGCGCACGCCGCCTTCCGCCCGGACGTCTTGCACGTCCAGTGCTTCGGCCCCAACGGGGCCTACGCGCTCGCGCTCCGCACGCTGACGCGCACGCCGCTCGTCGTCAGCTCGCACGGCGAGACGTTCGCCGACGACTTCGCCGTCTTCGAGCACTCGCGCCTCCTGGCCGCCGCGCTGCGGCGCTCGGTCGACGTCGCGACGGCGGTCACCGGGTGCTCGCGCGTCGTGACCGACGACCTCGTCCGGTTCGGGGCCGCCGGGGCCGTGGTCGTGCCCAACGGGGTCGAGCTCGACGGGCAGAGCGCGGTGTCGGCGGCTCCGGAGCCCGTGGCGCGGCGACGCGCCGACGGCGGACTCCCGGTCGTGCTTGCCGTGGGGCGCATCGAGCACGTCAAGGGGTTCGACCTGCTCGTGGACGCGTTCGCGGCGTCCGCGCTGCGCGACCGCGCGCGGCTCGTCGTCGTCGGGGACGGCGCCGAGGCGGCGTCGCTGCGGCGCCGTGTCGCGGCGCACGGCCTCGAGGACCGCGTCGAGCTGCCCGGCCGGCTCGAGCCGGCCGAGGTGGCGGCCCGCATGGCCGCGGCGGACGTGGTCGTCGTGCCGAGCCGGGCCGACGCCGCACCGCTCGTCGTGCTCGAGGGCTGGCGGTCCGGGCGTCCCGTGGTCGCGACGGTGCGCGGCGGCCCGCCGGAGATCGTCACCGACGACGTCGACGGCGTCCTCGTCGACCCGCAGGACACGCCCGCGCTCGCCGGTGCCGTGCTCGGGCTCCTCGACGACCCGGAGCGCGCCGACCGCATCGGCGCCGCCGGCCGGCGGCGGGTCGAGGACTTCACGTGGGAGCGCGTCGTCGACCGCTACGAGGAGCTCTACGCGGCGGTCGGACGTCCTACGCCGCGGTCCTGACGTCGTCCGCGGGGACGGTCGGCACGTCGAGGGCCCACGACACCGCGACGGCCGCGGCCGCCGCGACGAGCAGCGAGCCGACGACGTCGCTCGGCCGGTGCGCGTAGGTGACGACCGACGCGAGCCCGGCGACCGCCGTGACGGCCAGGCCGGCCCACCCCGCCGCGGGCCGCGACGACGGCCGCGGCCACAGGAGCCACACCGCGACGCACAGGCCTCCGACCACCGCGACGTGACCGCTCGGGAAGGTCTGGTGGGCGTACCCGAACCCGCCGAGGTCGGGCCGCTCGAGCAGCTCGCGCAGACCGATCGCGACGCCGACGGTCCCGGCGGCGACGAGCACCGCGGCCAGGAGGTCGCGCCACGCGCGCCGCACCAGCGCGACGACGCCGAGCACCGCGACGACGACCGCGCCCGCGACGGGCAGGCCGCGAC
>NZ_LWGL01000171.1 GCF_001722485.1 Cellulosimicrobium cellulans | reverse complement strand
CTGCTCCTCGCCGTCCTGCACGTCGTCGTGCGCGCGGTCGCCGGGGTCCTCGTCCCCGAGGCCCGGGCCGGCGAGGCCCGTGCCGCCCGTGCCCGGCACGACGGGGTCCGGGAGCGTCGGCAGCCGCAGCCCGTCGGGCGACCCGCCGAGGGCGCCGTCGCCGGAGCCGTCGTCGTCCTCGGGCGCGCCGTCGCGCCCGCCGGGCTCGCCGACGGCCGGGACGGTCACGCGCCGCGCGGCGTCCTGCTGCGCGAGGTAGGTCGCGAGGAGCACGCCGAGGTCGGACCGAGCCTCCTCGATCGACGGGCTGACGGACTCGGTGTCGAGCGCGTTGGCGGTCGCGAGGACCTCGATCGCGCCCTGGATCTGCTGCGTCTCGTCGAGGCCGCCGCCGAAGTCGGCCGACACCGTCTCCACGGTCCCCGACACCGCTGTCGACGCGAAGAACGACGCGCCCTCGCGCGGCTGCGTGCTGCCCGCGAGGGCGGCGACGAGCGTGATGCCGAGGGCGGAGGAGATGAGCGCCTGCGAGACGGTGCGCGCGCGGCGCGACGGCACGGGCGGCACGCGGTCGGCCGCGTCGTCCTGGTGCGTCGACGTGCTCACGGTGGCTCCCTCGGTGCTGCGCGTGGCGGACCCCGCCGTCCGAACGTCCGCAGCCGGTCGCGCGTCGTCGCGCCCGACGCCACGGCGACGACCGTCGCGGTGCCCTCGTGCGCCTACCGTACACCGCGCTCTCCGGGCGCTCACCCGGTTCCCAGGCCCCGGGGGCACAATGGCGACATGAGTTCATCGACGCGTCACCCCAGGTCAACGTCACGGGCGCTCGTGGCCGTCGTCGCCACGGCGGGGACGCTCGCCCTCGCGGCGTGCGCCGAGGACGGTTCCGTGTCCGTGCCGGAGTTCACCCTCTCCTCCGACGGGGTCGAGCAGCTGCTCGAGGACGCCCGGTCCCAGGCGGAGACGATCGGCGAGGACGTCCGCTCGCTCACCGACGACCTCGGCTCCCTGCCGGACGACACGCGTGCGCAGGCCGAGGAGGCCGTGACGGCCGCCCAGGACGCCGCCGACGAGGCGCGCGCGGCTGTCGACGAGGCCGCCGCGGCGGGCGACGAGGCGCGGGCCGACGCCGAGCAGCGCCTCGCCGAGGCGCAGGACAGGCTCGACCAGGCGTCGTCGCAGCTCGAGTCCGTGACGTCGTCGCTCTCGGGCGCCGACGCCTCGGTGCGCTCGGCGCTCGAGGACCTGCGCACCCAGGTCGACGACCTGCGCACCGAGATCGACTCGTCGACCTCCTGAGACGCCCCGAGCCCGCCGGGGACGTTGGTCCCCCGGCCCGGCGACCTTCGCCCGACGACCCCTCTCCCCCGGCGCGGAAGGCTGGGAACCGAGGAACCCGGCCACCGAGGCCGGGGCCAAGGAGCCCGGCCCACGAGGACCGGGTCGACGAGAGGGGACAGCGATGGTGGGGACGATCGACCGGAACGTGAGCAGGCCGCTCCCGGCGGTCGCGGGCGACGAGACCGAGGCGCCGAGCCTCGCCGCACGGGCGGGCCGGCCCACGCAGGCCGTGCTCAGCGTGCTGCGCATCGCCCTGGGGGCGTACTTCCTGTGGGCGTTCTTCGACAAGCTGCTCGGACTCGGGTTCTCGACGCCGGCCGAGCGTGCCTGGGTGAACGGCGGCAGCCCGACGACCGGCTTCCTCTCGGGCGTCGAGGGCCCGTTCGCCGGCGTCTTCAACGGCATGGCCGGGGCCGTCTGGGCCGACTGGCTCTTCATGGCCGCCCTGCTCGGCATCGGCCTGGCGCTGATCCTCGGCATCGGGATGCGCGTCGCCGCGGTCAGCGGCGCGCTGCTCCTGGTGTTCATGTACCTCGCGTCGCTGCCGCTCGAGACGAACCCCGTCCTCGACGACCACCTGACGATGGCCCTGACCATCGTGGCCCTCGCGATGATCGGCGCGGGCGACGTGCTCGGCCTGGGCCGTGCCTGGAAGCGGCTGGCGCTGGTGCGGCGGAACCCCTGGCTCGTCTGAGACCAGGATCGCCCGCCGTCGGCCGAGACCGACGAGGCGGGCAGACGGGGCGGGCCGAGGACCGCGCGACGCATCTGAGGCCGTCGCAGCGCAGGCCCCCCAGGAGCGGGGTGTGCGGGTGGTGGGGAGACCACCCGCACACCCCGTCGTCGTGCGCGCCCGCTCCCTGACGAACGGGGACGGCCGCCTCAGCCGAACCGCGTCAGCAGCTCCGCCGCGTAGGCGTCGCCCTGCGCGGCCGCGTCGTGCCACAGCGCCATCGCCTCCGCGACGCGGCCCGCCCGCAGCCGCAGCACCCCGAGGCTCGTGCCCGACGCCGCGTCGCCGGCGAGCACCGCCTGCTCCAGCAGGTCCTCCGCGTCGAGCGCGCGGCCGGCCCGGACGTAGAGGTCCGCGAGCGCCGACGCCACGCGGACCTCGCCCGCCTCCGCCCACGACTCGAGGAGCGCGGTGGCGGTGGGCGCGTCCAGGGCCCCCGACAGCGCGTGCTCGACGGCGGCCTCCCAGCTCTCGCCCGCGGCCGCGGCGAGCAGGCGCTCCGCCTCGGCGGCGTCGCCGAGCTCGCGCAGCACCCGGGCGAGCCGGACCACCGCGCCCTCGACGCCCTGCGCCTGCTCGTACCAGCGCCGGGCCGCGTGGAGGTCGCCGTGCTCGTGCGCCACCTGCCCCGCCATGAACGCCCCGAGCTCGTCGCCGGCCAGCCCGGCGAGCTCGAACCAGCGGAACGCCTCGAGCGGGTCGCCGGCGTCGTGGTGGGCGGCGCCGAGCCGGTAGAGCGCCCCGGGGACCTCGTGCCCGACGGCCGCCTCGTAGAACGGCACCGCGCCGGCGGGGCTGCCGAGGGTGTGCAGGTCGTCGCCGATCGCGAGGAGCGCGACGGGGTCGTCGGGGTGCAGGTGCGCGACGGCGGCGCGCAGGTCGGCGAGCGCGAGCCCCACCGCGTCCGGGTCGGTGCCCGCGGCGGTCGGGGTGGCCGGCGTGGCCGGGGTGGTCGACATGGGGCAGCACGTCCTTCCGTCCCCCCGCGACGACGTGCGCACGATAGCGCACGCGGGTGTCGCGCAGGTCACACGCCCCGTGTGCCGGCCCGCGCCCGCCCGGGGCCCGTCCGGACCCCGGTCTGGGAGACTCCTCGGGTGAGCGGAACGACCGACCTGCCGGACGCCGTCGGGCGGCGCGTGCTCGACGCCGTGGTGGCGGTGACGAGCGACCTCGACCTCGACCAGGTGCTGCGGCGGATCGTGCAGGCCGCGATGGACCTCACGGGCGCCCGCTACGGCGCGCTCGGGGTGCTCGACGGCTCGGGCCGTGAGCGGCTCGCGCAGTTCATCCCGCTCGGGCTGTCCGACGACGAGGTCGCGGCGATCGACCACTGGCCGCACGGCGAGGGCCTGCTCGGCGAGCTCATCGACCACCCGGAGCCCATCCGCGTGCCGGAGATCGCGGACGACGTGCGCTCCGCCGGCTTTCCGGAGGGGCACCCGCCGATGCACACGTTCCTCGGCGTCCCGGTGCGCGTGCGCGAGACGGTGTTCGGCAACCTCTACCTCACCGACAAGGCCGAGGGCGTGCCGTTCACCGCCCAGGACGAGGCGGCCGTCGTCGCGCTCGCGGCCGCGGCCGGGGCGGCGATCGAGAACGCGCGCCTGTACGGGCGCGCGAAGCAGGTCGGCGTGCTCGAGGACCGCGACCGCATCGCGCGCGACCTGCACGACGTCGTCATCCAGCGCCTCTTCGCGTCGGCGATGTCGCTCATGAGCGTGCAGCCGCTCGTCGCCGACCCGTCGGCGCGCTCGCGCATCGAGGAGACGGTGGCGGACCTCGACGAGACGATCCGCCAGATCCGCTCGACGATCTTCGCCCTGCACACCGCCGCGGACCCCGACGCGCCGTCGATCGAGGACCGGCTGCGCGCGCAGGCGGCCGCGGCGACGACGGTGCTCGGGTTCGCGCCCGACGTCGAGGTCGAGGTCGTGGGCGAGGGGACGGGCGCCGGGGTGACGGAGGGCGGCCCGCACATGCCCGCCGAGATCGCGGACCAGCTCGTCGTCGTGCTCGGCGAGGCGCTGACGAACGTCGCGCGGCACGCGGGGGCGAGCGCCGTCGTCGTGCACCTGGGCGTGACGGCGCGCGAGGCCCGCCTCGCCGTGACCGACGACGGCGTGGGCATCCGCGAGGGCGGTCGCCGCTCGGGGCTGCGCAACATGGCTGCGCGGGCGTCGTCGCTCGGCGGCGGCTGCACGGCCGTCGCGCTGCCCGACGGCGGCACGCGCCTCGAGTGGTGGGCGCCGCTCTCGTAGGTCCCGGCCGCCCGCGCGCCGGCACGGGACGCGTCAGCGCGCGATGCGCCGCCCGGTGACGATGCGCGGCACGACCTTGACGACCCGGTCGCGCTCGCCCGGCACGAACGTCTCGAGCGGGAGGGCGAGCAGGCGCTCGCGCTCGGCCGGGTCGGTCACCTCGTAGGTGCGGCCGACGAGCACGACGGACCACCCGCTGCGGGCGTCGGCGTCGAACGAGTCGGCCTCGAACGCGACGACGGCGCGGCTCGCGGCCACGGCGAGCTTGGACCCCTCGGCGGTGCGGAAGACGACGTCCGGGCCGTCGAGCACGAAGTTCACCGGCTGGATCGCGGGCAGCGCGCGGTCGGTGAACACGATGCGTCCCACGGGCACGCTCGCGAGCAGCGCGTAGCTCTCCTCGGGCGCGAGCTCCGTGAGCCCTGCCGCCGCGACCCGCGTGGTCTCCATACCGCCATGGTCGCGCGGGGTCTGCGCACGGGTCAGTGCCGAAGGTCCCGACGGCACGCCCGGCGCCGCGCCGGCGTCGTCGGGCGCCGGCGAGACGTCAGGGCCGCCTCGGCTGCCCACCGGGGCCCCCGCCCGCCACCGCCGCGCCACCTGCCGTGCGCTCGCGCGACGCCTCCTCCTGCCGCAGCTCGGTCGCGAGCACGGCCACCTGGGTGCGCCGCTGGAGCCCGAGCGTGGCGAGCACGTGGGACACGTAGTTCTTCACCGTCTTCTCGGCGAGGAAGAGCCGCTGGCCGATCTCGCGGTTCGTCAGGCCCTCGCCGATGAGGGCGACGATCTGGCGCTCCTGCTGCGACAGGCCCTCGAGCCGGTCCGGCGCCTCGTCCGCCGCGTGGCGCAGGCGCTCGAGCACGCGCGCCGTGCTCGCCGGGTCGAGCAGGGACCCGCCCGCGGCGACCGTGCGCACCGCGCCCACGAGGTCGGAGCCGTGGATCTGCTTGAGCACGTACCCCGCCGCGCCCGCGAGCACCGCCTGGAACAGCGCCTCGTCGTCCGCGAACGACGTGAGCATGAGGCACCCGACCTCGGGCAGCTCGGAGCGGATCTCGCGGCACACCTCGACGCCCGAGCCGTCGGGCAGGCGTACGTCGAGCACGGCGACGTCGGGGCGCGTCGCGCGGATGCGCGCGAGCGCCGAGGCGGCCGTCCCGGCCTCGCCGACGACGGTGATGTCGCCCGCGGCCTCCAGGAGCGCGGCGACGCCGCGGCGGACCACCTCGTGGTCGTCGATCAGGAACACGCGGATCGGGTCGGGGGTGCCCATGACACCCAACCTAGCCGGTGGCGGAGCCCGGACGGCGGCCGTCCCGTCCGGCTCGCCGGGAACGGGACCTCGGTCCTGCACCGCCGTGACCTCCGGCCCCGGATCGCCGCGCGACCCCTGCCGGGCGTGCCTACCACCCGCTCCCGGGGTATGCAGGAGGTGGACGGTCCGCGCGCACGACGCGGCCGGACGGGGTGAGGGACATGAGCTGGACGGGCGACGGGGTCGGTCGCGTGGTGCTGGTCGGGGTGGACGGCAGCACGACGAGCGCCAAGGCGGTCGAGCGGGCGGTGCGCGAGGCGGCGTCCCGCGGGGCGGCGCTGCACGTCGTCCACGTGACGCCCGCGCCGGGCGGCGGCGAGCGCGGGTCCTGCGTCCTCGACGCCGCTGCCGACTGCGCCGCGCGCGTCGACCCGGACGTGCCGGTGCGGACCACGCTGCGGTCCGGGTCGCCGGTGGAGGTCCTGCTCGACGCCGCGCGCACGGCCGAGCTGGTCGTCGTCGGGACGCGCCGTCTCGGCACGGACGCCGCCGCGGCGTGCGGCTCGGTGTCCACGCGCGTCGCGGCCGGGTCGGCCGCCCCGGTGGTCGTCGTCCCGCCCGTCGACGGGCGCAGCCGTCCCTCCGCCGACGTCGTGGTG
Organism: Cellulosimicrobium cellulans; assembly: GCF_001722485.1. Lineage (GTDB taxonomy): Bacteria > Actinomycetota > Actinomycetes > Actinomycetales > Cellulomonadaceae > Cellulosimicrobium > Cellulosimicrobium cellulans_A. The sequence continues at coordinate 95 of NZ_LWGL01000171.1, read as the reverse complement.
GGCGTCGACGGGTCACCGGCCGCCGACGCCGCCCTGCGCTTCGCGCTCGACGAGGCGCGGGAGACGGGCGGCCGCGTCGTCGCGGTGTGCGCGTG
>NZ_LWGL01000170.1 GCF_001722485.1 Cellulosimicrobium cellulans | reverse complement strand
GCGGCCCGGGCGGCGGACCGGCTGCGCTCCGCGGTCGAGGACGCCTTCGGCCCGCAGGGCTACCCGCGGCACGTCACCGGCGGGCCCCGCGACGCGTCCACCGCGTTCGTGCTCCCGCCGTTCCAGCCCGAGCCGCTCACCGGCGCGCGGGATGCCTGGCGCGCGTCGGTCACGGACATGCTGCGGCCGGCGGGCGGGCTCGCGCCCGGCGCCGGGTGGCGCGAGGACGGCATCTCGTGGACCCCGCAGACGGCGCTCTACGCGCTGGCCGCGGCGTCGTCCTCCGACCCCGACGACCGCGCCGACGCGCGCGAGTGGCTCCGGTGGGTCGACGACCACCGCACCGCCTCGGGCGCGATCCCGGAGAAGGTGCTCGCCGACGGGTCACCCGCCGCCGTCGCCCCGCTGTCGTGGAGCGCGGCCCTCGTCGTGCTCGCGCTCGTCGAGCTCGACGCCGCTCCGCGGTAGAGCGAGGCTCTACCCGGGCACCGGGACGGGGCTCAGGTCGGGGTCGTGGCGGACGTCGAACTCCCGGCGCAGCACGCGTCGGGCCGCGTACCAGCCGCCGAGCCCGTGCACGCCCGGCCCCGGCGGCGTCGACGCGGAGCACAGGTACACGCCCTCGAGCCCGACGGCGTACGGGTCCGCCCGCAGCGACGGGCGTGCCACCATCTGCCACATCGTCACGGCGCCGCCGGCGATGTCCCCGCCGACGTAGCTCTCGTCGTGCCGGCTCATCTCGGCGGCCGGTGTGCACCGCGACGCCACGACGACGTCGCGGAACCCGGGCGCGAACCGCTCGATCTGCCCGACGACGTCCTCGGTGACGTCGCGCTCCGACCCGGCCGGCACGTGCGCGTACGTCCACAGCGGCCGCAGGCCGCCGGACTCACGGCCCGGGTCGGCCACCGTGGGGTCGCTGACGAGGACGACGGGACGGCCCGCGTGCCGGCCGGCCGCGACGTCGGCCTCGGCCTGCGCCATCTCGGCGCGCGTGCCGCCGACGTGCACCGTGGACGCGCGGCCGACCTCCGGGACGGCCCACGGGACGGGGCCGGACAGCACGAGATCCACCTTCGCCGCGGCGTCGCCGTGCCGGAACCGGCGCAGGCCCGCGACGGCGCGGGGCGAGAGCCGATCCGCAAAGACGTCGGCGACGACGCGCGGCGCCGTGTCGAAGACGTAGGCGCGCGCGGGCGGCAGGTCGGCGCGGGAGGCCACACGGTGTCCCGTGACGACGTCGCCGCCATGGGCGCGCAAATCCTCCACGAGCGCGCGGACGATCTCCCCCGACCCGCCCCGCGGGATCGGCCAGCCGCCGGGCGCGTGGCCGAGCGCCGCGAGCAGCAGCGCCGTCCCCGCTCCGCCGAGCGAGGGCAGAGGCGTGATCGCGTGCGCCGCCACTCCGGTGAGCAGCGCAGCGGCCTCCTCCGTCGTGAACCGGCGGTCCCAGGCCGCGGTGCCCTGCTCCAGCACGGCCGCCCCGAACCGGGCCGCGGTCGCCGCGCCGGCAGGACGCAGGACGCGCGCGGGCACGGACCGCTTGTCCCCGAGCGCGACCGCGACGGTGTCCCGCCACCCGTGCGCGAGCGGGCCGAGCAGCGCGCGCCACGCCGCGCCGTCGGGCCCCCCGAGGTGCGCGACGGTGCGGTCGAGGTCCTGGTAGGCGAGGCCCGCGCGCCCGCCGTCGAGCGGGTGGGCGTACGACACCTCGGGGGCGAGGAGCTCCACGCCGCGCGCCTTGAGGTCGAAGGCCTCGAAGAAGGGCGACGCCCACGCGAGCGGGTGGACGGCCGAGCACACGTCCTGGACGAGGCCCTCGGCGAGTTCCAGGTCGAGCGTGCGGGAGCCGCCCCCGGTCGTGGGCTGCCCCTCGAGCACGCGCACGTCGAGACCGGCGCGCGCGAGGGTGACCGCGGCGGCGAGACCGTTCGGCCCCGACCCCACGACGACCGCGTCGAGGTGCTCCGCCACGCGTCAGCGCCCGCCCTGCGACGGGGTCAGAGCGGCCGCACCTGCTCGGCCTGCGGGCCCTTGGTGCCCTGCCCGAGCTCGAACTCGACCTCCTGGCCCTCCTCGAGCGTGCGGTAGCCGTCGGTCTGGATGGCGCTGAAGTGGACGAACAGGTCCTGCCCGCCGCTGACGGGCGTGATGAACCCGTACCCCTTCTCCGCGTTGAACCACTTCACGGTGCCCTGAGCCATCGAGATCTCCTCGTGCGTCGTCGCCCGCAGGGCTCCCTCGGCCCCGCGGTACGCCGAGCCTAGCGGCGTCGCCGCGCGCGCGGAAGGTCGGCGCGTCGGCGGTGGAGGACGCCCCGATTCCGACGAACCGCCAGGTCAGGCACGGGAGGTCTCAGCCCGCGGGCGTGACCTCCGTCGTGAGGACGACCATGACGTCGCCCGAGCGCAGCGCCTGCTCGCTGACCTGTTCCGCCGGGATGCCGAGGATCGCCGCGATGGCCGCGGCGGTGTCAGCGCGGTTCGCCGTGTACCAGATGACGTTGCCCGTCGCCCCGGAGTCCCCGGGGTAGTCGTCGGCCTCGACGTTCGTGAAACCGCGCGCGTCGAGCGCCTCCTTGCCGCTCCCCGCCGCACCGGTCGGTCCGCCGTCATTGAGCACCCGGACGTAGGCGCTGGGGTCGGCGACCGCCATGAGCCCCTCGATGTCCGGCGCCGCAGGCGTCTCCTCGGTCGTCGGCTCCTCCGGAGCGAGAGGCGCCTCCGTCTCGACCGGCGGCTCGGTCGTCTCCTCGGCCGGGGCCTGCGTCTCCTCGGCCGCCGGCTCGGTCGACTGCGCCTGCGGCGGCGCCTCCTCCGACCCGCCCGACAGGAGCGTGACGCCTCCGTAGGCGAGGCCCGCGAAGACGACGGCGACGAGCAGGAACGGCCACGTCTTGCTCCACCCGCTGCGCGGCGTGCGGTGCACGCCGACGGGTGCGCCCTGCGGCGCGGGAGCGTCGAACTCGTCGGGCGCGTAGGGGTAGCGGCTCTTCGTCACGGCGACAGGGTAGCCCGGGGGACGCCGATGGCTAAACGCCCTGTTCGTCGGACTTTCACCCGTGGAGGGCGGCAGGAGCGGGGTCAGAACCCGCCGACACGACGCGCCGTGCGCGCGCGCTGACGGGTCGAGCGCATGCGGCGCAGCCGCTTGACCAGCATCGGGTCGTGCGCGAGCGCCGCCGGGGAGTCGATGAGGGCGTTGAGCACCTGGTAGTACCGCGTCGCCGACATGTCGAACAGCTCGCGGACGGCCTGCTCCTTGGCGCCGGCGTACTTCCACCACTGCCGCTCGAACGCGAGGATCTCGCGGTCCCGCTCGCTCAGGCCGGTCGCCGCGTCGCCGCGGCCGGCCCCCTGCGTCGCGTCGGGTCCGTCGAGCACGTACGCCGCCTCGCCCATCGGTCGCCTCCTGCACACTCTCGTCACCGGGTCTGCCGTCGCCGTCGCGGCGACGGCGCACCGGCTCGTCCGGGCCCCAGGGTATACGGAGCTCACGACAACGGTGTGATTCGCCCCGCCGGTGCGGGCTACGCTCGTGGACCGTGGAGAGCGCCGCCGGTACGACCCGTCCCCCGCTCGCGAGCGTCATGGCCCCGGACTGGGCGGAGGCGCTCGCGCCCGTCGAGCCGCAGATCCACGCGATGGGCGACTTCCTCCGCGCCGAGGTCGCCGCCGGCCGCGAGTACCTGCCCGCGCCGTCCGCGATCCTCAACGCGTTCTCGCGGCCCCTCGCGCAGGTACGGGTGCTCGTCGTCGGGCAGGACCCGTACCCCACGCCCGGGCACCCCATGGGTCTGTCCTTCTCGGTCCAGCCCCACGTGCGGCCCGTGCCGCGCTCGCTCCAGAACATCTTCGCCGAGCTCGCCGACGACGTCGGCGCCCCCGCACCCGCGAACGGCGACCTCTCGGCGTGGAGCGACCAGGGCGTCATGCTGCTCAACAGGGTCCTCACCGTCCGGCCGGGCGAGCCCGGCTCGCACCGCGGGCAGGGCTGGGAGGCGGTCACGGAGGCGGCCATCCGCGCGCTCGTGGCGCGCGACGCCCCGCTCGTCGCGATCCTGTGGGGCCGGGACGCGGCGACGCTGCGCCCGATGCTCGGGGACACGCCCGTCGTCGCGAGCGCCCACCCGAGCCCGCTCAGCGCGCGCCGGGGCTTCTTCGGGTCGCGCCCGTTCTCCCGGGTGAACGCGCTGCTCGAGGAGCAGGGCGCGGACCCGGTCGACTGGCGGCTCCCGGCGGCGCCTGCCCTCTGAGCGCGCCGAGGAGCACAATGGCCCCGTGACGACGCAGAACCCGACGACCTCCCCGCACGCGGGCGACGCCTCGACCGCCCCCGAGGGTCCGCCGCGGTGGACCAGCTACGTGGCGATCGGCGACTCGTTCAGCGAGGGCCTGTGGGACCCGTACCCCGGCAAGGAGGACCACCAGCGCGGGTGGGCCGACCTCCTGGCGCAGCACCTCGCCGTCCGCCGAGTCCAGGCCGGCGCGGAGCCGCTGCGCTACGCGAACCTCGCGATCCGCGGCCGCAAGCTGCCCGCCATCCTCACCGAGCAGGTCCCCGCCGCCCTCGAGCTGCGTCCGGACCTCGTGAGCCTCGTCGGCGGCGGGAACGACATCCTGCGGCCGAGCGCCGACGTCGACCGCCTCTCCCGCACCCTGGAGGACGCCGTGGCGCGGCTGCGCGCCGCCGGCGTCGACGTGCTCCTGGCGACGGGATTCGACGCGTCGCGCTCCCCCGTCGTGAACCTCACGCGCCCCCGCGTCGGCGTGTTCAACGCCAACCTGTGGGCGATCGCCCGCCGGCACGGCGCGTACGTCCTCGACCTGTGGGGCATGCGCGCCCTCCAGGACTGGCGCATGTGGTCCGACGACCGTATCCACCTCACGCCCGAGGGCCATCGGCGCGTCGCCCAGGGAGCCCTCGTGGGCCTCGGCCAGGAGCCCGACGACGCCGCGTGGGACGACCCGCTCGCGCCGCTCCCCCCGGCCCCGGTGCTCGACCGGGCACGGCAGAACGCGCAGTGGGTCCGCACCCACCTGCTGCCGTGGGCCCAGCGCCGGCTCCGCGGCACGTCGTCGGGCGACCACCGGGTGCCCAAGGCACCGGAGCTCCTGCCCGTGCCGCTCGCCCAGGACTGAGCCGGCCGACGCCCGGCCCACCGCAGGTACGGAAGAGCCCCCGACCCGGCGAGGTCGGGGGCTCTCTCGTGCGGAGCCGCCTGTCGGACTCGAACCGACGACCGTTCGCTTACAAGGCGAGTGCTCTACCAGCTGAGCTAAGGCGGCGTGCCGGGCTGCCGGACGAGAGAGCAGACTACCCGCTCGCCCGGCGGCCCGGACGGGCGTCAGCCCTTCGCGGCCTCGACGGCGGAGGCCAGCGCGGTCGGGTCCTGCCAGTTGCCGTCCCAGCGCTCGCCGTCGATCGTGATCGTCGGCGTGCCGAACCCGCCGGACTGCGGGTTGATGAGCGCCTCGTTGTTCGTGGCGAGGCTCGTCGCGGTCGCGGCCCAGTCGGCGTACGTCTCGGCGGCCGTGCCGTCCGCGATCTTCGCCGCGACCTCGGCGGACGCGCCGGCCTGCTCGGCGAGGTCGGCGATCTGCTGGTCGGTGAGCCCCTCGGTGCCCTCCTCGGGCTGGTTGGCGAACATGAGGGCGTTGAACTCGTTCATCGCCTCGGGCGCCTGGTCCGCCACGTACGCCGCGGCGGCCGCGGCACGGGTCGAGAACTGCGAGCCCTGCGACGTGCGGTCGAGGATCGAGACCGGGTGCAGCACGACGGTGGCGTCGCCGGACTCGCGCAGCGCGTCGAGCGACTCCCCGTTGGTCTCCTCGAAGGTCCCGCAGATGGGGCACATGTAGTCGAGGTACACGCCGATCTCGACCGCCTCGGCGCCGTTGTCGGTGCCCGCGACGCCCTCGGCGCCCATGGGGATGCCGCCCTCGTCGTTCGAGGTGGCGGGGCTCTCGACCTGGCTGAGGTCGCCCTCGGCGACGGCGTCGAGAGTCTGCTCGCGGTCGTTCATCGCCGGGATCCAGATGGCGAGGAACACGCCGACGAGGGCGAGCAGGCCGGCGACGAGCGCGCCGATCGTGATGAGGCGGTTGCGCTTGTCGCGCTTCGCCTGGGCCTCGCGCAGCGCGAGCGCCTCCGCGCGGGCGGCCTCGCGGCGCTGGGCCTTGGTCTGGGGTCCGTTGCTGGTCATGGTGGTCCTTCGGGTGCGGCGTCGCCGTCCGCGGCGACAGGGTGCGGGTGCGGGTGCGGGTGCCGTCGGCGCGCGCGGCGCGTCCTCAGGCGAGGGCGCCGAGCGGCGGGCCGCGCCGCGTGCGCACCACCGCGTCGGCGAGGTGGTGG
>NZ_LWGL01000017.1 GCF_001722485.1 Cellulosimicrobium cellulans | reverse complement strand
CTCGGCGCGCCACCGCCCGGACCGGCGGGCGCGGGCTCCGCGCCCCCGACGGACCGGCCGGCCCCGAGGTGCTGACGGGCGAGCGTCGCGTCGGCCGTGAGGACCGTCCCGGCGTCGTGCGAGGCGCCCGGGGCGCGCAGGACGCCGATGTGGACCTCGGAGGTGACGTGCCCCTCGGCGTCGAGCTCGGTGAGCGGGTCCTCCGCCGCCTCGGCGAGCTCCTCGTCGTCGGTGACGTCGCGCACGCGGACGAGGGCGAGGGGGGAGAAGCCGGCGCGGCGCACACCTGCGACGAGGTCCGCGCCGTACGCGCGCTCGCTGCGCACGCCCGACGCGTACCGCACGGCCATCCCGGCGATGCGGCCGAGGAGGAGGGCGATCGCGATGCCCGGCAGCGAGACCTGGCCGGTGATCAGCACGACGCCGATGCCCACGAAGAGCAGGTTCCACGACCAGGCGATCGTGCGGCGTCGCGTGCGGGTGCCCGCGGCGGTGAGCAGGCCGGCGAGCGCGGCGACGTAGCCGGGGATCGTCAGCCGCCACGCACCCCGCGTGAAGACGGACAGGCCGCGCACGAGCTCGTCGGAGCCCCAGGTGCGCACGGCCAGCACGACGACGACGGCGAGGAGCAGGCCGAGCGCGGCCGCCACGATCGCCTCGACGACCTGCCGCCCGAGCCGCCGGATCCCGAGCTCCACGAGCACGGCCGCCGGGACGAACAGCGTCAGCAGCCCCTCGAGGACGGCGACGGGGATGAACAGCACCTGGTACAGCAGGTCGGAGAAGTTCCGCACGTCCTCCGCGACGCCCTCGGTGGTGCCGTGCGCGAAGACCGACATGAGCATGAGCAGGGCGGCGCCGAGCGCGCACAGGACGAGGTTGACGAGGTCGCTCGGGTGCCGCACGCGCGACTCGGTGGTGTCGACGATCCGCACGGTCCTCGCGTCGGTCCGCACCGGCCGCGACAGCAGCGACTCCAGGGCTCCGGTCGCCGGGCGCGCCTCCTGGGACGGCGGCAGCGCGAGGCTGCCGACCTCCACCACGGGCCCGGTGGGCGGGTGGCCCCCGGACGGCTCGGGAGCGGGCGAGGACATGGCTGCGAGTCTAGGGCGCCGCACTGGGAGAGGCGCGGTATTTGGCCGTTTCCTCCGCGCGTTCGGCGGGTGGCGGCAGAGGCGCCGGGACGCCGTGACGGTGTGCTTTTGTCCGCTCCATCGCCCTTTGGTCCTGAATGTCTCACCCGCTCTCGTGCCCTTCCCGGTGGGTCTCCCGGCGCGCGAGTGTGACGGAGCCCTCCCTAGCATGGGAGCGCTCGCGGGGGCCGAGAGCCCGGCGGGCCCGGACGCGGGAGGTGGCATGGCGGCGGAGACCGAGGAGGCGGCGCGCGAGCGCGACCCGTTCCGGCGGGTGTGGTGGCTCCCGGTGGCCCGGGGCGTCGTCATGGTCGTGCTCGGCCTCCTGCTCATGATCGAACCGCTCGAGCGGCTCGCGATCCTGCGTCTCGTCCTCGGCGCGTTCCTCGTGGCCGACGGCGTGCTGGTCGCCGTCCAGGGGTTCGTGCACCGCAAGCAGGTGGGGTCCGCGTGGTGGCTCGCGCAGGCGGGCGTCAACGTCGTGTTCGGCGTGGTCGTGGCGGTGTGGCCCGACCTCACGCCCACGGCCCTGTACTACGTGCTGTCCGTGTGGGTGCTCGTGCTCGGCATCACGACGATCGCCGGCGCGGCCGCGCTCGCGCGCAACCGGGACCTCGGCTGGGCGTGGGTCCTCGCGTTCGGCATCGTCTCGGTGCTGTTCGGGGTCCTGCTCGTGACGCGGCCCCTCGACGCGTTCGACGTGCTGCGCCTCGTCGCCGTCGTCTTCGCCCTCTACGCGTTCGTCGCGGGCTCGATCCACGTCGTCTCGGGCTTCGCCGTCCGCGCGGTCGCGCGCGAGCTCGCCGACCTGCGGGCGCACGCCGCCGCGGCGGGCGTCGTCGTCACGGGCGGGTCCGTGCTCGGTGCGGCGGCCGCGCGGCCCGACGTCGTGCCGCCCACGGCGCACGCCGCCACGGACGACGAGGACCCGCCGCAGGAGGGCTCGACACCCGCGTAGCCCGGGCGAGGGGGCGGGACTGTACACCCGACGCCCTGTGGGTGCGGATGTGTCTCACGTCACGACGACGACCCGGGGCGGCGGGTTACGACCGAGTAACGGACGCGTCGATATCGCCCGCTTTATGCGTCTTCTGACACATGCTCGACACAGTGGCGTGCTAGAAATCACCGCACTCCGCCACCAGGCCGGGGTCCTGGTGCGTGCACCGTCGCACCACCTGCGTCTCGTACCCCGAGAACTTCTGAGAAAGAGGTACACCATGACAGCGATGTCCCGGAGGCGGCTCCTCGCCGCGGCTGCCGGCGTCACGGCGGCGACGCTCACCCTCACGGCGTGCGGCGGCGGTGGCTCCGACGACGGCGGCGACGGCGGCAGCGCGAGCGGCGGCGGGTCGCTGACGATCGGCACGACCGACAAGATCACCACGCTCGACCCGGCCGGCTCGTACGACAACGGCTCGTTCGCGGTGATGAACCAGGTCTTCCCGTTCCTCATGAACACGCCGTACGGCAGCCCCGACGTCGAGCCCGACATCGCGGAGTCTGCGGAGTTCACCGCGCCGACCGAGTACACGGTCACGCTCAAGCCGGGCCTGAAGTGGGCCAACGGGAACGACCTCACGTCCTCGGACGTGAAGTTCACGTTCGACCGCCAGCTCGCGATCGCCGACCCGAACGGCCCCTCGTCGCTGCTGTACAACCTGGACAGCGTCGAGACGCCCGACGACACGACCGTCGTCTTCCACCTCAAGAGCGAGAACGACCAGCTCTTCCCGCAGATCCTGTCGAGCCCGGCCGGCCCGATCGTCGACGAGGACGTGTTCGCGGCCGACGCCCTGACGTCGGACCAGGAGATCGTCGACGGCAACGCGTTCGCGGGCCAGTACGCGATCACGAGCTACGACTTCAACAACCTCGTCACGTACGAGGCGTACGAGGGCTACGAGGGCCTGCTCGGCCCGGCGAAGACCGAGAAGGTCGCGGTCAAGTACTACGCCGACGCGTCGAACATGAAGCTCGAGATCCAGCAGGGCGACATCGACGTGGCGTGGCGCAGCCTGTCCGCGACGGACATCGAGGACCTGCGCGGCAACGACGACGTCAAGGTGCTCGACGGCCCCGGCGGCGAGATCCGCTACATCACGTTCAACTTCGACACCCAGCCGTTCGGCGCCGCGACCCCGGAGGCCGACCCGGCCAAGGCGCTCGCCGTGCGCCAGGCGGCGGCGTCGCTCATCGACCGCGAGGAGCTCTCGGAGCAGGTCTACAAGGGCACCTACACGCCCCTGTACTCCTACGTCCCGGCGGGCCTGACGGGCGCGATCGAGCCGCTCAAGGAGATGTACGGCGACGGCTCGGGCGCGCCCGACGCGGCGGCCGCCGAGCAGATCCTCGCGGACGCGGGCGTCCCGACGCCGGTCACGCTCAAGCTGCAGTACTCGAACGACCACTACGGCCCGTCGTCGGCCGACGAGTACGCGCTCATCAAGGACCAGCTCGAGAAGGACGGCCTGTTCACGGTCGACCTGCAGACCACCGAGTGGGTCACCTACGCCGAGGAGCGCACCGCCGACGTCTACCCGGCCTACCAGCTCGGCTGGTTCCCGGACTACTCGGACGCGGACAACTACCTGACGCCGTTCTTCCTCGAGGAGAACTTCCTGGTCAACCACTACGCCGACCAGGAGGTGAACGACCTCATCCTCCAGCAGGCCGCGACCGCGGACGCCGACGAGCGGACGGCGCTCATCGAGGAGATCCAGACGAAGGTCGCCGAGGACCTGTCGACGCTGCCGTACCTGCAGGGTGCGCAGGTCGCTGTCGTCGGTGCCGACGTCGAAGGGGCCGAGGACACGCTCGACGCGTCCTTCAAGTTCCGCTACGCGGCCCTGTCCAAGGGCTGACGGCGCCGCCCGGCCTCCCCGCGCACGTCGCGGGGAGGCCGGGCTGCTCCCGTGCCCACGGACACCCCCAGGAACCCTGCGACGAAGAGACGACATGACCACCACCACCGCGGACCAGCAGGTCGGCGAGGAGAAGGCGGCCGCACCGCGGGCCGCCGGGCGCCGCCGCCGACCGGGCGGCGGGCTCGGGAGCTACATCCTCGTGCGCGCGCTGCTCATCATCCCGACCGTCTTCATCCTCGTGACCACCGTCTTCGTGGTCATGCGCGCCACGGGCGACCCGATCACCGCCGCGCTCGGCGGCCGCCTCACGCCCGACCAGCTCGCCGAGCGCATCGCGGAGGCCGGCTACGACCGGCCCGTCCTCGTGCAGTACCTCGAGTACCTCGGCGGGATCGTGCGCGGCGACTTCGGCACGACGATCAGCGACAACCGGCCCGTCACCGAGGTCCTCGCGACCTACGGCAGCGCGACGCTCGAGCTCGCGCTGTACGCGCTCCTCGTCGCGTTCGTCGTCGGCATCCCGCTCGGCATGGTCGCCGGCTACTTCCGGGACCGCGTGCCCGACGCCGCGCTGCGCATCGGCGCGATCCTCGCCTACGCGACGCCCGTGTTCTTCGCGGGCCTGCTGCTCAAGCTCGTCTTCTCGGTCTGGCTCGGTTGGCTGCCCGTCTCGGGACGCGCGTCGACCGACGCGGAGATCGAGATGCAGATGCTCGCCGACCCGACGGGGTTCTACGTCGTCGACGCGTTCCGCACGGGCGACCCCGAGGTGATCGGCGACGTCCTGTCCCACGCGGTGCTGCCCGCCGTCGCGCTCGGCCTGCTCACCGCGGGCGTCTTCCTGCGCCTCGTGCGCACCAACGTCATCGGCACGCTGTCGACCGACTACGTCGACGCGGCCCGCTCGCGCGGCGTGCGCGAGTCACGCCTGGTCCGCACGCACGCGTGGCGGCCGGCGCTCATCCCCATCATCACCGTCATCGGCCTGCAGGTCGCGATGCTCCTCGCGGGTGCCGTCCTCACCGAGACGACGTTCGAGTGGAAGGGCCTCGGGTTCCAGCTCGCCGAGTACCTGCAGGCGCGCGACTTCGTCGCGGTGCAGGGGATCGTCGTGCTCATGGCCGTGATCGTCGCGGTGACGAACTTCCTCGTCGACGTCGTCGCCGCGCTCATCGACCCGAGGGTGAGGTACTGACATGGTCGCCGAGACCAGCACCACCTCCGGCGGTCTCGCCGGGACCGCCGACGCCGCGCCGGTCGCCGCGCGCGACCGCGGACCGCGGTGGAAGCGCCTGCCCGTCGTGCACCAGCTCCGGCAGAGCGTCGGCCTGCAGCGCGGCATGCTCGTCACGGGGCTCGTCATCACCGGGATCTTCGCCCTCACCGCGGCGCTCGCGCCGCTGATCGCCCCCTACGGGTACAGCCAGCTCCGCACGCCGGAGGGCGCGTTCGGCGCGCAGCAGCCGCCGTCGGCCGAGCACCTGCTCGGCACGACCGTGGGCGGCTACGACGTGCTGTCGCGCGTGATCTGGGGGGCGCAGACCGCGATCCTCGTCATCGTCGTCGCGATCCTCGCGTCGATCGTGGTCGGCGTGCTGCTGGGGCTCGTGTCCGGGTACTTCGGCGGCTGGGCGGACCGCCTGCTCGTCGTCGTCGCGGACGCGGTCTACGCGTTCCCGTCCCTGCTGCTCGCGATCCTCATGGCGATCGTCATCTCGGGCGGGCAGTCGAACATGTGGGGCGGCATCCTCGCCGCCGCGCTCTCGATCACCGTGGTGTTCGTCCCGCAGTACTTCCGCGTGACGCGCGCCGAGGTGGTCCGCATCAAGGGCGAGGCGTTCGTCGACTCGGCGCGCGTGCTCGGCACCCCGCACCGCCGCATCATGGTGCGCCACGTGCTGCGCAACGCGACGCGCACCCTGCCGCTCATCGTGACGCTCAACGCGTCCGAGGCCATCCTCACGCTCGCCGGCCTCGGCTTCCTCGGCTTCGGCATCGAGCCGACGGCGGCCGCCGAGTGGGGCTACGACCTCAACAAGGCCGTGTCCGACGTGACGAGCGGCATCTGGTGGACGGCGCTCTTCCCGGGCCTCGCGATCGTGCTCGTCGTGCTGGGCATCACCCTCGTCGGCGAGAGCCTCAACGACCTCGCGGACCCGCGCCTGCGCTCGCGCCGGGCGTCGGCCGAGGTGTCGGGCGAGGTCGCCGAGACGTCGGTCGTGCCGGGCGGGACGCTCACCGCCGGTCCGGCGGGGCTCGACGACCTCGAGGGCTGGGCCGCGCGCGGCGACGGGGAAGCAGGGCGGCCCACGAGCGGGCCGTCGGACGAGACGGAGGGCCGGCGATGAGCGCCGCGACGGGGACGACCACTCCCACCGGGAGCGCCGCGCGCGGCCCGGTGGTGACCATCCAGGACCTGGCGGTGTCGTTCGCGACGGACGCCGGCGCGGTCCGCGCGGTCGACGGCGTCGACCTCGAGGTCGCGCCGGGCGAGGTGCTCGCCGTCGTCGGCGAGTCCGGCTCGGGCAAGTCCGTGACCGCGAAGACGATCCTCGGGCTGCTGCCGTCCACCGCGACGGCGCGCGGCGCCGTCGTACTGTCGAACAAGGCCGGGACGGCCGAGCACGACATCGTCGCGCTCGACGGCGAGCGGCTGCGGCAGGTGCGCGGCACGGACGTCGCGATGGTCTTCCAGGAGCCGTCCGCCGCGCTGAACCCCGTGTTCACCGTGGGCTGGCAGATCGCCGAGGGACTGCGCGCCCACGGCAAGGTGTCGCGGCGCGAGGCCCGGAAGCGGGCGATCGACGTGCTGCGACGCGTCGGGATCCCCGATCCCGAGACGCGCGTCGATCACTACCCGCACCAGTTCTCGGGCGGCCAGAAGCAGCGCATCGTCATCGCGATGGCGCTCGTGCTCGACCCCGGCCTCATCGTCGCGGACGAGCCGACGACCGCGCTCGACGTCACCGTGCAGGCCGAGATCCTCGACCTGCTGCGCCGCTGCCGCGACGAGTTCGGCACCGCGATCGTGCTCATCACGCACAACATGGGCGTCGTCGCGGACCTCGCCGACCGCGTCGCGGTCATGTACCAGGGCAAGGTGGTCGAGCAGGCGACCGCGCGCGAGCTGTTCGCCGCGCCGCAGGCCGACTACACGAAGCGGCTGCTCGCCGCCGTGCCCCGCATCGGCGAGGGCGTCGCCCGTGCGGAGGTGCGCGCGTCCGCCCGGCCCCGCGGCTGGGAGGCCGCGGAGCCGGTGGTCGAGGCGAAGGGCCTGACGATCTCCTACCCCGGTCGGCTGCGCCGCCCGGGCTTCACCGCGGTCGACGACGTCTCGCTCACCATCCGCCCGGGCGAGGTGCTCGGGCTCGTAGGCGAGTCGGGCTCGGGCAAGACGACGATCGCGCGCGCCGTCGCCGGCCTCACGCCGGTGAGCGGCGGGTCGCTGCGCGTGCTCGGCACGGAGATGAGGGGCGTGCGCCCCAAGGAGCTGCGGCCCGTGCGGCCGCGCATCGGGTTCGTGTTCCAGGACCCGGCGACGAGCTTCAACCCGCTGCTGACGATCGCGGACTGCGTCGCGGAGCCGCTCGTCGTGCACGGGCGCGCGGCGTCCCCCGAGGACGCGCGCGGCCGCGTCGACGAGCTCCTCGAGGCGGTGCAGCTCCCGCGCTCGTACGGCGACCGGTTCCCGCACGAGCTCTCGGGCGGCCAGCGCCAGCGGGCTTCGCTGGCCCGGGCGCTCGCGCTCGACCCGGAGCTGCTCGTCGCGGACGAGCCGACGTCCGCGCTCGACGTGTCCGTGCAGGCGCGCGTGCTCGAGCTGTTCGCCGAGCTCCAGCGCGAGCTCGGCTTCGCGAGCCTGTTCGTCTCGCACGACCTCGCCGTGGTCGACCTCCTCTCCGACCGGATCGCCGTGCTGTACCGCGGGCGGCTCGTCGAGGAGGGCACGGGCGAGCAGGTGCTCGGCGACCCGCGCGAGGAGTACACGCGGCGGCTGCTCGCCTCGCTCCCCGTCCCGGACCCGGTCGCGCAGGCCGAGCGCCGCGAGGCCCTGCGCGAGCTGCGCGGCGCCTGAACCGCCGCGGGTAGCCTCGGTCCGTCGCGCCGCGCCGGCGGCGCGACGGACGGAGGTGCGCATGTCACGCAGGAGCCAGGGCACGGTCCCGGGCGCGACGGGCCTCGTGCTCGTGGGCGCGCTCGCCCTCGGCGGGTGCGGGGCGGTGGCCGACGACGCGCCGTCGCCGGCCACGACGTCCTCCTCCCCGAGCGGGGGGACGGAGGCGACGCCGTCCGCCGAGCCCGCGCCCACGCCGTCGGACCTGGGCGCCGACGTGGCGGACGAGCTCGCCGCGCTCGAGGCCGCCTACGACGCGCGCGTCGGCGTCCACGCCGTCGACACCGCCACGGGCGACCACGTCGAGCACCGCGCGGACGAGCGGTTCGCGTACGCGTCGACGATCAAGGCGCTCGCCGCGGGGGTGCTCCTGCAGGGCCAGCCGGTGTCGGCGCTCGACGAGACGCTGCCCGTGACGGCGGAGGACGTCGAGGGCGCGGGGTGGTCGCCGGTCACGGGTTCCCGGGTGGGGACCGCGATGACGGTGCGCGAGCTCGGGGCGGCGGCGGTCTCGCAGAGCGACAACGGCGCGTTCAACGTGCTGCTGCGGCGGATCGGCGGGCCAGAAGCGCTGCAGGCGGCGCTCGTCGAGGCGGGCGACACGACGACCCTGGTGGACGCGTGGGAGCCAGAGCTCAACCACTTCACGCCCGGTGACCCCGCGCGCACGAGCACGCCGCGCGCGCTGGCCGACGGCGTCGCGGCCTTCGCCCTCGGTGACGCGCTCGACCCCGCGGTGCGCGACGTCTACGTCTCCTGGCTCACGGGCAGCACGACCGGCGACGGGACGATCCGCGCCGGCGCGCCGGAGGGCTGGACGGTCGGGAGCAAGACCGGCACGGCGGGGCGGTACGGGTCGCGCAACGACGTCGCGGTCGTCTGGCCGCCCGACGGCGCGCCGATCGTCCTCGCGGTCCTCACCGACCGGGCGGGGATGGACGACGAGCCGGACGACGCGCTGCTCGCCGACGTCACGGCGGTCGTGCTCGGGGCGTTCGAGGCGGCCGGCTGAGGCACGTCGACCAGGCGGCGACCCGGGTGCCGCGCCCGGGGGCCTCCGTGGTCCCGTCAGGGCCGTGACCCGGCGTCGACGGTGAAGACGGCGGAGAGCACGTGGCGCCGGCGCGCGGCGACGTCGGTCATGAGCGCCGGCGCCTCGGCGAGGTCGACGACGTCGGTGACGAGGTGGCGTCGGACGTCCTCGCCCCGTGCGCGCAGGAGCCGCACGGTCTCGGCGGACAGCCGATGGCGGTCCCAGTCCGGGGCCAGCCCGCGTGGCACCCGGCCGATCTGCGCGCACCGCAGCGTGAGGCCGTTGTGGTGGAACTCCTCGCCGAGCCGGACCGCGTCGGCGCCGCCCGTGTAGAACGCGAGGTCGACGACGGTGCCCTGGGGGCGGACGGCGCGCAGCGCGGTGGCGAGCGCGTCCGGCCGGCCGCGGCACTGGAGCACGACGTCGGCGCCGTGGTCGCCGGGCCCGTGCCGCCACCGCGTCTTGACGGTGAGCGCGGGGTCGCCGTCGGCGTCCAGGGCCCGGAACCCGAGGGCCTCGGCCACCGCCCGCCGGCGCGGGTCCGCGTCGACGACGGCGACCTCGTCGGCCCCGAGCTCGGCGGCGAACAGGGCGGTGAGGAGCCCGATCAGCCCGGCGCCGGTCACGAGGACGCGCCGGCCGGCCACGCCCTGCCCGAGCGAGGTGACGGAGCGCACGACGTCGGCGGCGGCGTGCAGCAGGCCGTTGGCGCAGATGGGCCCGAGGTGCGCGACGTAGACACCGAGGACGGGGTCGAGGTCGGCGGGGAGCGGGACGACGTGCTCGCGCAGCGGGTCGCTGACGTGCGCGGTGGCGTGGCCGTAGGCGGACGCGACGAGGTCGCCGACGGCGAAGGCCGGGGTGCGGGACTCCGCGACGCGCGCCACCTCCATGTAGCCGAGCCGGCGCACCGGGTACCCCGACCCTTCCTGCGGCACGAAGAGCCCGAGCTCGGGGTCGAGCGCGGAGCGCAGGCCGGGGTGGTCGCCCTTGACGAACGTGAGCTCCGTCCCGGCGGACAGGCCCGTCGTCACGGTCTCCAGCAGCAGCCCGCCGTCGGGCACCGGTGGGAGGTCCTCCGCGACGAGCTCGACCCGACCGGGCCCGACGACCACCAGGTTGCGGCGCTTCACCGCGGTGCCACCGGCGACCCGAGCGTGACCGGGCGGCCGTTGCGGGCCGACTCGGCCACGGCGCACCCGAGGCGGTGGCTGCGCACGGCCTCGGCGTAGGGCGCGCGCGTCCCGTCCCGCTCGCCGCGCACGGCTTCGACGAACTCCCGGTCGACGGTGACCTTCGGATCCTCCGCGGGCCGGCGGTCGTCGCGCGCGGTGCCGTCGTCGACGACCATGCCGGTCTCCGAGAGCTCGAGCACGAGGCCGGGGCTGAACGTGTGCAGAGCGGCGCGGTGCTTGGCGTGCAGCAGGGACGTCGCGGCGAGGGTCGCGACCGCGCCGGAGGCGAAGCGCACGGTGGCGGCGGTCGCGTCGTCGACGTCGCCGTCGGGCTCCGCACCCGGCGGGAGGGCTTGCCGGACGCCCGCGGCGAACACCTCCACGGCCTCGCCGAGCAGGACGCGGGCGAGGTCGAGGACGTGCGTGAGCTGCTCGACGACCTGCCCGCCCGAGCGCGCCGTGTCGCTCCACCAGGCCACCGGCGGCCGCTTGTCGAGCCAGTAGCCGCTCGCGAGGGAGGGCGGGGACTGCGCGAGCAGCTCCTGCGCCTGCGGCACGACGTCGAGGCAGCGCCAGTGGTAGCCCGTGCCCGTGACGACGCCCGCCTCCTCGACGAGCGCCGCGAGGCGCTCGGCCGTCGCGAGGTCGGCCGCGACCGGCTTCTCGACGAACATCGGCAGCCGCCGCGCGAGCACGGCCTGCTCGGGCAGGCCGTGCGCGAACGGCGGCACGCAGACGTACGCGGCGTCGACGGGGCCGTGGTCGAGCGCCTGCTCGACGTCGGTGAAGGCGGCCGCGTCGCACTGCGCGGCGAGCGCCTCGGCGGCGTCACGCACGGGGTCGGCCACGGCGACGACGCGGACGCCGGGAAGACCCGTCAGGACGGCGGCGTGGCGACGGGCTACGGACCCGGCGCCGACGAGGGCGATGCGCGTGGTCATGGGGCCTCCCGTATCAGGCGCTCGTACAGCTCGACGTAGCGTGCGGCCATCGCGGCCGGCGTGCGGTCCGCGACGGAGGCCCGGCACGCGTCCCGGTCGAGCGTGTCGACCTTGCCGAGGTGCTGCTCGAGCCCGTCCTCGTCGTCGACGAGGAACCCGGTCACGCCGTGCTCGACGAGCGAGGGCAGCACGCCGAGGGCGGTCGCGACCACCGGCACCCCGCGCGCGAGCGCCTCGACGACGCCCGTGGCCCCGGGCTCGGCCCACCGGTTCGGCGCGAGCAGGACGCGGGCGCCCTGCAGCAGCCGCTCCTTCTCCAGGCCTGCGACGCCGCCGACCCACCGGACCGTGTCGCCGTCCAGCAGGGGCGCGACGTGGTCGACGAAGAACCGGACGTCGGGGTGCTGCTCGAGGCGCGGGTCGCCGTCCGCGAGCCGGCGCTCGAGCTCGTGCGGGTCGTCGACGCCGGCGACGGGCCCTGCGAGGACGAGCGGGACGCCGGCGCGCCGGCACGCCCGGGCCGCGACGTCCTGCCCCTTGTCCGCGGTGATGCGCGCGAGGACGAGCGCGTGGTCGCCGGGTGCGACGTCGACGTCGGGCGGGGGCGGCACCGCGAGGGGCACGACGCCGAGCGTCTGCTCGCGCAGGCGCTGCGGGGCGCGGTCGAGCTGGGACTGCGAGACGGCGGCGAACGCGACGCGGCCCCGGCCGTCGAAGGTCGAGTAGAAGTCGGCGTGCTTGCGCAGGTCCCAGTGGAGGGTCTGCAGCGTCGGGGGAGCGTCCCGCCCTCGGGCGGCGAGCACGGCCGGTCCGACCACCTCGAGGTGGTCGTGGACGACGTCGATCGACGGGTCGTCGTCGAGCGCCCGCAGCACGCCGTGCATGTGCGCGTGCGCGATGCCGGACACCTGGTTGTACGGCGCGGCGATCGACCGGAACCGTGGCTCGTCCAGGACGCGGACGTAGCCGTCGGCCTCCAGCGTGCTGGGGCCCACGGTGGCGAGGACGACCCGGACCCCGGCGTTCCGCAGCGCGGGGACGAGCGTCGCGACGACGGTCTCGATGCCGCCGTACCCGGGCGGCGGCACGGGTAGCCACGGCCCGGCGTCGACGAGCACCGTCAGCGTCACGGGTGCTCCAGGACGCGTCGCTCGCGGTACGCGGGGACGTTCACCATCGCCGGTCGCTCCGTGATCCGGACCTCGTGCGTCTCCGCCAGGAACGACGCGCCGTGACGCGCGAACTGCGTCAGGGTCATCTCCGGCTCGGTGGTCAGCAGCGCCCGGCCGTACCGGTGCAGCCGCGCCAGCATCGCGAGCTGCAGCTGTGCCGCCATCCGGCCCAGCGCCGCGTCGGAGGAGTTGCGGTGGTCGCGCCGCCCGAGGTCGACCTGGGCCATCGCCCCGAGGCCCGCCTCCTCGACGATGTCGATGAGCATCCCGATCTCGACGCCGTACCCGGACAGGAACGGGACGCGCTCGAGCAGGCTGCGCCGCCCGGCGTACTCACCGGCGAGGGGCTGGACGAAGCCCGCGAGGGCGGGCCAGTACAGGTTGAGCAGGGGACGGGCCACGAGCTCGGTGACCCGCCCACCACCGGCCGGCAGCACCTGCTCGCCGGTGTGCAGCGTGCGGTCGTAGAACGCCTTGACGAACCGGGTTCGCGAATCGGTCAGCAACGGCCCCAGCAGCCCGACGACGAACTGCTCGTCGAAGTCCCGCAGGTCGGCGTCGACGAAGACGACGATGTCGCCCTCGGTGACGAACAACGACTTCCACAGGGCCTCGCCCTTGCCGGGGAGGTCGCCGACCTCCGGCAGGACCTGGGCCTGCTGCACCACGCGGGCCCCGGCGTCGCGGGCCTCCTGCGCCGTCCGGTCGACCGACCACGAGTCGACGACCACGATCTCGTCGATCAGCGGCACAGTCTCGACGAGCTCCCGGCGCAGCGTCGAGACGATGGCCCCGACCGTCGCCTCCTCGTCCCTGGCCGGCAGGACCACGCTCACGCGCGACCCGCTCTTCTCCTCGGCGAGCTGGTACCGGCACCACTGGTCGCTCACCGAGGTCCGCTGCTCGAACCACGTCTCTACGCCATGGAGCACTGGGCTCCTCCTCTGCCGAGCGTGGCCGTCGCGCCACGGCTGGAGCAGCGCCCGTCAGGAGGACGTCCCACGTCGTCCTGTCGCTGCGAAGGGGCGGTCGCGCCTCCTCTCGGCCGGTTCCACCAGCAGGTTCCCGGAACGTACCAGCGGTTCCCGGCGGGCGCCGCTCGAACGGCTGAGCGCTGCCGCTACCCTCGCAGGGACGGCGTAGCGGCTCGGGCGCGGAGGTGCGGGGTGACCGGACGGTCGAGGAGTGCGCACGGTGGGCTCGTCGCCGTGCGGGCTGCGGTCGTGGTGGCCATGACCGTCGGCGTGGCCGGGTGCGGAGACGCCGGTGATCTGTCCGTCGTCAACGAAGGACCGGGTGACGTGACGGTCCTGACCGGAGACGAGGAGTTCCTGGTCGACGAGTTCGGCGGGACCGTACTTCTCGACTACGGGTGCACGCCCGGCGACGTCACGGTGAAGCTCGAGGACGGCGACGCCCTCCTCCTCGACGGTCCGGTGTGCCCGGACGAGGAGATCGTCGTCCGTGACGGCGAGGTGACGCTGGAGCCCGCCGAGAAGGGGGCGTGGCCCTAGGCCGGCCGCGGGGCGTACATGATGACGGCGACGCCCACGAGGCAGATGAGCGCTCCGGTGACGTCCCACCGGTCGGGCCGGAAACCGTCGACGACCATGCCCCACAGGAGCGACCCGGCGACGAAGACCCCGCCGTACGCGGCGAGGATGCGCCCGAAGCTCGCGTCAGGCTGCAACGTCGCGAAGAACCCGTACAGCCCCAGCGCGACGACGCCCGCACCGATCCAGATCCAGCCCTTGTGCTCGCGGACGCCCTGCCACACGAGCCACGCACCGCCGATCTCGAACAGCGCGGCGGCGAACAGCAGGATGGAGCGGGTCAGGGTCATGGGGACGCGTCCTCCGAGCGTGCAGGGGCAGGGCCGTCCCGAGCGTACGTGCGGGTCACGACGCGCGCCGGGCCCACAGGTCGATCCGGCGCCCGAGAACGGCTACGGCGACCGCGGCCAGGGCCAGGAGGACGCCCGTGAGAAGGGCCTCGTGCGCGAGGACCATGCGCTCGTACACCCACACCGCGAAGTCCCGGTCCTCGCTCCCCAGCGACCGGGCGAGCTGCTCCGTCACGTACCACCGGTTCGCCCAGGCGATGAGGTTTCCGGCGCTCACCAGGCCGAGCACCACCGCGGCGACGCGGCACCACCGAGCCAGACGTTCGAGTGCTCCGATCCTGCGGTCGGCGATGGCCATGGGCGGATCCTCCCAGACGCTCAGCCGCGCAACGGTCTCGACGCTGCGAAGACCGAGGTGTCCAGGACGATCTCGGCGAGCAGGTACGCCCCGCCGCACATCACGGCGAGCAGCGCCATGAACGCGACGGTCACCGGCACCCAGCCCGTCGCCCTGGAGCGCGTCCGGCTCTCCGGCACGCTGGCCGGGCGTCTCTCGTCGGTCCACCCGGCACCGTCGAACCAGCGCTCGTAACCTTCTCGCTGGGCGTCGGCGTACCAGCCAGCGGGCGCGGTGCTCATGCGTCGTCCTCCTGGATCGCGATGCGGCGGTCGTACTCGTCGTAGACGTCGAGGTAGCACTGGGTCGTACGGTCGATCTCTCGTCCGGTGATGCCGTGCTTGTCCTCCCACGCTGCGCGGGCGCTGGTGCACGTAGACAAGATGTCGTGGCTCGAGGGGATCTTGAACTGCTCGAGGGTGGCGAGAGCCTGCGCGGCGGACGTCGTCGCCGCGTGTTCCATATGTCCGAGGGTGGGCACTGGGGTCACGGTCTGCCCGTCCCAGACGACCGTGCACGTCTCACCCGGATTGCAGTCGCCCGTACCTGATTTGCTCTCGGACGGGATGAAGTACGTCAGCGCACGGACGGCAGGGAGTGGGGTGTCTGGCGTGGCCGCGAAACGGGCCACGAACAGTTCGAAGTCTGTGCGCATCCAGGAGGCGGCGGACTGGGTGGTGACCCGGGAGGTGGGGAAGGCGTGGAGCGATCGGCCATCGGGCAGAGGGACGTAGTCTCGAAGCGCAACACGCCATGGTGCGGAAGTGGTCCAGCTGAAGACGAGGGACTGCGTGCCGTCCGCGCTCTGCATCGTGCTGGGGCCGCCGACGACCGTGAGCCAGTCGGCATCCGGAAGCGCGGGGTCGTCGATGAGTCCGGTGAGCTCGTTGTTCTTGATGGAGTAGACCCCTACATGCGGCATGACTTCGACGGACGACGTCGGGTGGAGGGCGAGGACGAACCGCTCGCCGTCGACCCAGGAGTCCAGGCCGGAGTCGACGATCGTCACGCCGTCGTGCCTCTCGTAGGTGCGGGCGTCGCTCGGCATCTGGGTGATCCCCGGTGCGGGCGTGAGGTCGACGCCGGCTGCGGGGTCGGAAGCCGTCGCGGTCGGCTCGGCGGGGGTCACGTCGACGTCGGAGGTCTGCGCGGTGGAGAACCCGACGACGCCCGCGCCGATGACGACGGCACCCACGATTGACAGGGCCGCCTGCCGGATGCGGCGTGTGCGGGTGCGCCGCTTGACCGTCGCCAGGGCGTCGACGCCGGCGATATGGGTGCCGGGGACCGAGGTGTCCGCGAGTGCGCGGAGCTCGCGCGCGAAGGACTCGTCAGTGTCCATCGTGGTTCCTCTCCGGGACGGTCGGGGTGGTGAGGGCAATTCGGAGCCCGGCGAGGGCGCGCGACGCGGTGGACTTCACCGTGCCGACCGGGACACCGAGCTCGTCGGCGACCTCGGCCTCGGACAGGTCGAGCAGGTGGCGCAGCACCACGACGCGGCGTTGCTTGACCGGGAGCGTCCGGAGCGCCCGCACGAGCTCGTCGCGGACCTCGACCTGTCGACTCCCGTCCGGGCGCGCGCCGAGCCCCGCTTGCACGGCCTCGTCGGCGAGCGGCACGAGCCGCCGCGAGCGCCGCCACGCGTCGATCCGCGCGTTCGCCAGGATGCGGCGCGCGTAGACGAGCGGGTCGCCGTCGGCCGCGCGGTCCCATGACCGGTAGGTCTTCTCCAGGGTGGCCTGCAGCAGCTCCTCCGCCCGGTGCCCGTCACCGGTCAGCAGTAACGCGATCCGGTGCAACGTCCGGCCGTGCTCGTCGACGAACGCGACGAACGCATCGTCACGGTCGGCCCGGGACCGCACCACCTCGATCGGTACGTCGGGCGGGCCGACCCCCGCGCTCACCTCGAACTCGACCGACACACCGGCCCCCGCTCACTCATGCACACCCACACGCGCCAGACCGACCCGAGGTTCCACTGTTCGGCCATCGCAGTGACTCAGGTTGCTGCCCTCAGGAGGTTCCACCCGAGCTGTTGCACCCCTCCGGCGTCAGCAGGAGTGAGATGCGCAGGTCCTTGGTTACCGCGTCTCGTCGACTAGAGGCCAAGCGCTCGCCTGAAGGAAACGTGGATAACCACGTCGTCCTGGTTGGTATCGACGTCGGCGCACACGACCCGTCGATCGAGCACGCTCACCGGTTCGCAGCGACCATCCATCGCGAGCAGCTCATCGAGAGCCGTCGCCCCGTCCGGTGCGACCGCGAGGTCCAACCAACACCCACCCGATGCGCAGTCGACGCCGCTCGACGCGATCGTGATCGACTCCGGGAGCCGCGCCTGAGCCGCGGTCGGGACGGCTGTCTCGTCCAGCTCCACGGTGACGACCGGCACGAAGAGCACGGCCATGATCGCCGCAGTACCTATCAGCAAGCCCACGATGAGTCTGGTCCGGGTCACAGCAGACTCCTTGCCTCGAGGCTGGATGTCACGGCGCCGTTCTCGTCCGACGTGGGCCGCTCGCGGCGCGCCACCCACGCCACGCCCGCATCGCGTGGGTGGCGCTCGCAAATCAGGCTCGCCAGGCCCGCAACTGCGCCGATCGCGGCCGCGATGAGGTACTCGCGGTTGGCGTGGATCGTGTTCCGGCTCCAGACCTCCACGGTGAGCTCTCGCTGATTCTCGTAGTGCCAGGCCGAGCCGCCGTGGTAGTCCCGGGGCCACGTGGTGACGTACACCCCAAGGGCGAGGAGCCCGAAGCCGACCAGTCCGAGGACCACCGCGCGCCTCATCCTCGTCCTGTCGTCGTCGGTCTCATCAGTCTGCTTGCCCCGGTTACGAGTCGGGAGTGTTCAGCGGGTGCTCGGCGAGGACCTCGCCGGTCTGGGCGTCCAGCACGACGATCGCGTCCGGCGGGAGCTGGTCGAGCGGTGGCGGGACGTAGTCGGTGACACCGGTGCAGGTGCGGCGGTCGAACGACTCGAGCACCGTGCCGTCGACCGTCTCGAGCGTCACCGTCGCGGGGTGGTCGAGGATCTGCTGCGGCCATTCCTCGACGGGAAGCATGCCGCCGTCGGCGTTAGCCGGTGTGCCGTTCCACCATCCCTCGAGACCACTGACCTCGACGGGGCGACCGTTCTCGTCGAAGCCCGTGGCACTGTTCCCCGTGCTCGAGTTCGAGAACCCGCTGCAAGCCCGGACGCCGTTGACATCCCGTGCCGGCCCCGGCGCGGTGGTGGTCGTCCCGGGCTCCGGCGTGCTCGCCGGACGGCCGGCCATCGTCGCCGCGACGTCGCGGGACCGGTCGGTGCCGGTCACGTCCGACAGCGCGGGGACGGCCAGGACCGCGACCGCGGCGACCGCGGTGAGCGACCCGGCGGCGCCGAGCGTCCGGCGTCGTGCCTGAGTCCGGCGAGCCCGCCCGAGGACCGCCCCGGGTTCGAGGTCCGAGTGGATCGGGGCGCGGCGCACGCGGTCGCGCAGCGCGGCGGCAAGGCGGTCGTCGTTCACCGCTCCTCCTCTCCCAGGACGACGCGCAGCGCGGCGAGGCCGCGCGACGCGCTGGCCTTGACCGTCCCCGGCGTCACGCCCAGCTCGGTGCTCACCTGCTCGACGGACAGGTCCAGCAGGTGCCGCATCACCACGATCCGGCGCTGGCGCACGGGCAGGGCCATGAGCGCGCGCACCAGCTCGTCGCGCTGCACGACGGCGTCCTCGGCCGACGCCTGCGAGGACTCCGGGACGGACTCGACGAGGCGCTCGCGGCGACGTCGCCGCCAGTGGTCGACGCGGAGGTTCACCAGCACGCGCCGCGCGTAGGGCAGCGGGTCCTGGCGGGCCCGCGGCCAGGCGCGCCAGACGCGCTCGAACGCCTGCTGGGTCAGCTCCTGCGCGCGGTGCCGGTCACCGGCGAGCAGATAGGCCGTCGTCTCCAGCGCGGAGGCGGAGTCCCGCACGAACGCCTCGAACTCCACCTCGGGCGACCGCGCGCCGCCGAGCGGCAGCAGTGCCTCGACCCCGAGCTCCGTCGCCCCGGCCCCCTGCTGCACCTGGTCCTCCAGTTCGACCGTCCTCATCACCTGCTACAACGCACCGGGGAGCAGGAAGGTTGACTCCTCGCCGCAGCGGCTGACGGGTCCCGCTCCGCCGGCACGGGCGCGCGTGGTCCGAGCACAGCGTAGACGTCGATTTGCCGATTCCTTGACGCTTTGATTTCGTGGGCCACCTTCGATCGCGACGACGGGATGGCGGATGCACCGACGACTCGACCAGCCGCACGGTCTCAGGACGCGACTCGCCCCGGCGCTCGCGGTCCTCCTCGTGGCGACTGTCGCGGCGTGCAGCGCCGGAGGCTCGGAGTGCGAGCCCTCGCGCGTGTTCGAGGCCGAGGCCGGACCCGACGACGAGGTCGGCGTCGCGAGCCCGCATGCCCCCGAGGTCGGCGAGACGCGGCTGCTGCACGACGAGGGCGGCTACGCGTACTTCCTCGTCGAGCAGCCGGACGCCCCGGGAAGCCTCTGCGTGTGGATCGAGCACGACGCCGAGTACCTCTTGAGCGCGTGCGGCGGGCCGCGGGTCACGACCACGAGCGACGACCCCGAGCACGTCGTCGGCGCCACCTACGACGCGCGAGGCGACGTCGAGCTCGAGGCGCCGAGCGACTGGCGCGTCGTCGACTCCTGCCTGGCGATCAGGGCCTGACCGCCGCAGTCCTCCACGAGCCCCGGGCCGCCGTCGTCACGCCAGGCCGAGCGACTGCTTCCACTCGAGCGGCAGGAGCGCGTACCCGACGAACGCGACGACGTCGAGCAGCGTGTGGGCGATCACGAGCGGCATGACGCGGTGCCGTCCCCACCGGGACGTGTACCACCAGGAGAAGACGACGCCCATGACGACGTTGCCGATGAACGGCCCGATGCCCTGGTACAGGTGGTAGGCGCCGCGCAGCAGCGAGCTCCACACGACGAACTTCACGCGCCCCCAGCCGAGGTCGCGCGTGCGCTCGTGCAGGTACCCGACCGCGACGACCTCCTCGAGCAGCCCGTTCTGCAGGGCGGACAGGAGGAGCACCGGGACGGTCCACCACGCGGCGTTGAGCGCCGACGCCTGGACCTCCACGGTGATGCCCATGGCGCGTCCGACCAGGTAGAACGCGAGACCGGGGATCCCGATCGCGGCCGCGAGCGCGAACCCCCAACCGGCGTCACGCACCGGCCGGGCTCCGTCGAGCCCGATCGCTCGGACCGCCGAGCGCCCGCGCGCGCTGAGCAGGTACAGCGCGAGCGCCACGGGCAGCACGGCGAAGAAGATGCCGACGAACTGGTACGTCAGGTCGAGGTACGGGCGCGCGGACTGGCTGACGTTGAGGCTCGCGGACTGCTCCCGGAGCGGGGTGTCCGCGGTGAGCCGCGCGACGATGTTGATGAGCGCGTACACCGCGGACTGCCCGAGGCTCAGGCCGAGGACGATCCAGATCTCCGCGGCGATGCGCCGTCGGGCCGCGCGCTCCGGGCGCACGGGGGCGGTGCCGACCGGCGGTTCGGGGGTCACGACGGTTGACGGCACGGCGTCAGCGGGCTGGTGGGGCACCGTCCGGTTATAGCACCGCCACCCGCACGGCCCCTCGACGTCGCCTGGGAGCCTCTGGGGTCACGGCGCGCGCGGCGGGCGGCCCGGCCGGCGCACGGGCGAGACGTCGCGGGGCAGCCGCCCGGCGTCGGCGAGCGCCCGGCGCAGCAGCATCTCGACCTGGGCGTTGACGCTGCGCAGGTCGTCCGCGGCCCAGCGGGCGAGCGCGTCATGCACGGCCGGGTCGAGCCGCAGCAGCACGGACTTGCGCTGCGCCTTCCGCGGCCGCGCCGCGCCCTCGGGCGCGCCGGTGCCCGACGACGGCTGCTCGCCGTCGTCGGGCAGGTCCGGCTCCGCGCCCGTCACTGGTAGAGCGACCCCGCGTTGACGACCGGCGTAGCGCGGCTCTCGCCGCAGAGCACGACGAGGAGGTTGGACACCATCGTGGCGCGGCGCTCGTCGTCGAGGACGACGACGTCGTCCCGCTCGAGCCGTGCGAGCGCGTCCTCGACCATGGAGACCGCGCCCTCGACGATGCGGGAGCGGGCCGCGATGATGGCGCCCGCCTGCTGGCGCTGGAGCATCGCCTGGGCGATCTCGGGCGCGTAGGCGAGGTTGGAGATGCGGGCCTCGATGACCTCGACCCCGGCGACGACGACGCGCTCGGCGACCTCCGCCGCGATCTCGGCGGACACGACCTCGGTCGCGCCGCGCAGCGACTCCTCGCCGGCGTCGGCGTCGTCGTACGGGTGCGACATCGCGACGTGGCGCAGGGCCGACTCGGCCTGGACGACGACGAAGTCGTCGTAGTCCTCGACCGCGAAGCTGGCCTTGGCGGTGTCGGCGACCTGCCACACGACGATGGCCGCGATGTTGATGGGGTTGCCGTCGGCGTCGTTGACCTTGAGCTCGCTCGTCTCGAAGTTGCGCACGCGCACGGACACGCGGCGGCGCGTCGTGAGCGGCACGGTCATGACGAGGCCCGTGCGGCGGATGGTGCCGAGGTAGCGGCCGAAGAGCTGCACGACGAGCGTCTGGCCGGGGCTGACGACCGAGACGCCCGTGAACAGCCCGACACCGACGACGAAGCACAGGATCGCGCCCACGACGGCACCCGGGGTGGCCACGGCGAACAGCACGACGCCGGCGCCGAAGAGCACGACGGCGAGGACGAGCGCGAGGATCGCGCCGCCCGCGCCGAGCGACCAGGCGGGTCGTTCCGTCACGTCGACGCGGGTGCCGGCGTGGCCGACGGGGCGCCCGGTCGGCTCACCGCCGACGGACTCCTGCGGTGGGGCGGCGGTCTCGGTCATGGCGTCGTCCTCTCCTGCGGCCGTCGCGGCCGCGCATCGTCGTATAGCAAAGTGATATCACATTACGACGACGTCCGGCGAGCGTAGAGCCGTGCCCCCGGCGCGGCGGTGACGCCGTGCACGACGGTGCTCGCCACGACCACGAGCATCCCGGCCGCGAAGACCCGCGGGTCGGCGACGCCCTCGTCACGGGCGTGCGCCAGGTAGAACACCGCGGAGACGCCCATGGGGCCGAACCAGCCGGCGAACAGGGCGTCGCGCCGCGACATCCCCAGCGCCGGCGCCAGCGCGAGCACGACCGGGAGGCGCCGCACCAGCAGCGCGCCCACGACGAGCACCACGGCGCCCGGCCCCAGCGCGGCCCAGTCCGCCCACGGGAGCGCGGCGCCGACGACCGCGAAGAACGGGACGACGGCGTACCGGTTCACCGCCTCGTCGACGGTGTCCTGGCGCTCGCGGGTCGCCGCGTCCGTGCGGGCCCCGTAGGCGAGGCCGGCGACGAAGACGGCGAGCACGCCGTCCGTCTGCGCCACCCGCGCGACGCCGAGGACCGCGACCGCCAGCAGCAGGGTGAGCACGAGGGCTGGGCCGTCGTCGAGGTCGTGGTGGCGTGTCGCGGCGCGCCGTCCGGCCGCGGTGGCGAGACCGAGGGCGATCCCGATCGCGACCGCGCCGCCGACCTCCCAGGCGAGGCGCACGAGCTCGTTCCCGGTGTCCCGCGAGGGCAGTGCGAACGACACGGCGACGGCCACGAGCGGCAGGGCGAGGCCGTCGTTCGCGCCGCTCTCGGCGGTGAGCGCGGCGCGCAGGCGACCCGGGAGCGAGCGCTTCGCCAGGTCGCCCGAGACGACGGACGCGGCGAGGACGGGGTCGGTCGGGCTCAGGCAGGCCCCGACGACGGCCGCGAGCGCGAGGGGGAGCCCGGCGGCCAGGGCGAGCGCGCCGGAGGCCACGGCGGCGACGGGCATGGCGATGACGAGGAGCCAGAGGACGGGGCGCCACACCTCCCGGAGCCGGGACGTCGGGAAGCGGAGCGCGGCGGCCATGACCGAGGCGGCGAGGAGCAGCCGGGACGACTCGAGGAGCAGGGTGTCGCGCCGGCTCTCGTCCCAGCCCAGGGTGCCCGTCCCGCCCAGCGCGCCGAGCTGGCCGAGCGCGACGCCCAGGACGAGCCCGACGAGGGGCTCGGAGACCGGCCATCCCTGCACGCGGCGGCCGAGAAGGGCGAGCGCGACGGTCACGACACCCACCGCGGCGTACACGAGGGCGAGTCCCACGACGCTCCCTCCGGTCGGCGGTCGGACGTGCCTCGACGGTAGGCCGGACGTAGATCGCCCGCAGTGCTTGCCAGGACCGCCATCACCAGGGCATCATGGAAACTACTTTGCACCGCAAACCACTTGGCACCGAAGGAGAACCATGACAGGCGACCGACCCGACGACGAGGCGTTCGACCCGGCGGAGTCGCTGCGGCTCATCCGCGAGCAGCAGGACCGGGCGCGCACCGCGACGGAGCCCGACGGCCGCCTGCTCTACCTGGCGTGGGGCGTCGCGTGGCTCGCGGGCTACCTCTGCCTGTGGGTGAGCTCGCGCGAGCAGGGCGACGGCAGCCAGCCCGAGCCGTGGGCGTTCGCCGTCTTCGGCGGGGCGATCATCGCGGCCGTCGCGTTCACGATCGTCCACAGCGTCAGCCGCACGGCCGGCACGCGCGGCGTCAGCGCCCGCACGGGTGCGCTCTACGGCTGGTCGTGGATGCTCGGCTTCCTCACCCTGGGCCTCGTGCTCGGCGGCCTCGCCCGCGCAGGCGCGTCCGACGAGGTGATGTCCCTCGCGAGCAACGCGTTCGCGTGCGTCGTCGTCGGGCTGCTCTACCTCGGCGGGTCCGCCGCGTTCCAGGACACGCGCCTGTTCGTGCTGGGCGTGTGGATCCTGCTCGTCGCGGCGGTCGCCACGTTCGCGGGCCTGCCCCACACCTACCTCGTCATGGCGCTCCTCGGCGGGGGCGGCTTCCTCGTCATGGCTGCGATCGAGCACCTCCTGGGCGCCCGACGGCGCCGGCGCGCGCTCGACGGCCCACGCACCCTGCGCGGACGGTCGCCGGAGGTGGCCGATGCCTGACGTCGAGCTCGACCCGGTCATCCACGCACCCGCCCGGCTGCGCGTCGTCGCGACGCTCGCCGCGCTCGGCGAGGGGGACGAGCTGTCGTTCCCCAAGCTCCAGAAGCTGCTCGACATGACCGCGGGCAACCTGTCGACCCACCTGCGCAAGCTCGAGGACGCGGGCTACGTCCACGTCACGAAGACCCACGAGGGCCGCACGCCCGCCACCTACCTCCGGCTCACCGGCGCCGGCCGCGTCGCGTTCGAGACGTACACGGCCACGCTGACGTCCCTCCTGAGAGGAACCGCATCATGACCGCACCTCCCGCCCCGCCGCGCGCCGCCGCGCGCGCCGCGCACGCGCCGTCGGACCCCGCGGCGCCCCTGGTGACCGCCCAGGGCGTCACGAAGCGCTTCGGCAAGGTCGTCGCGCTCGACGGCGTCTCCCTGACCGTCGGCTCGGGCGAGCTCGTCGGCCTGCTCGGCCCGAACGGCGCCGGTAAGTCGACGCTGCTCTCGCTCGTCAGCGGGCAGCGCCGGCCCGACGAGGGCGCCGTGCGCCTCTTCGGTGGCGACCCGCGCGATGCCCGCAGCCGCCTCGGCCTCGGCATCACGCCGCAGGAGACCGGCCTGCCCGCGACGCTCAAGGTGCGCGAGGTCGTCGACTTCGTCGGCGGCCACTACCCCGACCCCGTCCCGACCGGCGAGCTGCTCGAGCAGTTCGGGCTCAGCGAGCTCGCCGGCCGCCAGACGGGCGCGATGTCCGGCGGGCAGAAGCGGCGCCTCGCCGTCGCGCTGTCCCTCGTCGGACGCCCGCGCGTCGTCCTGCTCGACGAGCCCACGACCGGCCTCGACGTCGGCGCCCGGCAGGCGCTGTGGGACGCGATCCGCACGTACCACGCGGGCGGCGGGACCGTGCTGCTCACGAGCCACTACCTCGAGGAGGTGCAGGCGCTCGCGCAGCGCGTCGTCGTCATCGACCAGGGCGTCGTGAAGGCCGACGACACGCTCGAGGCGATCCTGCGCCGGGTGTCGCTGCGCCGCGTCGCCGTGCGGACGGGCGTCGACCTCGCGGCGCGGCCGGGCGTCGTGCGGGCCGAGACGCTCGCCGACGGTCGCCAGGAGCTCTACACGCCCGACGCCGACGCGTTCGTCCGCGACCTCGTCACGTCCGGCACGGACTTCCGCGACCTCGAGATCCGCGGCGCGAGCCTCGAGGAGGCGTTCGAGGAGATGGTCGCGCACGACGACACGGCGGAGGGATCCCGATGAGCACCACGACCAGCACCACGACCGTCCCCGCGACGGGCACCGGAGGACCGGGGGCGGTGCGGCTCACGTGGCTGCACCTGAAGTACCAGTTCCTCGAGACGGTGCGCGTGCCGATCGCCGTCCTCGGCAACCTGCTGTTCCCCGCGCTCGCGATGTTCTTCTTCGTCGTGCCGCAGCCCGCGGTCGCGCAGGACCCGGTCGCGGCGACGACCTCCGTCGCAGCGCTAGGACTGTTCGCCGTCTGCTCGGCGAGCCTGTTCACGTACGGCCTGGGCGTCGCGGAGGACCGCCAGCTCCCGTTCGACCCGTTCCTGCGGTCGCTGCCCGCCGGCCCCGCGCCGCGGATGATCGCGCGCGTGCTCAACGGCGGCATCTTCGCGCTGTTCGGGCTCGTGCCGCTCGTCCTCATCGGGTGGCTGTTCACGGACGCGTCCGTCACGGTGACGGAGCTCGTCGCGGGCGTCGGGACGATCCTGCTCGTCTCCGTCCCGTTCGTCCTGCTCGGCATGGCGATCGGGTACTCGCTCTCCGCCAAGGCGGCGCTGCCCGTCGTGCAGGTGATCCTGTTCCCGCTCGCGTTCGCGGGCGGCCTGTTCCTCCCGCCGATGCTGTTCCCCGACTGGCTCGACGGCATCTCCCAGGCGACGCCGACGCGCGCCGGGCGCGACCTGCTCGTCCAGGCCCTCACGGGCGAGCCGGCCAACCCGTGGGCGTGGCCCGTGCTGATCGGCTGGACGGCGCTGTTCGCCGCCCTGGCGGTCGTCGCGTACCGGCGCGACGAGGGGCGCCGCTTCCGCTGAGCCGACGCGGCGCCCGGCCGGGAGGGGCCGGGCGCCGCGCCGTGCCGTCGGGCGCCGCGTCCGCCGGTCCGGCACGGACGCAGGGTTAGGCTCGGCCCCCGGACGACGCGGCACGAGCAGGGGAGCACTTCATGGACGGCGGTCCTTCCGGGGCGACCACCACGGCGCGGACGCTCCTCGTGCTGCAGCAGCTCACGAACGCCGCGCACCCGCTGAGCGTGCAGGAGATCGCGACCGCGACGTCGATCTCCACGGGCGAGGTCCACCGGGTCCTCGTCGAGCTGCGCCAGTTCGGCTTCGCCGTGCAGGACCCGGCGACGAGCCGGTACCGCACCGGGCACGCGGCCGTCGGGCTGGGCCAGGAGGCGCGGCGCCGCGACGCGCTCCGCACCGCCGGCACGCCCGTCATCGCCCGCCTCGCCGCGCTCACCGGCGAGACCACGACCCTCAGCGCCCGCCAGGGCTACGAGCGCTGCTACGTCGGCCAGGTCGAGAGCATGCAGGAGATCCGCATCTCGGTGACGCTCGGCGAGCGCGTCTCGCTCGTCGTCGGGGCGAACGGCATCGTCATCCTCGCCGCGCTGCCCGACGAGGACGTGGAGCAGGTGCTGCGCCTGCCGCGCCCCCGGCTGACCTCGTCGACGGTCACGGACGAGCAGGTCATCCGCGAACGCGTCCGCGTCGCGCGCGAGCGGGGCTGGGCCCGCTCGGACGGCGAGCGGGTCAAGCACTCGGCGTCGATCGCGGCGGCGGTGCTCGACCGCGACGGGCGCCCCGCCGGGTCGCTCTCGGTCGCCTACCTCGCGGAGCGTGCCGACGACGACACGATCGCCCGGCTGGCGGAGGTCGTCGTCGAGGCGGCCGCCGAGGCCTCCGCACGCCTGCGCGACCTCGACGGCTGACGGGTTACACCGGCGAAACGCGCCGGGCACGGTGCGGAAACAGCGGGGAAAGGGACGGGCAACGTCGCGCTCCTAGCGTGAGCACGTCGCCGGCGGTCCCGCCGGGAGTCCTCGATCCCCAGGACGGTGT
Source organism: Cellulosimicrobium cellulans (assembly GCF_001722485.1). GTDB lineage: Bacteria > Actinomycetota > Actinomycetes > Actinomycetales > Cellulomonadaceae > Cellulosimicrobium > Cellulosimicrobium cellulans_A. The sequence continues at coordinate 7,035 of NZ_LWGL01000017.1, read as the reverse complement.
CCCATGACTGTTCCCCCGACGACGTCCGCCGCGCCGCTGCTGGACGTGCGCGACGTCTCCTACAGCTATCGCAGCTCGTTGCCGCCCGTCATGGAGCACGTCGACCTGCAGATCCGCTCCGGCGAGTTCTTCGTGCTCCTCGGCCCCTCCGGGTGCGGCAAGACGACGATCCTCAACCAGGTCGCCGGGTTCGAGCGGCCGACGGCGGGCGAGATGCTCGTCGCCGGCGAGCGGATCACCGCACCCGGCCCCGACCGCGCCGTCGTCTTCCAGGGCCACGAGTCGCTCCTCGGCTGGCTCACGGTGCGGCAGAACGTCGAGTTCCCGCTCAAGGTCGCGGGCGTCGGCACGGCGGAACGCCGCCGGCGCGGCCAGCACGTCCTCGAGCTCGTGGAGCTCGCGCACCAGGCCGACAAGCTCCCGCACGAACTCTCGGGCGGCATGAAGCAGCGCGTGCAGATCGCGCGCGGCCTCGTCACCGACTCGCGCATGCTCCTCATGGACGAGCCCTTCGGTGCGCTCGACGCCCAGACGCGCACCTCCCTGCAGCTCGAGCTGTCGAGCATCTGGGAGCGCGAGCGGCGCACGGTCCTGTTCATCACGCACGACATCGCCGAGGCGGTCATCCTCGCCGACCGCGTCGGCGTGATGAGCGCCGGCCCGCGCGCGTACCTGCACTCGGTCGTCGACGTCGACCTGCCGCGCCCGCGCCGACGCGGCCCCGAGCTCAACGCGCTCGTCGACCGCCTCGAGGCCACGGTGACGGCGGCCAAGGCCCGGCGTCCGCTCGGCGACCTGACGGAGGCGGCATGAGCGCCCCGGCCCTGCCGTCGCCCGTCACGTCGCCGCGGGTCGGTCGCGCGCTCCTCGGTGTCGCCGGCGTCGGCATCGCCGTCGTGGTGTGGCAGGCGGCGTCGATGGTCACCGCCAACCCGCTCGTCCTGCCCGCCCCCACCGCGGTCGCGGGCGCGCTCGGCGAGCTCGTCACCGACCCCGAGACGCGGCCGCAGGTCGTCGACACGCTGCGCCGGGCGGTGCTCGGCTTCGTCCTGGGAGCGGCCGCCGGCCTGGTGGTCGGTGCGGGCATCGGCTCGTTCCGCCCGGTGCGCACGCTGCTCAACCCCTACCTGAACTTCCTGCGCATGGTCGCCCCGATCGCGTGGATCGTCCCGGCGACCATCTGGCTCGGCGTGGGGGAGCCGTCGATCCTCTTCGTCGTCGTGTACGCCGCGCTGTTCCCCGTCGCGATCAACACGATCAGCGGCATCGCCGCGGTCGAGCCCGACAAGCTGCGCATGGCGCGCGCCGTCGGCTCGTCGCCGGCCGGGACGTTCCTGCGGATCCTCGTGCCGAACGCGGTCCCGTACGTCATGGCAGGGGCCCGTCTCGCGCTCGGGCTGTCGTTCATGGCGGTGATCGGCGCCGAGATGATCATCGGCCAGTCCGGGCTCGGGTACGTCATCTACAGCGCGAGGACGTTCTCCGACACGGCGACGATGTTCGCCGGGATCCTCGTCCTCGGCGTCGTCGGGTACCTCTTCGACGTCACGTTCCTCGCGCTGCGCACGCTGTTCCTCGAGAAGTACTACGCAGGACGGGAGGTCCGGTGATGGCTGTCTCCACCACGCTCGGCACGACCTCGACGGTCGAGCGCGCCCCGCGCCGCGTCGTCGTCACGGGGGCCCAGGTCGCGCGCGCCCTGCGCCGGGCCGGCGTCCTGCTCGGCTCGCTCGTCGTCCTCGTCGCCCTGTGGGAGTGGGGCGCCCGTGCCTACGGCGTGCCTCTGCTGTTCCCCGGTCCGCTCGCCGTCGCGGAGGCGTTCGGCGAGAACCTCGCGGACGGCACGCTCGGCGAGGCGGTCGGTGCGAGCCTGACCCGCATCGTCGCCGGCTTCCTCGTCGGTTCTCTCGCGGGCGTCCTCCTCGGGCTCCTGCTCGGCGGGAGCCGGGTCGCCGCCGGCCTCGCGGCGCCCCTCGTGACCTTCTTCCGGTTCGTCCCGCCGCTCGCGTGGTTCGGTCCCGTGCTCGTGTGGTTCGGCACGGGCGAGAGCGCGAAGATCCTGCTCATCGTCTACACGAGCGTGTTCGTCGTCGCCCTCAACACGATCGAGGGCACCACCAAGGTGCCGCGCGACATGGTGCGCATGGCCGGGGTGACCGGGGCGAGCTGGTGGCAGCGCATGGCCTGGGTCACGCTCCCCGCCAGCGTCCCGTACATCGCGGCCGGAGCCCGTGTGGCGATGGGCAACGCGTTCATGACCGTCGTCTCCGCCGAGATGCTCGGCGCCTCCACCGGCCTGGGTGTCATGGTCAACAACGGCATGACATCGACCAACGTGCCCGACGTCTTCTCCGCGATCCTCGTCCTCGGGGCGCTCGGCCTGCTCACGGACCGCCTGTTCGTCCTGCTGGTCAACACGGTCGGCAAGCGGTTCCGCGGCGCCGGCGACGCCGACGTCGCCTGAACCGCCGCACCGCCGACCCCCTCTTCCTCGCACGGCTCTCGCGCCACCCGGCGCGAGGCCTGCTCCGCCCTGCCCAGCAACGGAGGTACCGATGCTCACCCCCAACGAGCGGATGCTCTACTCACCGATGGCCGACCGGCCGCGCGTCACCTGGCCGGACGGCAGGACGGTCGCCTTCTGGCACGCCCCGAACGTCGAGCACTACGACTGGCTCGCCCCCGAGGGACGGCGCATGGCCGCGCGCGTCACCCCGCCCGACGCGGAGCACTACATGCACCGCGACTCCGGCAACCGGACCGCGTTCTGGCGCATGCTGCGCGCCGTCGACCGCTACGCGATGCCGTCGACCGTCTCCCTCAGCCTCGCGCTCCTGCAGGAGCAGCCCGAGATCCGCGACGCGATGCTCGAGCGCGACTGGGAGATCATGAGCCACGGCATCTCCAACCTGCGCCCCCTCTACGGCAAGACGCCCGAGGAGGAGCACGAGTTCTTCGCCACGAGCCAGCAGCTCGCCCTCACCTACTACGCGGGGCGGCCCATCAAGGGCATGCTCGGGCCGCGCATCTCCTCGACCTACCGCACCGCGGACATCATGGTCGAGCACGGGATGACGTACTTCGCCGACTTTGTCCACGACGAGCAGCCGCGCCCCCTGCTCACCGAGTCCGGCAAGAGGCTCGTGAGCGTGCCCTACTCGTTCACGCTCAACGACGTGCCGATGGTGCTCGCGCGCAGCCACCCCAAGCAGTACCTCGTCGACCTCGCCAAGGCCCAGGTCGACCGCCTGCTGCGTGACGCCGAGGAGGACGGCCAGGGGCGTGTCGTGTGCCTCGCCACGCACCCGTTCGTCATGGGCCAGCCGAACGCCGCCGCGTACCTCGAGGCGATCTTCGACCACGTGCGCAGCGACGACCGCGTCTGGGTGACCACCGCCGGCGCCATCACCGACCACTACCTCGAGAACTTCTACGACGAGCAGGTCGCGTTCTCGCGCGCGCTGCTCGACGAGCACGCAGGAGCGAGCGCATGACGCACATCGACATCAACCCGCCCGGCACGACCGTCTTCGCACCCACGCTGCCGCACGGCTACGACACGCACCGCGAGCCGTGGGACGGCCCCGCCCCCCTGACCGTCTCCGTCCTCCTGCACGCCGGGTACTACCTCGACGTCAACGCCGAGGGGCAGTACCGCCCGGCCGCCATGCCCGGCGGCGTCGGCGGGTCGTACCCGGAGCCGAAGGGCGGTCCGGAGCGCGGGCAGGTCGCCAAGGTCTCGCAGTACGAGTTCGGCCTCACGAACGGCTTGGACCGGCTCCTGCGGACCGCCGACCGGCACGGCGTGCCCACCGCCGTCGCGCTCGACGCGTACGGCTGCCGCGAGGTTCCCGGGCTCGCGCGCCGGGTCGCGAGCGCAGCAGGAGAGGTCGTCGTGCGCGGCGAGGCGGCGACGTCCGTCATCGACTCCGGCATGACCCCGCAGGAGGAGCGGGACTACGTCGCCCGGTCCCTGGACGCCGTCCGCGCGGCCACGGGCCTCGACGCCACGGGCTGGTTCGGCCCGGAGCGCGGGTGCACGGACCGCACCACGCAGGTCCTGCGCGAGTCCGGCGTCACGTGGTTCGGCGACTGGACCGTCGACGAGCGTCCCGTCGCGCTCGACGGCGCCGCGGCCGGCCTGTACGCCGTGCCGTTCGGCCTCGACACCGAGGACTCGTTCCAGCTCTACGTCCGCGGCGGGACGTTCCAGGACTACGAGCAGCTCCTCAACGACACCGTCGACCGGCTGCTCGCCGACGTCGCCGAGGTCGGCCCGCGCTTCCTCGGCCTCAGCTGGGCCGGCTGGGTGCTGGGCCAGGCCTGCTACGCCGACGTCGCCGACCGGTTCCTCGCCCGTCTCGCCGCCGAGCCGGACGTGCGGTTCGTCCTGCCGTCGCAGGTCGTCCCCGCCGCCTGACGCTCCGCCCGGGTGCCGGCCGGCCCCCGGAACCCCGTGAAAGGAAGCACCATGCCGCTCAACGTCGCCGTCGTGCAGACCGGCTCGATCCCCGCGGACCGCGAGGAGGCCGTCGCCGGGCTGCTCGCGCTGTTCCGCGAGGCCGCCGTCCCCGGTACCGACGTCGTGCTCTTCCCCGAGCTCATCACCACCCCGTACTTCGGCCTCACGGGCGACGAGGCCTACACGGCCTGGGCCGAGCCCGTCCCGGGCCCGACCACGGCCGCGTTCGCCGCGGTCGCCGCCGAGCTCGGCGTCGGGGTGGTCCTCGGCATGTACGAGCGCGCGGAGGACGGCGCCCTGTACAACTCCGCCGTCGTGGTGGACGCGCAGGGACGGCTCGTCCCCGGGACCGCGCTCGACGGGTCGACCGTCCCCACCTACCGCAAGACGTCGATCCCGCAGGGCTCCGGCTCGGGCGTCCCCGTCGACGAGAAGCTGTTCTTCGAGCCGGGCTCCGGCCCGGTCCTCTTCGAGGCGTTCGGGGCGCGCTTCTCGACGCTGATCTGCTACGACCGCAGCTTCCCCGAGTACTGGGAGGCGGCGCGCACGCTGGGCGCCGAGGTGGTCTTCGTCCTCGTCAGCTCCATGGGCGCGCGCGAGGGCCACTTCGTGCACGAGCTGCAGATCCGCGGCAAGGACGCCCAGGCCTGGACCGTCGCCGCGAACCGCGCCGGGGTGGAGACGGTCGACGGGCGCTCGACCAGCTCGTTCGGGCTCTCGTGCGTCGTCAGCCCGCACGGCGAGCTGGTCGACGTCGCGCCCGCCCACACGGCACCGCACGTGCTGCACGCCGAGCTCGACCTCGACCGCGTCGAGGAGCTGCGCGCCACCTTCCCCTTCGCGCGGGACAAGGTCCCGGCCGTGTTCGAGCACATCGCCCGGCTCAAGCGCGCGCAGCGCGCCACCGAGCCGGTCCTCACGGGCCAGGGCTCGTGAGCGGCGCCGCGCGCGAGCGCGGCGCCTGGCCGGTCCTCGTCGCGACCAGCGTGAACGTCGTGCTGGTCTTCGTCGGCGCGACGAGCCTCACGATCCTGCTCCCGCAGGTCTCGCGGGAGTTCGGCGCGAGCCCCGCCGAGACGACGTGGTTCATCCTCGCCTACCAGCTCGTCATGACCGCGCTCATCATCGTGTTCGGCCGGCTGTCGGACATCTTCGGCCGCAAGCGGATCTACGTCGTGGGCGTGCTGGTGTTCCTCGTGGGCAGCCTCGCCGCGGGGCTCGTCCAGGGGGCGGGGGCGTTCGTCGTCGCGCGGCTCGTGCAGGGCGTCGGCGCCGCGGCCATCATCACCAACACCACCGCGATCCTCACCGACGTCTTCCCGCGCGAGCGTCTGCCGGCGGCCCTCGGCATGAACGCGACGTCCGCCGCGTTCGGCCAGGCGCTCGGCCCGGTGGTCGGGGGCCTCGCGTCGGAGCTCGCGGACTGGCGCGTCATCTTCCTCGTGTCCGGGCCGGTCGCGCTGCTCAGCCTGCTGGTCTCGCTCCGCCTCGTGCCGGGGCGTCCCGGGACCGGGCGCGAGCGGGTCGACGTCGTGGGGTCGCTGACCCTCGTGAGCAGCCTGTCGCTGTTCGTCGCCGGCATGTCCGCCGGGTCGGCGGCAGGCTGGTCCGGTCCGACGGCGCCGCTGCTCGTCGGCGGAGCGCTCGTCCTGCTCGCGGTCTTCGTGGGGACGCAGACGCGCGTCGCCAGCCCGCTCGTGGACCTGTCGCTCTTCCGGGTTCCGCGCCTCGGGCGGCGGTACGCCGCGGTGTTCGTCTCCGGGTTCAGCCAGTACGCGGTCATCCTGCTGCTGTCCACGCACCTGCAGGCGACGCAGGGCGCGTCGGCGTTCGAGGTCGCGACGATGGTCGTCGTCGCCCCGCTGTCCACGATCGTGGCCGCGCAGGTCGCGGGGCGGCTGGTGGGCCGTGTGCCGGTCGCCCGCCTGGCGGTGGCCGGCATGGTGATGATCGTCGTGGCCGCCGCCTCGCTCGCCGTCGCGGTCCGCACCGACACCGTGGCCGTGGGCGCCTACGTGTCGCTCGCGCTCCTGGGGCTCGGCATCGGGACGTTCATGACGCCGAACACGAGCCTCATCATGCTCATCACCCCGACGAACCGGCGCGGCGTGTCGAACGGGATCCGCTCGACCCTGCTCAACGCCGGGTTCCTGGTCACGACGGCGGTCGCCCTCGCGGTCTCGACGGCGCCGCTGTCGGCCGACGCCCGCCGGGCGGTCTACGCGGGCGACTTCCCGCTCCCGGGCGCGGAGGCGGACCACTTCGCCGTCGGCGTCCAGCTCGCCCTGCTCGTCCTCGTCGTCTCCGGCGTCGTCGGCGCGGTCCTCAGCGGCGGGCGCGGGGCCGCGCCGAGCGCCGCCGGCCAGCCGGTGCCGTCGGACGCCCCGCGCCCGACGGCGGGCGGCCCCGACGGGGCGCCCGTCCACCCGTGACGGCCCGGCCCGGTCGCCGCACGCGGCGTGTCACACGCCCGCAACGCGCCGGACCGAGCGCCGAAACAGACCGCTTACCGATCCGAATCACCGCTCTCGCAGACTCGGGACACCCCCGGTGCTCGCGTCCCGCACGCAGCG
>NZ_LWGL01000169.1 GCF_001722485.1 Cellulosimicrobium cellulans | reverse complement strand
CCATCGGCCGCGCCCGGGTGGGCGCGCGCGGGGCTCGGTGCGCTCCGCCGGCGGCCCCGAGGCGCGAGCGCAGCGCGCCGAGGCCGTCGTTCGTCACGTGGCCGGACCACACGAGCTCCCACAGGGCGTCGAGCGTCGGGCCGACGTCGGCGCCCGCCCGCTCGGCGAGCGCCGGCAGGAAGTACCCGCCCGAGCCGCGCAGGAGGTCGAGCAGGGTTTGCGGCAGGTCGCCGTCCGGCACGGGCGCCTCGTCGGGCAGCGTGAGCGGCGCCCACTCGGCCAGGTGCAGGCTGACGAGCCCGTCGCCGCCGCCCGAGCCGGGCAGGGCCGCGTGGCCGCACCAGACGACCTCGCCCGCGGTCGTCAGCTCGTCGAGCATCGTGGGCGTGTAGTCGGTGACGCGCGCGGGCAGCACGAGCGTCTCGAGGGCCGACGCCGGGACCGCAGCACCCGAGAGCTGCTCGACGACGCGCAGCACGCCGTCCGTCCCGCGCAGCCCGCCCAGCGCCTGCCAGCGCGGGAGGAACACGCCGAGCGTCTCGGACGGCACCGGCTCGACCTCGGCGCGCAGCGCCGCGAGCGAGCGCCGCCGCAGCACGCGCAGCACCTCGGCGTCGCACCAGTCGTCGCCCGTCCCGCCGATCGACTCCGGGCGCAGGCGCCCGCGCACGACGAGCCGGGCCGCCTCGAGCCGCTCGAGGGCGTGCACGACCACCGCGACGCCGAGGCCGAGACGTGCGGCGAGGTCGTGCGCGCTGAACGGCCCGCGGGTGCGCGCGTGCCGGCGCACGAGGTCGCCGAGCGGGTCGGGCACAGGCTCGGTGAACACCTCGGGGATGCCGACGGGCAGGGCGACGCCGAGCGCGTCGCGCAGGCGCCCGGCGTCCTCGACGACCGCCCACTGGCGCGCGCGCTCGTCGGGCACGCCCGCGAGGCGCACGGCGATGACCCGGCGGGCGGACTCGAGCTCGCGCAGCCACTCGCCGACGGCGACCCGCACGTCCGCGCGGGTGCGTTCCGCCAGCTCGTCGGCGGTGAGCGGACCGAGCCGGCGCAGGACGTCCCACAGGTCCTCGGCGTGGCGCGCCTGCCGCTCGGGGGCGAGCGCCCCGAGCTCCGCCTCGGTCCGCTCGATCGCCGCCGGGTCCAGCAGGTCCGCGAGCTGGGCGCTCACGCCGTCGCCGCCGAGCAGCTCGGCCAGCAGCGTCGGGTCGAGCGAGAGCGCCGCGGCCCGGCGCTCGGCCAGCGGGGCGTCGCCGTCGTAGAGGAACTGCGCGGTGTACCCGAAGAGCAGCGACTGGGCGAAGGGCGACGGCGTCGGCGTCGTCACCTCGACGAGGCGGACGCGGCCGTGCTCGAGGTCGCGCATGAGGCCGGTGAGCGCGGCGACGTCGAAGTCGTCCTGCAGGCACTCGCGCGCCGCCTCGAGCACGATGGGGAACTCGGGGTACTGGGACGCGACCGACAGGAGCTGCGCCGAGCGCTGACGCTGCTGCCACAGCGGCTGGCGCCGGTCCGGGCGGCGGCGGGGGAGCAGGAGCGCCCGGGCGGCGGCCTCGCGGAAGCGGGAGGCGAACATCACCGACCCGCCGAGCTCGGAGCGCACGGCGTCGAGCACCTCGTCCGCGTCGATGAGGAGGTCCTCGACGGGCACCGGGGCGTCCCCGCCCGGGCGGGCTGCGCCGTCGGCCTCGGCGGGCGCCGCGTCGAGCCACGAGTCTCCCGTGTCCGGCAGCCGCAGGACGATCCCGTCGTCCGCGTGCATCGCCGCGGCGTCGACCCCGTACCGCTCGCGCAGCCGCGCGGCGAGCACGAGCGCCCACGGCGCGTGCACCTTCGCGCCGTACGGCGAGTGCACGACGACGCGCCAGTCGCCGAGCTCGTCGCGGAACCGCTCGACCACGACCGTGCGGTCGTCGGGGACCCGGCCGGTCGCCGCGCGCTGCTCGTCGAGGTAGGAGACGAGGTTGTCCGCCGCCCACGGGTCGAGCCCCGCCTGGGCGAGCCGCTCGCGGGCGGCGTCGGCGTCGCGCGCGACGAGGGCGTCGGTCTCGCGCACCCAGCCGCCGAGCGCGCGGCCGAGCTCGGCGGGGCGGCCGGGGGAGTCGCCCTTCCAGAACGGCAGGCGGCCGGGGATCCCCGGCGCGGGCGTGACGAGCACGCGGTCGGGGGTGATGTCCTCGATGCGCCACGTGCTCGAGCCGAGGGTGAACGTGTCGCCCACGCGCGACTCGTAGACCATCTCCTCGTCGAGCTCGCCGACGCGCTTGCCGCCGCGCGGGGCGCGCTCGCGGGCCGACCCGTCGCCGTCCGCGTCGTCCCCGCCGGTCGTGGCCGCGGTGTCCGTCGCGAGGAACACCCCGTACAGCCCGCGGTCCGGGATCGTGCCGCCGCTCGTCGCCGCGAGGCGCAGGGCCCCCGGCCGCCCCGTGAGGCGCCCCGACGCACGGTCCCACACGATGCGGGCGCGCAGCTCGCCGAAGTCCTCGCTCGGGTAGCGACCGGCGAGCATGTCGAGCACGGCGTGCAGCGACGCGTCGCCGAGGTGCGCGTACGGCGCGCTGCGGCGCACCACCGCGGCGAGCTCGTCGACCGTCCAGGCGTCCACCGCGACCATCGCCACGACCTGCTGCGCGAGCACGTCGAGCGGGTTGGACAGCACGTGGAGCTCCTCGATGCCGCCCGTGCGCATGCGCTCGGCGACGACCGCGGACGGCACGAGGTCGCCGCGGTGCGTCGGGAACACGACGCCGTGCGAGACGGCGCCCACCTGGTGGCCCGCGCGGCCGATGCGCTGCAGGCCGGACGCCACGGACGGCGGCGCGCCCACCTGCACGACGAGGTCGACCGCGCCCATGTCGATGCCGAGCTCGAGGCTCGACGTCGCGACGACCGCCGGCAGGCGCCCGTCCTTGAGCTCGGTCTCGGTGCGGGTGCGCTCCGCGCGGCTCATGGACCCGTGGTGGGCGCGCGCGATGACGGGCTCGACGCCGGAGCTCGCGCCCGACTGCGCCTGGATCTGCGCGGCCGTGACCGTCCCGGGGTCGAGCACGTCCTCGCCCTGGCGCTCGGCCCACAGCTCGTTCATGCGCGCGGTGAGCCGCTCGGCGCCGCGGCGCGAGTTCGTGAACACGAGCGTCGAGCGGTGCCCCGACACGAGGTCGACGACGCGCTCCTCCACGTGCGGCCACACCGACGGCCGCGCCGGGCGAGCGAGGTCCGACCCGGTGGGCCGGGACGTCGCCGGGCCGGACAGGTCCCGCTCGCCGGGCGGGAGCGGGACGAGCGCCGGGAGGCCGTCCGGGCCGCTCGCCGTCGCGCCCGGTGCGCCGGGACCGGGGCCCGACGCGGCTCCCGGCGACGCGCCCGGGACGGGCGCCGACAGGTCCGCGAGGTCCGGGACCGGGACGACGACGTCGACCTCGATGCGCTTCGTGGCCGGCGGCTGCACGACGACGACCTCGCGCCCGCCCTCGGCCTCGGGACGGTGCCCGCCGAGGAACGTCGCGACCGCCTCGACCGGCCGGACGGTCGCGGACAGGCCGACGCGCTGCGCGGGCGGGCGCTCGTGCGCCTCGAGCAGCGCGTCGAGCCGCTCGAGCGACACGGCGAGGTGCGCGCCGCGCTTCGTCCCCGCGACGGCGTGGATCTCGTCGACGATCACGGTCTCGACACCGACGAGGCCCGCGCGGGCCTGCGACGTGAGCACGAGGAACAGCGACTCCGGCGTCGTGATGAGGATGTCCGGCGGGTGCGTCGCGAGCCGGCGCCGCTCCGTCGTGGGCGTGTCGCCCGTGCGCGTGCCGACGACGACGTCCGGCACCTCGCGGCCGAGCCGCACAGCGGCCTGGCGGATGCCCGCGAGCGGGGAGCGCAGGTTGCGCTCGACGTCCGCCGCGAGCGCCTTGAGCGGGGAGACGTACAGCACGCGCAGGCGCTGCTCGCGCTCGGGCACCGGCGTCGTCATGATCCGGTCGAGCGACCACAGGAACGCCGCGAGCGTCTTGCCCGAGCCGGTGGGCGCGACGACGAGCGCGTGCCGGTCGCCCGACACCGCGTCCCACGCACCCGCCTGGGCGGCGGTCGGCGCGTCGAACGCCCCCGAGAACCACGCGCGCGTGGGCGCGGCGAACCGCGCGAGCGGGTCGCCCCCCTCGGCGCCGGTCGAGGGGCCGGTCGAGGGGCCGGCCGAGGTTCCGCGCGGGCGGTCGGGCGGTGCGGGCGTCACCGGGCCATTCTCGCCGCGACCACCCACACGCGCCCGGGCACCGGCGCTGCCCGGAGAGGACCGTGCGCCACGCCCCCGCGCACGTGGCAGGCTGGTGCCGTGCGCTACCGCGAGTTCTGGGAGCTGGTCGACGAGGTCTTCGGCGACGCCTACGGGCGCACGCTCGCGCGCGATCAGGTCCTCACCGAGCTCGGCGACCGCACGGCCGCGCAGGCCGTCGAGGACGGCGTGGAGCCGCGCGTCGTGTGGCACGCGCTGTGCGACGCGCTCGACGTCCCCGACGCGCAGCGCTGGGGGCGCGACGAGCACCGGCAGGCGCCGCCGGCGCGCTGAGCCGCGCACGGGCGTCGCTCGTCGCGCATCATGGGCCCATGACCGACGCGCGCCGCGGGACCGGGCGACGGGCTCCTGCCGTGACCGCGGCGGACGTGCGCGGCGCGCTGTGGTCCCTCGTGTCGACCGCGGCCGGACTGGGCGTCGCGGCGTGGCTCGTCCCCGGCGTCGACGTCACGGCGGCCGGCTCGCTCCTGCTCGCGGCGCTCGCGGTGGGTGTCGGCGACGTCGTACTGCGCCCCGCGCTGCGGCGGGTGGCGCACGGTCTCGGGGTCGTCGGTGCGCTCGTGTCCGGCGTTGCGGCCCAGGTGCTCGTGGCGTGGGCGGCGCTGACCTACCTGCCCGGCTTCCGCACCGCGTCGTGGGCCGCGGTGCTCGCGGTGCTCCTCGTCGCGGGCGTGGTCATGGCCGTGGGGCGCTGGCTCGTCGGCGCGAGCGACAACGAGTACGTGCTCGGCGACCTCCTGCGCCGGGCGCGACGGCGGGCGGACCGGTCGCCGTCAGCACCGCTCCCCGGCACGGACGGCTCGGCGCCGGGGCCGGACGGGCGGCCCGCGGGGATGCTGGTCGTCATGCTCGACGGCGTGGCGCGGCCCACGCTCGACTACGCCCTGCAGGCGGGGCTCGTCCCGACGCTCGCGCGGTGGCTCGGCAGCGGCAGCCACCGGCTCGCCACGTGGTGGACCCGCGTGCCGGCGACCACGCCCGCGAGCACGCTCGGGATCCTGCACGGCACGACCGAGCACGTGCCCGCGTTCCGGTGGTGGTCGCGCGACCTCGGCCGCCTCGTCGTGACGAACCGGCCCGCGGACGCCGCCGCCGTCGAGGCACGCGCGAGCGACGGCGCAGGCCTGCTCGCGGGCGGGGGCGCCGCGGTGTCCACCATGTTCTCCGGCGACGCGGCGACCACGCTGCTCGTCATGAGCCGCGCGGCGGCGGGGCTCGGACCGGGCCAGCCGTTCGTCCGGTTCTTCGCCGGCCCGTTCGTGCTGGTCCGTGCCGTCGTGGTGGCGGCGGGCGAGCTCGTCAAGGAGCTGTACCAGGGCTGGCAGCAGGCCGTGCGCGGCGTGCGGCCGCGCGTCTCGCGCCTCGGCTGGTACCCCGTGCTGCGCGCCGCGACGAACGTGGTGCTGCGCGACCTCAACACCACGCTCGTGGCCGAGCAGCTCGTGCGCGGTACCCCGGTCGTGTGCGTCGACCTCGTCGACCACGACGAGATCGCCCACCACGCCGGCCCGCTGCGTCCCGAGTCCATGCGGGCCCTCGAGGGGCTCGACCGCGTGCTCGGCCTGTGGGAGCAGGTGGCCGCCGTCGCGCCGCGCCGGTACGAGGTCGTCGTGCTCTCCGACCACGGCCAGTCGCTGGGGGCGACGTTCGAGCAGGTCGTCGGCCGCACGTTCCTCGCGGAGGTGCGCCGGCTCATGGCGCAGCCGGGACGCACGACCGCGGGCGACCGGTCGGAGGACAGGCCGGGTGGCCGGCGCCGGGCCGCGGCGCCCGACACCGAGGAGTGGGGGCCCGCGAACGCCGCGCTCCACGCCCTGCGCCCCGGCGAGCACCGCTCGGACGACGTCGGGCGCATGCTCGTCGGGCCCGACCGCACCGAGCGCGCACGGCCCGCGGCCGAGGCAGGCGCGGAGCTGCCCGAGGTGGCGGTCGTCGGGTCGGGCAACCTCGGCATGGTGTGGTTCCCCCGGGCACCGCGCCGTCTCGCCGGGGACGAGGTGCGCGAGCGCTGGCCCGCGCTCCTGCCCGGTCTGCTCGCCAACCCGGCGGTCGGTGCCGTCGTCGTCCACGAGCGCCGCGCCGGGCGGCCGGGCA
>NZ_LWGL01000168.1 GCF_001722485.1 Cellulosimicrobium cellulans | reverse complement strand
GTCGATCCCCTTGCGGTCGATGGTCTTGATGCCCCGCGCGCTGACGCGCAGCGTGACGTGGCGCCCGAGCGAGGGCACCCAGTAGCGCTTCTTCTGGATGTTGGGGTCGAAGCGCCGCTTGGTCCGCGCACGAGGCGGTACGTGCCGTTGACCGGCTCGCGCCAGCCGTCGCGGGCACGCGGGGATCCCCACATCCCGGTGACGGGGTCGCGGTGCTCGACGAGCCACCCGACGAGCGTCTCGCGCGCGCCGTCGGGCACCGCGACGCCGGTCTCGCGCGCCCACGTCAGGGCGGTGCCGACCGTGTCCACGACGGCGCCCGCACCCCACGCGTTCGCCTGCCACGGCAGCGCGGCGAGCCGGCGCGCCACCTCCTCCGGGGACGCCGCAGCGCCGGGGACGGCCGGCAGGGCCGCGCCGAGGAGGTCGAGCGCGTACCCGACGCACAGCACGTGGTACCCCTCCGGGTCGGCGGGCCACGCGTCGTCGGGCACCGCGCGAGGGACCGGGCCGGCCTCCGTCCCGAGCTCCGGGATCCGGCCCGCGGCGTCGACGAGACCGGCGAGCCGCGCGACGTGCTCGTCGCGCGGCAGACCGGCGGGCACCCCGCCCGCGAGCGCCGCGAGCTCGACGGCGTCGCAGTGCGCGCGGACCGTCGGTGCCGCACCGGGTGCGTCGCGGTACCGCTCGCCGTCGAACGCGTTCTCGACGAGCCCGGGGAGCGCAGCCAGGACGTCCGCGCCGAACCGCTCGAGGCGGCGCGCGCGGTGGGCGTCCGGGTCGGGACGTGTCCGCTCCGAGGGCGGCTCCGTGCTCTGCGGCGGGCGCTCGCCGGTGCGGCGGTCACGGACGACGCGCGCCGGGTTCCCGACCGCGACGGCGTACGGCGGCACGTCGCGCGTCACGACGGCGCCCGCCCCGATCACCGCGTGCGGGCCGACCGTGACGCCGTCGAGCACGACGACGTGCGCACCGATCCACACGTCGTCGCCGATCGTGATGCCGCGCGAGGTCAGGCCCTGGCGGAAGACGGGGACGTCGACGCGGTCGAAGGCGTGGTCGAAGCCGAGGACGCTCGTGCGGCTGCCGATGCGCACGCCGTCGCCGATGGTCACGCGTCCGCGTACCGCGGCGGCGACGTTGACCGAGCAGTCGGCGCCGATCTCGACGTCGCCGGTGACGTGGGCGTGGGCGGCGACGTAGCTGCGGTCGCCGAGCGCGAACGTGTCGGCGTCGACCTCGGCGAGGTCGGAGACCACGCACCCCTCCCCCACCGCGTGGCCCGCCGCGCGCAGGGCGGCCACCCGTGCGTCGTTGGCGGCGCGCCGCTCCGGGGAGGCGGAGGACTCGAACGTCCAGGGGGCGAAGTCGGGGGTCAGGGCGCCGGGCACGCGGCCCACTGTGGCACAGACGGCTCCGCGAGACAGAGGGAATCCGGCGAGACAGAGGGCGATCGCCCTCTGTCTCGCGCGGATCCCTCCATCTCGCGGGAGTTGACCCGTCAGACGGCGGCCGGGGCCGTCTCGCGCGCGAGCCACCCGACCAGCCGGTCCGGCCGGTCGGTGATGATGCCGTCGACGCCGAGGCGCACGGCGGCCTCCCAGTGCTCCGGCTCGTTGAGCGTCCACACCATGACCTGCAGGCCGGCGGCGTGCAGCCGGTCCACGAGGTCGGGCTGCTCGACGAGCAGGGTGCCGAGCGGGTTGCACGTCATGACGCCGAGCTCGGCGCAGCGGTCGAGCAGGTCCTCGTCCGTCTGGAAGACGAGCAGCCCGCGCCGCAGCTCCGGGTCCGCCTCGGCGAGCGCCGCGACGGTCTCGGGCCAGAAGCTCTGCCCGATGACCCGCTCGGTCAGCCCGGCCGCGCGCAGCGGCTCGGTGACCTTGCGCACCTGCTCCGTGGTCCACGACCCCTTGACCTCGAGCAGCAGCTCGATGCCGGGCCGGGACAGCAGGAGGTCGATCACCTCGGCGAACGTCGGCACGCGCTGGCCCGCGAAGGCCGGCGAGAACCACGAGCCTGCGTCGAGCGCCAGGACGTCCGCGAGCTCGAGGCCCGCGAGCGCGCCGGTGCCGTCCGTCGTCGCGTCGACGGTGTCGTCGTGGATGACCACGACCTCGCCGTCGGCCGTGAGCTGGACGTCGATCTCGATGCTGCCGGCTCCCGCGCGCCACGCCGCCTCGAACGCGGCGAGCGTGTTCTGCGGGGCGACCGCGCTGTTGCCGCGGTGCGCGACGACGAGCGGCGCGCCGGCGGTGGCGGGGGTACCCGTCGTCACAGGTAGGGCTCCACGTTCTCCTCGTACGCGCGCTCGATCTGCGGCGTGATCGACTCGAAGGCCGTGGCCGGGTCGGTGCCCTCGATGACGATCTGCTCGATCGCGTCGTTGAGGAGGGCGTCCGCGCCGGGGACGAACACGCGCACGTCGTCCTGGATGCGTGCCTTGTCGGCGAGCTGGTCGACAGCGGTGCGGAACTGCGGCGTCTGCTCGTAGATCGCCTTCATGGTGTCGCTCTCGACCGCGGAGGTGCGGACGGGCATGTAGCCGGTGCTCTGCGAGAAGAGCGCGGTGTTCTCGGTGTTCGTGAGGAACTCGAGGAACATGGCCGCGGCGAGCTGCTTCTCCGGGGTGCTGGAGGACGAGATCGCGACGCCGGTGCCGCCGGTCGGCGTGCCGCCGCCCGCGGGGCCGTCGGGCAGGTACGCCGTGCCGACCTCGAACGTGGCGGCGTCGAGCGCGCCCTTGAGCGAGCCGGTCGAGCCGATCGTCGAGGCGATGAGGCCGGACGAGAAGTCCGTCATCGCGTTCTCCGCGGAGAGGGTGGCGACCCCGGACTCGTGGAACAGGTCGTGCAGGAACTGGCCGCCCGCGAGCGACTCCTCCGTGTCGAGCGTGAGGTCGAAGCCGTCGGAGTACGCGCCGCCGTGGCCCCAGATCATGTTCTCGAACCACCAGGCGCCCCACGACGGGCCGGTGTTGAGGCCGAAGGTCGAGCCGCCCTCGGGCACGTGCGCGCTGAGCGCGGCGTTCCACTCCTCGAGCTCGGCCCAGGTCTCGGGGCCGCGGTCGGGGAGGCCGGCGGCCGTCCACATGTCCTTGTTGTAGTAGAACAGCGGCGTCGAGCGCGCGTACGGCACGGCCCAGTGCTGGTCCTCGTACTCGTAGTCGGCGTAGAGCGCGGGCTGGAAGTCGTCCGCGTCGGCGTCGAGGTGCTCCATGACGTCGTCGAGCGGCATGATCTGGTCGTTCAGGTGGTAGCGGAACCACCAGACGTCGGACGCGATGACGAGGTCGGGCATCTCGTCCGTCTGCGACGCGGCCTGGAAGCGCTGCGCCACCTCGTCGTAGTTGGCGCCGGCGGTGACGAGGTTGACCTTGATGTCGGTCTCGGCCTCGAACTCGTCGATGATCTGCTGCTCGATCTCCTGCGACTGGCCCGGGTGGTTGCTCCACCACGTGATCTCGGACGCCGGCTCGACGGACGCCCAGTCGACGGACTCCTCGGTCGCCTCGTCGGAGCCGCCGGACGACCCGACGCTCGGGCCCGCGCACGCGGTGACGGTGAGGGCCGCGACGGCCGTGAGCGCGGCTGCGGCGTACCGGCGCGACGCGCGCCGGACAGGACGGTGGGACACGGGTGCTCCTTCAGGTTCGTGCACCGGGTCGGTGCGCGGGTCAGGGTGCTCGGGGTCCGAGCGGGGGGTGCGCCCGACGTCGCCGGGCGCGGGTTCGGGTGCGGGCGTCAGCCGGTGACGGCGCCCGCGGTGAGGCCGGCGACGAGCCGGCGCTGCAGCACGAGGAAGACGAGCAGGATGGGGAGGGTCACGACGACGGTCGCGGCGAGCAGCACGCCCCAGTTCGTCATGCCGTCGATGTTCTGCAGCAGCGTGAGGCCGACGGGAAGCGTCATCTTGGCCGGGTCGTCGATGACGAGGAACGGCCACAGGTAGTCGTTCCACTCGGTGACGACGGACACGAGCGCCACCGCGGCGACGGTCGGCGTGCTCATCGGCACGACGAACCGCCACAGCTTGCGCCAGTGGCCGGCGCCGTCGAGCTCGGCCGCCTCGAGGATCGAGCGCGGCAGCGTGAGGAAGTGCTGGCGGAAGAGGAACGTGCCGAACGCGCTCGCGAGGCCCGGGACGAGGATGCCCTGGTACGTGTTGAGCCACCCGAGGCTCGCGACGAGCGTGTAGTTGGGGATGATCGTGATCTGCGGCGGAATCATGAGCGTCGCGATGACGAGCCCGAACACGGCCTTCTTGAACGGGAACTCGAGGAACACGAGCGCGTACGCGCAGCACAGCCCGAGCACGACCTTGAGGGTCGCCCCGACGATCGTCAGGCCGGCGCTGTTCGCGAGGAGACGGCCGAGCGGGATCGACTCGGCGGCCTGCGCGTAGTTGTCGAGCTCGAGCTGACCCGGGAGCCACTGCAGCGGCAGCTGGTAGAGCTCGTCCGGCGTCTTGAAGCTCGCGAGGGCCATCCACACGAGCGGCGCACCGAGCGCGATCGTCGCGAGGATCATCGTCAGGTAGCTGCCGACGGGCAGGCGACGACGGCGGCGGCGCGGGGCCGCCCCGGACGCGCCGGCCGGGCGGGGCGACGTCGTGCCGGAGGAGGACCCGGGCTCGGTGCGGTCGGTGGGCTCGGCGGGGCGCTGGGTCGTGGCGACGCTCATGAGTAGTGGACCTTCCGCTGGACGAAGCGCATCTGCACCGCCGTCACCGCGAGCAGCACGAGGAACAGGACGGTGGCGACCGCGGACGCGTAGCCCGCGCGCCCGTTGACGAAGCTCTCCTCGTAGATCGAGTACATGAGCGTCGTCGTCGAGCCGAGCGGGCCCCCCTGCGTCATCGCCTTGATGATGTCGAACGACTGCAGCGAGCTGAGCAGCATCGTCACGAGGAGGAAGAACGTCGTGGGCGTGAGCAGCGGCAGCACGATCGAGCGCAGCGTGCGGGCGGACGACGCGCCGTCGAGCGCGGCCGCGTCCTTGAGGTCCTTCGGCACGGCTTGCAGGCCCGCCAGGTAGATGAGGGCGACGTACCCGAGGTTCTTCCACAGGTAGACGATGATCACCATGACCAGCGGCCAGGGCCGCTCGGTGTACCACTGCGGCGACGGCAGCCCGACGAGCCCGAGGAGCTCCTGGACGAGCCCGTAGCGCGGGTCGAACATGAACAGCCACAGGATGCCGACGGCGAAGCCGGAGAGCACGTACGGGGCGAACGCCACGGTGCGGGCGAAGCCGCGGCCGGCGAGCTTTCGGTCGAGCAGCAGCGCGAGCCCGAGGCCCAGCACCATCGCGCCGCCGACGGTCGCGACGGTGAACACGAGCGTCGCCGTCACCACCGTCGGGGTGCTGGGCGCGGTGAACCACTCGACGTAGTTGCCGAGCCCGATGGGGCGGGCGACGGGCGAGCCGAGGTTCCACTGGAGCGTGGACAGGTACAGGCTCTGCAGCAGCGGCCGGTACACGAAGACGAGCAGCAGCAGGATGTTCGGGCCGCCGAGGAGCAGCGCCCACAGGAGGGCGGTGCGGCGCCGGCGGGCGCCGAGTCGGCTCCTGCGTGCGGGGGGCCCGGAGGCGGGGCGCTGGTCGCGCCCCTCGGAGGCCGGGAGGGCCTGCGCGCCGGGCGCAGGCAGGGTGTCGGCAGTGGTCACAGCGATGTTCCGCTCACACGGGGATGGGTCGTCGGCCGGGTGGCCTCGCACATCTTGGAACGCCCGCAAGCCGGGTTGTGGGGGTTTGTCCCCGCCGTCTCGCAAGGTTCCGGAAGCGTTCACCTCGAGGAACCGGCGGCGTCATCTGGACCGGGCCGATTCACCGGCGCGCCATGTGTCTGACCCGTCGCCGCAGGTCACGGCTCGGTAACGGTCGGCCGGTGCACGCGTCGGCACGCAGCTCGGGCAGACTGTGCCCGTGCCGTTCGCCGTCCTCGACCTCGAGACGACCGGGTTCTCCCCGCGTCTCGGCGACCGGGTGGCGGAGGTCGCGGTCGTCCTCGTCGACGACGCGGGGCGCGTCGAGGGTGAGTGGTGCACCCTCGTGAACCCGGAGCGCGACCTGGGGCCGCAGCGTGTCCACGGCATCGCCGCCGCGGACGTCGCGCTCGCCCCGACGTTCGACCGCGTCGCCCCGGAGCTCCTGCGGCTCCTCGCCGGCCGCGTCCTCGTGGCCCACAACGCGGCGTTCGACACGCGGTTCCTGCGCGCCGAGCTCGGCCGCGCGGGCGTCCCGGCCGCGATCGACCCGCTCGCGTGCCTGTGCACGCAGCAGCTCGCCGGCCGCTACCTCGCCGGCTCGCGCGGGCTCGCCGCGTGCTGCGCCGCGGTCGGCGTCGTGCACGACGGCGTCCACTCGGCCCTCGGGGACGCGCGCGCCACCGCGGGTCTGCTCGGGCACTTCCTCGACGTCGCGGCGGACGACGAGTGC
>NZ_LWGL01000167.1 GCF_001722485.1 Cellulosimicrobium cellulans | reverse complement strand
ACGCTCGAGGTGCTCCTGCCCGCGTTCTCGGGCATGGTCGCGACGCTGACCTTCGACACCGGGCGCATGGCCTCGCTCGCGCCGCAGGGCTTCTCGCTCGCGACCGACGTCGCCGAGTGGCTCGTGCTGGGCGTACGCGTCGGGAAACGCCGAGCGCTGCACGGTCTGCGCCGCGACGGTGACCTCCATGCCCTCGTAGCCCTCGACGGTCTCGAGCACGTCGTAGAAGGCGTTCGTGGAGTACACCGGGTCCATGATCTGCTCGACCGACCCCCAGCCCTGCGACGGGCGCTGCTGGAACAGCCCGACCGAGTCCCGGTCGCCGTAGTCGATGTTGACGAGCCGCGACTCCTGCAGGGCGGTGGCGATCCCGATCGTCGCGGCGCGCGCGGGCAGCCCGCGCCGCAGCGCGGTCGCCGTGACGAGCGCGGCGTTGTCCGCCTGCGTGACCGACAGGTACCACGAGCGGTCGTCGGCGGTGGCGGCGCACCGCTCCGCGACGGGGGTGCCGTCGTCGAGCCGGTTGAGGGCCACGACGACGGCGCCCGCCCCGACCGCGGTCACCGTCAGGAGCGTGACCGCGGCGCGCAGCGGTCGGCGCCGCCGACGGGTGGCGCGCACGGTCCGTGCCCGCGCGCTGCGATGAGGGGCCATGGGGTCCGCCGCGACGTCCCGCTCAGTTGGCGTGCAGCGCCGCGTTGAGCTCGACGCCCGCTCCGGTGCGGGAGACGGCCTCGACCCCGCCCGTGACCGAGTTGCGGCGGAAGAGCAGGCCGGAGCGGCCCGCGAGCTCGCGCGCCTTGACGACGAGCGGCTCGCCCGCCGCGTCGTGCTGCCCGACGACGGTGACCTTGGTGCCCGCGGTGACGTACAGGCCGGACTCGACGACGCAGTCGTCGCCGAGCGGGATGCCGAGGCCGGCGTTGGCGCCGAGGAGCGACCGCTGGCCGACGGAGATGACCTCGCGCCCGCCGCCCGAGAGCGTCCCCATGATGGAGGCGCCGCCCCCGATGTCCGAGCCGTCGCCCACGACGACGCCCGCCGAGATGCGGCCCTCGACCATCGACGTCCCGAGCGTGCCGGCGTTGAAGTTCACGAACCCCTCGTGCATGACGGTCGTCCCCGCGGCGAGGTGCGCCCCGAGCCGCACGCGGTCGGCGTCGGCGATGCGCACGCCCGCCGGGACGACGTAGTCGACCATGCGCGGGAACTTGTCCACGCCGTAGACGGTGACGGGCTGTCCCGTGGCGCGCAGGCGCAGGCGCGTCTCCTCGAAGCCGTCGGCCGCGCACGGGCCGTGGCTCGTCCACACGACGTTGGGCAGGACGCCGAAGATCCCGTCGAGCGCGAGGCCGTGCGGGGCGACGAGCCGGTGCGACAGCAGGTGCAGGCGCAGGTAGGCGTCCGCGGTGTCGGCCGGCGCGGCGTCGAGGTCGATCTCGGTGCGCACGACGCGCACGTCGACGCGGCGCACCTCGTCGCGGTCCGCCAGCGCCTCCAGGGACGCCGGCACGGCGGCGTCGGCGGGCGCGGCGCCGAGCGCCGGCGCGGGGTACCAGACGTCGAGCACGGTGCCGTCGTCGGCGACCGTCGCGAGGCCGAAGCCCCACGCCGGGCGCGCCGCGGAGGACGTCTCGGTGGCCGTCGAGGAGGCGGTCGCAGGCGTCTCAGAAGTCATGCCGTCCAGCCTATCGGCGCCGGTAGGGTGCTGGTGTGACGTCCCCCACCGACGGCCCCACCGACCGCTCCGCCGACGCCCCCGCGACCGGGACCTCGCCCGAGACCCCGCCCGGGACCTCGCCCGGGACCCCGCCCGGGACCTCGCCCGTCCTCGACCTCACGGGCGACCTGCTGACGCTTCTGCGCGCCGTGTGCGACGTCCCGTCGGTGAGCGGCGACGAGCGCGTGCTCGCTGACGCGATCGAGACCGCGCTGCGCGCGTGCGCGCACCTCGAGGTCACGCGCGACGGCGACGCGGTCGTCGCCCGTACCACGCTGGGGCGCGACCGCCGGGTCGTCGTCGCCGGCCACATCGACACGGTGCCCCTCACGGACCCGCCCAACCTGCCCACGCGCGTCGTCGGCGAAGGACCGGACGCGGAGGTCTGGGGACGCGGCACGGTCGACATGAAGGGCGGCGTCGCGGTGCAGCTCGCGCTCGCGGCGGAGCTCGACGACCCGGCGCAGGACGTCACGTGGATCTTCTACGACCACGAGGAGGTCGCGTCCGAGCTCAACGGCCTCGGACGTCTCGCCCGCCACCGTCCCGACCTGCTCGCCGGCGACTTCGCGGTCCTCGGCGAGCCGACGTCGGCCGGTCTCGAGGGCGGGTGCAACGGGACGCTGCGCGTCGACGTGCGCGTCCCGGGCGTCGCGGCCCACTCCGCGCGCGCGTGGACCGGCTCGAACGCGATCCACGCGGCGCACGAGGTCCTCGACCGGCTCGCGGCCTACGTGCCGCGCGAGGTCGACGTCGACGGGCTCGTCTACCGCGAGGGCATGAACGCCGTCGGGATCCGCGGGGGCGTCGCGGGCAACGTCGTGCCGGACGAGTGCGTCGTCACCGTCAACTACCGCTTCGCGCCGTCGCGCTCCGTCGAGGACGCGACCCGGCACGTCGCGGAGCTGTTCGACGGCTTCGAGGTCGTCGTCACGGACGCCGCCCCGGGCGCGCGCCCCGGGCTGGACGACCCGCTCGCCGCCGACTTCGCCGCGAGCGTCCTCGCCGTCACGGGCGGCGCACCCGCCCCCAAGTACGGGTGGACCGACGTCGCGCGCTTCGCCGAGCTCGGCGTGCCCGCCGTGAACTTCGGTCCGGGGGACCCGCTGCTGGCGCACAAGGACGACGAGCGCTGCCCCGTCGACCAGCTCGACCTGTGCCGACGCGCGCTGCGTGCGTGGCTCGTCGGCGGCACCGCGGCTTAGGCTCGACCGCATGAGCGACACCACCCGCGACGACGGCATCGACATCGACGAGGACGGCTCCGACGAGGGCATGCCGGAGAGCGGGTCCGGCTACCGCAAAGGGCCGGTCCTCCTGCGCGGGAGCCAGATCCCGCGCCAGACGACGGACCAGCGCCTGCTGGACTCGGGCCAGAGCGCGGACTGGGTGCACAGCGACCCGTGGCGCGTCATGCGGATCCAGAGCGAGTTCGTGGAGGGCTTCGGCGCGCTCGCCGAGCTCGGCCCGGCCGTGTCCGTCTTCGGGTCGGCCCGCACGCGCCCGGACCACCCGGACTACGCGCTCGCGGAGGAGGTCGGGCGGCTGCTCGTCGCCGAGGGGTACGCCGTCATCACGGGCGGCGGGCCGGGCATCATGGAGGCCGCCAACAAGGGCGCCGCCGAGGCGGGCGGCACGTCGGTCGGGCTCGGCATCGAGCTGCCGTTCGAGCAGGGCATGAACCCCTGGGTCAACCTCGGCGTGAACTTCCGGTACTTCTTCGCCCGCAAGACGATGTTCGTCAAGTACGCGCAGGGCTTCGTCGTCCTGCCCGGCGGCTTCGGCACGTTCGACGAGCTCTTCGAGGCGCTCACGCTCGTGCAGACGCACAAGATCACCGAGTTCCCGCTCGCGCTCGTCGGCTCCGACTACTGGGGCGGTCTGCTCGAGTGGGCGCGCACGGCCGTCGTGGACCGCGGCATGATCAGCCCCGCCGACCTCGACCTCGTCCACCTGTGCGACGACCCGGCCGAGGCCGTGGCCTACGTCAGCGAGCGCGGGGCGCAGCTGCGCGCCGAGGAGCTCGAGGCCACCGCCGAGATGGAGGCCGGCCAGCGCCGCGCCGCCGGAGCGCGCTGACGACGGTGCGCGTCGACCTGCCGCCGCTCGACCTCCCGCCGCGCGGCACGACGCTCGTCCTGCGCGGCCGGGAGATCGAGCGCCCGGCGGTCATGGCGATCGTCAACCGCACCGACGACTCGTTCTGGGCCGGCGCGCGCCAGCTCGACGACGGCGCCGCGCTGGACGCGGTCGCGCGCGCCGCCGAGGAGGGTGCGGAGATCGTCGACGTGGGCGGCGTCCGGGCCGGGACCGGCCCGGAGGTCACCGTCGCCGAGGAGGTGCGCCGCGTCGTGCCGTTCGTCGCGCGCGTGCGCGCCGACTTCCCGGACCTCCTGGTCAGCGTCGACACGTGGCGCTCGGAGGTCGCGCGCGAGGCGGTCGCGGCGGGTGCCGACCTCCTCAACGACACGTGGGCGGGCCACGACCCGCACCTCGTCGAGGTCGCGGGGGAGCACGGCGTCGGGGTCGTGTGCTCGCACACCGGCGGCGCGACGCCGCGCACCGACCCGTTCCGCGTCGCCTACCCGGCGCGGCCGGGGGCGGCCGACCCGCGCGACGGGGTCGTCCAGGACGTCGTGGCGACCCTGCGCGCCGCCGCGGAGCGCGCGGTCGCGTGCGGCGTCCCGCGCGCGTCCGTCCTCGTGGACCCCACCCACGACTTCGGCAAGAACACCTGGCACTCGCTGCACCTGCTGCGCCGCACGCAGGCGCTCGCCGGCCTCGGCTTCCCGCTGCTCATGGCGCTCTCGCGCAAGGACTTCGTGGGGGAGACCCTGGGCCTGCCCGCCGACGAACGGCTCGAGGGCACGCTCGCGGCGACCGCCGTCGCGGCCTGGCTCGGCGCGCGCGTATTCCGCGCGCACGACGTCGCGGCGACGCGCCGCGTGCTCGACATGGTCGCGGCCGTCCGGGACGAGCAGCCGCCCGCCGCGGCGGTGCGAGGGCTCGCGTGAGCACGCCGACCGCCGACCGCGTCGCGACCACGGTCCCCGCGAGCCCGCGCCGCGCGCTGCGGCCCGCCACCTGGCCGTGGTGGGTGCAGGCCCTCGCGGTCTACGGCCTCGCGCGCGCCGTCAGCGCGGTCGTCCTCCTCGTCGTCGCCCGCACCCAGGAGGCCAACCCGTGGACGGGCGCGGCGCCGTCGTACCTCGAGTACGTCGGCCGCATGTGGGACGCCGGCTGGTACCGCGAGATCTACGACACCGGGTACCCCGACGTGCTCCCGGTCGGCGCGGACGGCGTCGTGCAGCAGAACCCGTGGGCCTTCTTCCCGCTCTTCCCGACCCTCGTGCGCGGCCTCGACGCGGTGACCGGCGCGGGCTGGGACGTCCTCGCGCCCGCGCTCGCCCTCGCGTGCGGCGCCGGCGCCGTGGTCGTGGTGCACCGGCTCGTCGCGACGGCCGGCGCCGCGGCGGTCGAGCGGCGCCCGGGGCTGCCGCTCGTGACCGTGCTCCTGGTCAGCGTGTTCCCGTCGAGCCCGGTGCTCCAGGTCGCGTACACCGAGTCGCTCGCGCTGCTGCTCGTCGCCGGGTCGCTCCTGCTCCTGGCGCGGCGGCGCTACGGCTGGGCGGCGCTCGCGGTCGTGCTGCTCGGGCTCACGCGGGCGGTCGCGCTGCCCATGGCGGCCGTCGTGGTGTGGCACGCCCTGGTGCGGTGGCGGCGCGGGGACCTGCGGGGGCCCGACGCCGTGCGCCTCTGCGGGCTGCTCGCCGTCGCGGTCGCGAGCGGGCTCCTGTGGCCGTGGCTGTGCCAGGTCGTCACCGGGGTGCCCCAGGCGTACTTCCGCACGCAGGAGGCGTGGCGGGGCGGCGCGGAGGTCGTGCCGTTCGTCCCGTGGGTCGACGTCGCGCGGTGGCTGTTCGACGGCGCCGGCCCGTGGCTGCTCGGGCTGCTCCTCGTCGCCGTGGCGGCGCTCGTCCTCAACCCGGTCGCGGCCCGCCTCGGCCCGGAGATGCACGCGTGGTCGGGCGCGTACCTCGCGTACCTCGTCGCGACCGTGCAGCCGGGCACCTCGCTCGTCCGATTCCTCCTGCTCGCCTTCCCGCTCGGCGCCGTGACGGCGGGGTGGACACGCTCGCGCGCCTGGCTCGCCGCCGTGACGCTCGCGTGCGTGGCGGGTCAGGCGTGGTGGGTGTGGGGGCTGTGGCGACTGGTCCCGCCGTCGGGCTGGCCCCCGTGATGCCCGAGATGTCGGTGCACGTGAACTAGACTGTGCGGCGGGCGTCGCCGGAGGTCGGCCGCGTCCCGGGTGTGCCTGAGGCCGCCCGGGCGTCGCGTCGGCCGTGGCGGGCGCCCAGCCCCGCGCACGCGGGGCGGACCGGGACGACGAAATGGAGAGCCACCAATGGCTGCGATGAAGCCGCGGACGGGTGACGGCCCGCTGGAGGTCACCAAGGAAGGGCGGGGCATCGTCATGCGCGTCCCGCTCGAGGGCGGGGGGCGGCTCGTCGTGGAGCTCAACGCGACCGAGGCCAGCGAGCTCGGCGACGCGCTCCAGGCCGTGGTGGGCTGATTGGTCGCTCGTGACCGCGGCGCGGCGACGTCCGCGGCTGCCGACGTCCCGCGCCCGCTGCCCGACGTGGCCGCGGCGCGGGGGACGGTGCGCGAGTCGCCGCTCCTGACGGACGACGACGTCGCGGCGCTCGTCGTCGCGGTCGCCCCCGCCCAAGAGGACGGCGACGGGGTGCAGCCCCGCGCCGGCACGGTCGACGCCGCC
>NZ_LWGL01000166.1 GCF_001722485.1 Cellulosimicrobium cellulans | reverse complement strand
GTCGGCTGCTGCGTCGCCGGCGCCCGCGGCGCCCGCGGCGGCCACGGTGACCGGGGCGGACGGCGGAGGCGGGGCCGCCACGGCCGTCACCGACGCCACGGACGCCCCGGCGGACGCCGAGCAGCCGGGCCGTGAGCGTACGGAGGACCGCGTCCCGTCCGGGCGCGCCTGGGACCCCGTCCCCGTGCCACGGCCGACGTACACGATGAAGCCCACGGCTCCGCGCCGGGAGCCGGCTCCGCTGCCGCAGGCCGAGCCGTCACCGTCGGCGGGGGGCGCGACGGCCGTCGTGGCGGCGCCGGCGCCCGAGCGGGCGGAGGGCGACGTGCAGAAGCCGAAGACCGAGACGCTCGGCCTCGACCTCAACGAGATCCTCGCCCGGCGTCGCGCCGCGGGGCAGTAGCCCGCGGGTGACGCCGGGTCGAGGGCCGGGCGCGCCCGCGGTGCCGGTTTGCAGGACCCCGCCCCCGAGGTGCTAATCTGTACACCGCTCGAGGGGCTATGGCGCAGTTGGTAGCGCGTCTCGTTCGCAATGAGAAGGTCGGGGGTTCGAATCCCCCTAGCTCCACCGCTGAAGGGGCCGTCGATCTACGCGCAAGCGTTGATCGACGGCCCTTTCGCACACCCGGGGCGTCGGCCCAAGGCTCGCCGGGCCCGCTGCGCGGGCGGTCCGCACGGTCGGGTCAGCCGGCGGCGGCCTCGGTGTCCTGCGCCTGGAGCGCGCGCCAACGTCGGTTGGTCGCGATGACGTCGTCGAGGGCGCCCAGCGTGACGACGAGGTCGTCGATGCGGGCCTTGAGCAGCTCTCTCTCGCGGAGCATCCTGTCGAACGACCGGTCGCTGGCCTGGATGCTCGGCTCGTAGGTGCACGGCAGCAGCTCGGCGATGACACGGCTGGTCAGCCCGGCCGCGTACAGCATCTTGAGGAGCGCGACGGTCTCGACCGCCTCCTCGGGGTAGTGCCGCTGCCCCGAGGCGCTGCGCTGTGCCGTCAGCAGACCCTGCTCCTCGTAGTAGCGCAGCGAGCGCACGCTGACCCCGGCTCGTTCGGCCAGCTCTCCGATCCTCACCAGCACCTCCATGATCCCGGTCACATCCTCGCCCGAGGACTTGCCTCTGACGTCGGCGTGAGGTTCTAGCGTAACCGGCGTCCAGTCGCCGACACCGGAGGAGCGCCGCCGATGACCAGTCTCTTCGACCCCTACCAGGTGGGCGGGCTCACCCTGCCCAACCGCGTCGTCATGGCGCCCATGTCCCGGGTGCGCGGTACCGCGGACGGGCGCGCGACCGCGCGGATGGCGACCTATTTCGCCCAGCGCGCGAGCGCGGGGCTGCTGATCTCCGACGGCGCTCAGCCGAATCTCGTCGGGACCGCCAACCCTGGGGCCGCAGGCCTGCGCACCGAGGAGGAGGCCGCCTCGTGGAAGCCGGTCACGGACGCGGTCCATGTCAACGGTGGGCGGATCTTCGCCCAGCTCATGCACGGTGGTCGCATCGGCCACGAGTCCATCACCGGTGTCCGGCCGGTCGGGCCGTCAGCCGTCGCAGCCGACGCCTCGGTCTTCACCCCGGCCGGCCCGCGACCCGCACCGGTCCCACGCGCGCTGGCCACGGAGGAGGTCCCCGAGCAGGCGCGGTCGTACGCCGAGGCGGCCGTCCGTGCGATCGGCGCCGGCTTCGACGGCGTCGAGGTCCACGGCGCCAACGGCTATCTGATCGGCCAGTTCCTCTCCTCCAACGCGAACCTGCGCACCGACCGGTACGGCGGCTCGATCACCAACCGCATCCGGTTCGCCGTCGAGGCCGTCGAGGCCACGGCCGACGCGATCGGCGCCGCCCGGACCGGTGTCCGCCTCTCGCCCGGCGCCGGGATCTGGGACGTCGTCGAGCACGACGTCCCCGAGCTCTACGGAGCCCTGCTCACGGAGCTCGACGGGCTCGGTCTGGCCTACGTGCACCTCGAGGCGACCGCGGACGACGCCACCATGCTCGAGCTCCGCAGGCGCTGGGGCGGCACCATGATGGTCAACCCGAGCACCTGGCTGCGGCGCGGCGGAGCGGCCTACGGCCCGGTGCCCACCGACCGGGAGTCGGCCGACCGTTGGCTCGGCCTCGGCGCCGACCTGATCAGCTTCGGCCGCGCCTACATCGCCAACCCTGACCTCGTCGAGCGGCTGCGCCTCGGGCTGCCCCTCGCCGGGGCCGACCCTGCTCACTTCTACGCCGGTGACACGGGCTACATCGACTACCCCGCGTACCAGCACGCCTCCTGACCGACCCGCACGGGTCCGCGCAGACCCGCGCTCGACGGCGGAGCGCCTGACGGCGCGTGGTGGGCGCGCCACGGCCCGGACGCACGAGAGCCCCGGACCGCACGGTCCGGGGCTCTCGCGTCGCCGCTGGTCTCAGGGGCAGGTGATGAGCACGCCGTTGAGCGTGGTGGTCTCGCCGGACGGCACGCCCTCGCACGCCTCGGCGACGGCCTGGACGCCCTGCCAGAAGACGACGCCGAAGATGATCGAGCCGATGAGCACGATGGCGCCGACGATGATGCCGGCCACGGCGATGCCGTTGCCGTACCCGGCCTTCTTCGACTTGTTCAGCGCGACGATGCTGAGGATGATGCCGACGATCGACAGGCAGCCGAGGAACGACAGCACGAGGCCGATGATGCCCATCGTCTTGCCGGGGTTCTCACCGGGCGCCTGGTAGCCGGGCGTCGACCCGTACTGCGGGGCCTGGGATGCGCCGTACTGCGGGCTCTGCCCTGCCCCGTACTGCGGCGCCTGCGGTGCGCCGTACTGCGGCTCGTGCTGAGCGCCGTACCGAGGCGCCTCGGGCTGCCCGGACTGCGGGTTCTCCGGCTGCTGCGAGCCGTACGACGGGGGTCCGGACGGCGTCGGGTCCTGCGGGTCGCGGGGCCGATCGGGCTGGTCGGGGGTCGACATGCAGTCTCCTCATGGTCTCGGTGGGGTCGTGCGCAAGTATGCCGGGGGCAAGGGTGGTCCGCGAGCCGCCACGCCCTCACGAGACCCTCACCGCCGCCGGTCGTGAGCAGCCGGACCGTGCGCGATGATGGGGCACGTGAACTTACGGAAGGTCCGATTCGTCACGATCGCCGCGACGGCCGTCCTCGCCGTGGGGGTGGCGTCCGCGGTCGCCGGGTGCGCCACCGAGTCCGCCGAGGCCGACAGCTCGTCGCGCGACACGGGGCTCGCCGCCCAGGCGGCCGAGCCGGCCGACAGCGTGCTCGTGCTGGGCTCGACCGACGCCGCCGAGCTCGCGCTCACGGCGAGCCAGACGTTCTTCGCCGCCGCGCCCGTGGTCGTCCTCGCGTCCGCGGACGACGGCGCGGCCCAGGCCACCGCGGCGGCCGCGGCCGCCCGGCTGACCGCGCCGGTCCTGCTGGTGGGCGGGGGGATCTCCGACGACGGCGTGCGCACGGAGCTCTCGCGCCTCGGCACCGTCGCCGTCGTCGAGGTGAGCCCGGACGCGCCTCCGCCGGGGAGCGTCGACGAGGGCGAGACGGAGACCGCGCCGGTCGCCTCGGTGGGCGGCCTCGAGGGCGTCACGACGGTCCACCTCGACGTCGACGCCCTCACGCCCGACGGGGAGCTGGACCCGCGCGACGTCGACGACGTGCTCGCGGCCCTCCCCGAGCGCGGCGAGGCCGACGTCCTCACCGAGGTGCTCGTGCTCGCGCAGCCGGGCGACGCTCACGTCGCCGCCGTCGCGACGGCCCGCGCCGCCGGCGCGCTGCCCGTCGAGGTCGCCGACGGCGACCCGCGCTCCGACCCCGCCGTCGTCGAGACGATCGCCGCCGCGAAGGCGCTCGCCGTCGTCGGCATCGGGCAGGGGTTCGGCACGTCGGAGGACCTCGCCTGGCGCCTGGCGGCCGCGGAGTCCGGGGCGCTGCTGCCGTCCGGCTCCCAGCTCGTGCTCGCCGGGGACTCGAGATATGTGACGACCAGCGCGGACGCGGTGACGTCGCGCCTCGTGGCGGTCGACGAGGAGGACGCGCAGGCCGCGCTCCAGCGGGCGCGCGACGCGGCGGAGGCCTACGGCGCCGAGGACCCGCGGGCCACCGTCCCGGTCGTCGAGGTGCCGGCCACCATGGCGTCGTCGAGCGCCGGTGCGGACGGGAACTACTCGGCCGAGCTCCCGGCCGACGAGCTGCGGCCGTTCGCGGACGCCGCGGCCGCGGCCGGCGTCCAGGTCGTCCTGCGCTTCGAGCCCGGACGGGCGACGTTCGACGAGCAGCTGGACCGGTACGCGGACCTGCTCGCGCTCCCGGGCGTCGGCGTGGCGCTCGACGTCGACGCGCGGCGCGGCACCGGCGGGTCCGGCGCGGTGGAGGTGGCCGAGGTCCAGGCCGCCGTCGACACGCTCGCCGCACTGGTGCGCGCGCAGGGCGTGCCGCAGAAGCTGCTCGTGGTGCAGGTGCCGTCGGCCGACGCCGTGGACGGCCTCGCCGGCCTCGACGCCGGGGACGGCGAGCTCGCGGTCGTCGTGCAGTCGGTCGCGGACGGCGGGTACGCGCCGCGGCTCGACGCGTGGGAGGACGTCGCCGAGGAGCTGCCCGCGGGTGCCGTGGGCGGCTGGACGACCGGCTCGGGGGACCCGGCGCTCGACGTCGAGGGCGTCCTCGCGCTCGAGCCCGCACCGCGGTACGTGGCCGCGCGGTCCTGACCCCGGCGTCGGGCCTTGGCGGGGCCGCGCCCCGCCTTTAGGGTGGGCTCCTAGCAAAACCCTGCCACCCCGCACCCGACACCGAGGTCACGATGGTCGCGCTCATCCCTCAGCCCCTGCACGTCGACGCCGGCGACGGCCACCTCGTCCTGGTGGCCGCGCACGTGCGGTCCGAGGGGCTCGGGGACGCGGCGGCGGGAGCAGAGGCCGTCGTCTCCGACGTCCTCGCCGCGCGGGGGGTCGGTCTCCGCGACGCGGCGGACGCGCCGGGGGCCCCGGGCGTGGTGCCGGTCGTGCTGCGGCTCGACCCGGACGCCGGCCCCGCGGGCTCGACGAGCGAGGAGCGCTACACGCTCGTCGTCGACGCGGACGGCGTGGTGCTCTCCGCACCCGGGCGGGTCGGCCTGCTGCACGCCGCGCAGACCCTGCGCCAGCTCGCGGAGCCCGCCGACGAGGTCGGGACCGCGGGCGGCACGGCCCGGGTGCCGCACGTCGTCGTGCACGACGCGCCCCGCTACCCGTGGCGAGGTCTCTCGGTCGACGTGGCGCGCCACTTCTTCGGGCTCGACCAGCTCCGGGAGGTCGTCGACGTCGCCGCCGCCTACAAGCTCAACGTGGTGCACCTGCACCTGACGGACGACCAGGGCTGGCGCATCGAGACGCCGTCGCGGCCCGAGCTCGTGCGGGTCTCGTCGGACAGCGACGTCTCCGGCGGGCCCGGCGGGTACCTGTCCCTCGACGACTTTCACGCCCTCCAGGAGCACGCCGCCGGCCGCGGCGTGCGTGTCGTGCCCGAGATCGAC
The DNA here is from genome assembly GCF_001722485.1 of Cellulosimicrobium cellulans. GTDB lineage: Bacteria > Actinomycetota > Actinomycetes > Actinomycetales > Cellulomonadaceae > Cellulosimicrobium > Cellulosimicrobium cellulans_A. The sequence goes on along the minus strand of NZ_LWGL01000166.1, from coordinate 1,084 downwards.
CTGCCGGGCCACGTCAACGCCGCGACGCACGCGTACGGGGAGCTGCGGCCCGACGGCGTGCCGACCGACGCCTACCAGGGCATCGAGGTCGGCTTCTCGCGCCTGACGTTCGACCTGCCCGCGACCGAGCCGTTCCTGCGCGACGTCCTCACCGACCTCGCGCGCGCGACGGCCGGGGAGCATGTGCACCTGGGCGGCGACGAGGTGCTGACGATGGAGGCCGACGAGTACGCGCGGTTCGTCGAGCTCGGCGAGCGGGTGGTCCGCGAGGCCGGCAAGACGCCCGTCGTGTGGCAGGAGGCCGCGAAGGCGCCGCTGCGGCCCGGCGCGGTCGTCCAGTACTGGGACACCAACGCCACCGACCTCGCGTACCTCGTCGAGGCGGCGCGGACGGGCGCCCGCGTGGTCCTCTCGCCGGCGAACCGCGTCTACCTCGACATGAAGTACACCGAGGACTTCCCGCTCGGGCTGAAGTGGGCCGGGTACGTCGAGCTGCGCGACGCGTACGACTGGGAGCCCGAGGACGTCGTCGACGCGCTGCCCGCCGCGGCGATCGAGGGTGTCGAGGCCGCCGTGTGGACGGAGACGCTGGCGACGACCGAGGACCTGTTCACCATGCTCCTGCCGCGCCTGTCCGCGGTGGCGGAGGTCGCGTGGAGCGCCCCGAAGCGCAAGGACTGGGACGACTACCGGCGTCGCGTCGCGCACGAGGCGGCGTCGTGGCGGCGTGACGGCCGCGCCTTCCACCCGACGCCGCAGGTCGACTGGTGACCCACGGCTGACCGGTGCGCTCGACGTGGCGGCCCTCACCGCCCGCGGGACCGTCCTGCGGTAGCGGAACGGCCGGGACGTGACAGCATCGACCGGTGGCGTCCCTGTTCTTCCCCTCGCCCCTGCCGGCCCGCTCGCCCCTGCCCGGAGGCCGTGCCCGACGACGCGGTCTCGCCCTCGGCGTCACGCTCGCCCTCGCGTGGGCCGCGACCGGGTGCACCGGCGGGTCCGCGCAGCAGGCGCCGGCGGGTGACGAGAGCACCGCGACCTCGGCGACCGCGCCGCCCGGTGCCCGCGCCGCCGCGGTCGAGGG
>NZ_LWGL01000165.1 GCF_001722485.1 Cellulosimicrobium cellulans | reverse complement strand
GTTACTCACGTGTTACTCACCCGTTCGCCACTAATCCACCCAGCAAGCTGGGCTTCATCGTTCGACTTGCATGTGTTAAGCACGCCGCCAGCGTTCGTCCTGAGCCAGGATCAAACTCTCCGTAAAAAAACAACGCCCACCACCAACCACAGGCCGGTGATGAACAATCCATACGAAGCGAACCATCCGGTTCACAAAACTGGCTACACGAAAAACAATCCGACGATCATTCTCCGAAATCAACCAAAGGAATCCCCAGACACAACCAACCACCACCCCCAGGCGGGAGCAGCCAGCCAGCCATGCCCACGAGGACAAAAAATTGGCATTGACTAACAAGCACACTGTTGAGTTCTCAAACAACCGACACACACCGCCTCCGGACCGCTTCGGGCCTTTGCGCGGGGCTTTCGTTTTCCAGCCTACCAGGCTCGGACCTTTCTCCCGAACCCGGCCGAGACCGTGAATTCGTTCGAAACGCCCGTACCGGGCTCCTCCGTCCGTGACGAGGGCGCAGCATGCTGCACCGATCTTCGAGCGGGGGATTTCGCCTGCGGGACCAGCCACTTCGCGTCTGCTCCTCAGGAGCTGCGCCGTGGTGTCTGTTCCTCCCTGCCGGGCGACCTCGAGAACATTACGGGGTGCGGGGACCTCGGTCAACCCGGCCCACGGTGACGCCGCTCACGCGCCCATGGCCCCGTCATGTTCGCCCGCGAGGCGACGCCCGACCCGACGCGAGGCCTCGCGCAGCTCGTCCGGACCGACGACGGTGAGCGGGACGTCGAACATGGCGAACCAGGCGGCGAGACCGCCCCACGACCACGACCCGGCCGTCACGCGGCAGCGGTCGTCGGCGACAGGCTCGACCACTCCCGCGTCACCCGCCCACGGAGCGAGGTGCTCCGCCGGCGCGGCGAGCTCGACCGTGCCGCGGACGGGCCACGCCGGCCGGGAGAACGCGCGGGCGACGTACGTCGCGACGTCCGGCGCCGGCAGCGACCGCGGGGCGAAGCGGGGGCCGTCCCCCGTCCGCGGGTCCACGCGGTCGAGGCGGAACGTGCGCCAGTCGTCGCGGTCCAGGTCCCACGCGACGAGATACCAGCGGCCACCCCACGTGACCACGTGATGCGGCTCGACGCGACGCGGCGGCCGGAACCCGGGCGCGGACGGGTCGCTCCGGGGCCGCAGCATCTCCCCCGAGCCCCCGTCGTAGTCGAAGCGCAGGACGCGGCGCTCGCGCGTCGCGGTGCCCACGGTGAGCAGGACGTCCGGCCGCACCGGGGGGACCGCCGACTCCCGCTCGCGCGGGACGGCGGTGACCTCGAGCGCGTCGATGCGGGCGCGCAGCCGTGCCGGCATCACCTGCCGGATCGTCGCGAGCGCCCGCGCCGCGGCGTCCTCGACGCCCGGGAGCGCGGCGGTCCGCAGGGCGAGCGCCACCGCGACCGCCTGCTCGTCGTCGAACAGCAGCGGCGGGACGTCCGCGCCGGCGTCGAGGCGGTACCCGCCGTCCGGCCCCCGCGTCGCGCGCACCGGGTAGCCGAGCTCGCGCAGGCGGTCGACGTCGCGGCGCACCGTGCGCGGCGTGACGTCGAGGCGCTCGGCGAGCGCCGGCCCCGGCCAGTCGCGCCGCGCCTGGAGCAGGGAGAGGAGGCGGAGCAGCCGTCCGGACGTGTCACGCATGCCCTCAGGGTCGCACGCGGTACAGGACCGAACCTGACCTGATCCGGCGCCAGCGTGGGGTGCGAGGCGCCGGACGGGCGCACCACGACCGAGCTGGAGGACACCGTGATCCGTACCCGAGCACTCACCAAGGACTTCCCGGTCGGACGCGACCCGGACCGCACGGTGCACGCCGTGCGCGGGATCGACCTCGACGTCGCCCCCGGCGAGCTCGTCGCCGTCCTCGGACCCAACGGCGCCGGCAAGACGACGACCCTGCGCATGCTCACCACGCTGATCCGCCCGACGTCGGGCACGGCGACCGTCGCGGGGCTCGACGTCGTCGCCCACCCCGACGAGGTGCGTCGCCGCATCGGCTACGTGGGCCAGGGCAACGCCGCGGGGCACGCCCAGCGCGTCGTGGACGAGCTCGTCAGCCAGGGTCGCGTCCACGGGCTCGACCGGCGCGAGGCCCGGCGCCGCGCCGACGAGCTGCTCGACGTGCTCGAGCTCACCGCGCAGCGCGCGCGCAAGGTCTCGGACCTGTCCGGCGGGCAGCGCCGACGGCTCGACGTCGCGATGGGGCTCGTCCACTCCCCCGCGCTGCTGTTCCTCGACGAGCCGACGACCGGCCTCGACCCGCACAACCGCGCGAACCTGTGGGAGCACGTCGGCCGCATGCGCGCGGACACCACGGCGACGACGGGCGTCCCCATGACGGTCGTGCTCACGACGCACTACCTCGACGAGGCGGACGCGACGGCCGAACGGGTCGTCGTCGTCGACCACGGGCGCGTCATCGCGGACGACACGGCCGCGAACCTCAAGGACGACCTCGCCGGGGACCGCGTCGTCGCCACGGTCCGCGCCGACGACCGCGACCGGGCCGCAGAGCTCGCCGACGTCGCGCGCCGGCTCGACGGGTTCCGCGAGGTGCTCGAGGCCGACGGCCCGCACGTGACGGTCCGTGCCGCGCACGGCGACGCGTTCCTCCCCCGGCTCCTGCGCGCGGCCGACGCCGCGGGCGTCGTCGTGGAGTCCGCGCACGTGCACCACCCGACGCTCGACGACGTGTTCCTGGCCCTCACCGGCCGCAGCCTCCGCGAGGGCGGGGCCGCGGACGCCGACGCCGACGCCGACGCCACGAGCGAGACCACCCCCGGCGCCGACGGCCCGGGGCCGACCCGCACCACCGAGAGGACCGCAGCATGAGCACCGTCGACACCCGTACCGCCGCGCAGCCGCGTGCCGCCGCGCGGCCGCGCTCCGGCCGGAGCTCCGTCGTCCGCGACACCGGCATCGTCCTGACGCGCGAGCTGCGCCCCGTCCTGCACGACCCGTTCTCGGTCGTGTTCGGGCTCGTCCAGCCGATCGTCTTCCTGGCCCTGTTCGGGCCGCTGCTGGTCGGGTCGCTGGGCGGCACCGACGTCCTCGGCAGCAGCGTCTGGCAGTGGTTCGTGCCGTCGATCCTCGTCATGACGACCCTGTTCGGCACGACCGCGACCGGCTCCAACCTGCTGTTCGAGCTCCAGACCGGCGCGCACGAGCGCATGCTCGTCGCCCCGCTGTCGCGCTCGTCGCTGCTCGTCGGGCGCGCGCTGAAGGAGATGGTGCCGATCGTCGCCCAGTCGGTGATCGTCGTGCTGGTCATGCTGCCGTTCGGCTTCGAGCTGCACGCGGTGGGCGCGGTCCTGGGGCTCGTCCTCCTCGCCCTGCTCGGCGTGGGGATCGGCGCGCTGTCCTACGCGCTCGCGCTCGCCGTGCGCAAGCAGGACTGGATGTTCTGGATGGTCCAGCAGACGGTGCTGTTCCCGCTCATGCTGCTGTCGGGGATGCTGCTGCCGCTCGAGAGCGGCCCGCGCTGGATGCAGGTCGCGGCGTCGGTCAACCCGCTGAAGTACGTCGTCGACGCCGAGCGCGCGCTCTTCGCGGGCGACCTCACGGCGTCCGTCGTGGGGTGGGGCTGGGTGGCGGCAGCGGTGACGGCCGTCGTCGGGCTCGTCGTCGGCATCCGCGCGATGGTCACGTCCGCGGACTGAGCCGCGCGGTCAGGCGTGCTGGGCGCGGAACGCGTCGGTGAGCGTCGGGCCGTCGTCGCCGAGGCGCCACACGCTCCACCCGTCCGCGGTCGCGGTGCCCGACACCGCGACCGCGGCGAGGTCGGGGTGGCGGAACCGGGCGCCGTCGGACAGCTCGATGAAACCGTCCGGCTGCAGCACGGCCTCGAAGCGCTGGCCGCGGCGGGGGCGCGCCCACACGAGGCGGCGCGGGCCGCCGAAGGCGCGGGCGAGCGCGACGAGGTCGGGGTCGTCGTCGGGACCGAGCGGGGTCGCGGCCGGCGGCGGGGGCACGGGCACGACGTCGCGCCGCACCGGGACCTCGGCGTCGAGGCTCGACGGCGGGCTGTAGGACAGCGGGTCGTACGTCCGCTCCGAGGCCGGCGGGTGCTGCTGCGCGTACTCGTGCGTGAGGATCGACTCGCGCGTGCGGACGGACTCGCGCGTCCGCACCGACTCGCGCGTGAGGATCGACGTGCGCGGCACGCGCGCCTCGTCGCCGGGGCCCGCCGGACGGCGGTCGGCCCAGGCGGAGGGCGCCGGCTCGGACGTACCCGTCACGGTCAGCGGGTCGTCGAGCGGCACGGAGTCGAGCACCGGGACCTCGTGCGGGACGGGGTCGAGCGGTCCCGTCACGTCCGCGGACGCGGGGACGGGGCCGGACGACGCCCGCGCCTCGAGCTCGCCGGCGCGGCGGCGCTCGGCCCGGGAACGGCCGGCGTGCTGCGTCACCACGGGAAACTTGCCGGTCAGGGCTCGGCCCACGGCGACGCCGTCCGCGAAGTCGGAGCCGGACGCCGCCCGGCGGGCCCGGACGGGCGTGCGCTCCTGCGCGGGCTCCTGGTCCTGGCGGCTCACCACGAGCGGCGACACGTCGACGAAGCGCCGTCCGTCGGCACCGTGCACGACGCCGAGCCGCAGCACCGCGACGGGCGACCCGGGCTGGCGCAGGAAGTCGAGCGCGTCCTCGATGCCGGGCGCGGCGCTCGAGCAGATGACGATGAGGCGGGCGCCCGTCGTACGGGCCGTCGCCTGCGAGCGCGTGAGCGGCACGTTGTCGTAGAAGGCGGCGACGTCCTGCTGGAACCGCGAGGCGCCGCCGCTGTAGCGGGCGGCGAGCTCGGCGCGCGTCAGCCGTCCGGCCCGGCCGGCGTGGTTGAGCGCCGCGGTCAGCGCGTCCTCGGTGAGCTCCGCGGCCACCTCGATGACGACGGGCAGTCCCGCGGCGTCGAGCGCGAGCAGGTGCGGCTCGTCCGGCGAGCTGCCCTGCGCCACGGGGAAGATCTGCTCGCCCAGCAGGCCCTCGATGTTGCCGTCGACGACACGCTGCGCGTCGGTCCCGAAGGCTCCCGCGGGCTGCGGGGGCTGGACGAGTACCGGACGCTCGGCGTCCACCTCGAAGAGGGGCATCGGGGGATCTCCTGCTGCGTGCGGCGACGCGCTCGGGTCGGGGGCGTCGGGCCCTAGCCTACGGCGGTGGTCAAGGGGCGCGGTCGGTACCGACCGGAGGCCCTGGCACGTGCAGACGGGGAGCCGGCGTCGCGCCGGGTCAGGCGTGACCGGTCTCCTCGGCGTCGGCCGCGAGGCGCTCCTCGACGCGCTCGACCTTGCCCGTGAGCTCGCCCGTGCGACCGGGCCGGATGTCGGCCTTGACCACGAGCGAGACGCGGTGCCCGCCGGCCCCGACGGCGTCCGTCGCGCGCCGGATCACCGGCATGACCTCGTCCCACTCCCCCTCGATCTCGGTGAACATCGAGGTCGTGCGGTTCGGCAGCCCGGACTCGCGGACGATGCGGACGGCCTCGGCGACGGAGTCCGCGACGGACTCGCCGGCACCGAGCGGGGCGACGGAGAAGGCGAAGACGGCCATGCGCCCATCGTGGCATCCCCCGGCGCCGGTCGCCGTGCCGGTCGGGTGGCAGGTCGGGTGGCCGGTCGGCCGGCCGGTCCACGTAGGCTCGGGACGTGACCCACAGCGCGACGACCGGACCCGTGACCGTGCTGGCCGGAGGGGTCGGCGGCGCGCGGCTCGCCCACGGCATGGACCTCGCCGGCGCAGACCTCACGGTCGTCGTCAACGTGGCCGACGACGTCGAGCTCCACGGCCTCGCGATCTCGCCCGACCTCGACACCGTGACGTACACGCTCGCGGGGCTGGCCGACGAGGAGCGCGGCTGGGGCGTCGTCGGCGAGACGTACGCGGCGCTCGAGGCGATGGGCCGCCTCGGCGAGGACACGTGGTTCACGCTCGGCGACAAGGACCTCGCGACGCACGTGGTCCGCACGGCCCGCCTGCGCGCCGGGGCGCCGCTGTCCGCGGTGACGGCGCAGCTCGCCGCAGCCCTCGGCGTGCGGCCGCGCGTGCTCCCCGTCAGCGACGACCGCGTCGCGACGCTCGTGGACACCCCCGCCGGGCGGCTCGGGTTCCAGGAGTACTTCGTCGGTCGGCGCCACGCGGACGACGTGCTCGGCCTCGTCTACGACGGCATCGACGCCGCGCGCCCCGCGCCGGGCGTGGTCGAGGCGGTGCGGGACGCCGACGTCGTGGTCGTCGCGCCGTCGAACCCGTTCCTGTCCGTCGAGCCCGTGCTCGCCGTCGCGGGCGTGCGCGAGGCGCTCGCCGCGTCGCGCGCGCGGCGCGTCGCCGTGAGCCCGATCGTCGGCGGCCGGGCGATCAAGGGACCCGCCGCGCAGATGCTCGCGTCGCTCGGGCACGAGGTGTCGGCGCTCGGGGTCGCGCGCCTGTACGCGGGGCTCGTCGACCTCATGGTGGTCGACCAGCGCGACGCGCACCTCGCGGACGACGTCGCGGGGCTGGGCATGCGCGTCCTCGTCACCGACACCGTCATGGGCGGGGCGTCCGGCCGCGAGCGCCTGGCGCGCGAGATCCTGGCCGCGGCCCGTGGCTGACGGCGGTCCGGTGACGGACGGCGCGGCCGTCGGGGGC
>NZ_LWGL01000164.1 GCF_001722485.1 Cellulosimicrobium cellulans | reverse complement strand
CGCGTCGCGACCTCCGGGTCGTGGGTCGCGAGGACCACGGCGACGCCGCGCGCGGCCTCGGCGGCGAGCAGGTCGGCGACGAGCCGCCGGGTGCCCGGGTCGAGGCGCTGCTCGGGCTCGTCGAGCACGAGCACGTCGCGCGGGCGCACGAACGCCGACGCCAGCAGGAGGCGCCGGCGCTGCCCGGAGGACAGCTCGGTCGGTGCGGCGTCGGCGCGCGCGGCAATGCCGAACCGGTCGAGCTCGTCGTCGACGACGCGTCCCGCCTCGACGACGCCGTGCCCGCGGGCGAGGAGCACGAGGTGCTCGCGCACGCTCAGGCCGGGGAAGTACGCGTCGTCGTCCTCCACGCCCGCGATGCGCGCGCGGAAGCCGCGCTCGCGCTCGTCGACGGGGCGGCCGAGCATCTCGACCGACCCCCCGAGCGGCGCGAGCCGGCCGAGCAGCGTGCGCAGGACCGTGGACTTGCCGCTGCCGTTGGGCCCGACGACGGCGAGCACCTCGCCCGGGCCGACGGCGAGGTCGACCGGTGCGCACACGGGCGTCTCCCCGTAGCCGACCCGCAGCCCGCGGGCGACGACGGCCGCCGTCCCGAGCTCCGTCGCCACGCGCTCCTCCCCCACGACGTCCCCCTCGTCCGGTCAGGTCGCGGCGCCGGCCGCGAGGGTCGCGCGGGCGCGCGCGACGTCGTCGCGCATCTGCGCGACGAGCGGCTCGACGCCGTCGAAGCGCAGGGTCGGCCGGAGGCGGTCGACGAGCTCGAGCACGACCTCCTCGTCGTAGAGGTCGAGGTCGGTGCGGTCGAGCACGTACGCCTCGACGCGGCGCTCCTGACCGTCGAACGTCGGGTTGGTCCCGATGGAGATCGCCGCGGGCAGTCGGACGTCGGCGTGCGCCGGGTCGGCGGCGGCGAGCTGCGGCCGCACGAACCAGCCGGCGTAGACGCCGTCGGCGGGGACCATGCCGGAGATGCCGCCGAGGTTCGCCGTCGGGTAGCCGAGCTCGCGTCCGCGCGCGTCGCCGTGCACGACCGTCCCGCGGACGCGGTGGTGGCGTCCGAGGATCCGCGCGGCCTCGCGCACGTCGCCCGCGGCGAGGAGCGCGCGCACGCCCGTCGACGACCAGCGGGCGTCGTGGTGGGCGCCCGGCTCGTCGGTGACGGGCACGCCCTGGTGCTGCCCGACGTCGTCGATCGCGACGACCTCGAAGCCGTACCGCTCGCCGAGCTCGACCATCGTCGCGAGCGTGCCGGTGTTGTCCCGGCCGAAGCGCACGTCGTGCCCCACGACGACCGTGCCGACCCGCAGCCCGTCGACGAGGTAGGTGCGGACGAACTCCTCGGGCGTCTGGCGCGCGAAGTCGAGCGTGTAGTCCACGAGCAGGACCGCGTCGAGGCCGGTGCCCGCGAGGAGCTCCATGCGGTCGGCGATGCCGGTGATCAGCTCGGGCGCGTGCCCCGGCCTGTGCACCGCGGCGGGGTGCGGGTGGAACGTCACCGCGACCGCGTGGGCGTCGCGCGAGCGCGCGAGCTCGACGATGCGGCCGAGCACCTGCGCGTGCCCGCGGTGGACGCCGTCGAAGTTGCCGATGGTCACGACCGTGGGGCCGAATCCCGGGGGAACCTGGCTCAGGTCCGTCCACAGGTGCACGCAGAGCTCCTCGAGGTGGGTGGTGCGGGGGCGGCTCGTGCCGCGCCGGGCGACGGCGGGGGCCGCGCTGGACAAGACTGCCACGCCGCGTCAGGCGGGGGCGAGGACGAGCACCGGGCGGGCGAGGTCCTCGCCGCGCCGGCGGGTGTCCTCGACGAGCGCGACGAGTGTGCCGTCGGGCGCGAGGGCGGCGACGGTGCCGTCGCGGCCCGACGCGGCCACCCACTGCCCGTACGACAGCGCGGTGGCCTCCGGCGCGGTGAGCTCGCGCACGGCGAAGGCGGCACGCGCGGCCTCGGCGGGCGGGATCGTCGCGAGCACGCCGTCGCGGTCGGCCTGCGCCTCGGCGTCCTCGAGCGTGACCGCGAGGTCGAGCCCGTACCCGCCGACGCGCGTGCGGCGCAGCGCCGTGAGGTGCCCCCCGGTGCCGAGCGCCGCGCCGAGGTCGCGCGCGAGGGCGCGCACGTACGTCCCGGAGGAGCAGACCACGGTGACGTCGACGTCGAGCGCGGCGGGCGCGTCGTCGGGCAGCCCGCCGGTGCCGGGCGGCACGGGACGGACGTCGTGCACGTCGAACCGGGAGACGATCACGGGGCGGGCGGCGAGCTCGACCTCCTCGCCGGCCCGGGCGCGCGCGTACGCCCGCTTCCCGTCGACCTTGATCGCGCTCACCGTGCTCGGCACCTGCTCGATGTCGCCGGTGAGGCGCGCGACCTCCGCCTCGAGCGCCTCACGGGCGACGCCGGACGCGTCGGCGCGGGTCACGACCTCGCCCTCGGCGTCGTCGGTGGTGGTCGCGACGCCGAGACGGACGGTGGCCGTGTACTCCTTGTCGGCCCCGACGAGGTAGGTCAGCAGCCGCGTCGCCCGGCCGACGCCGAGCACGAGCACCCCGGTGGCCATGGGGTCGAGCGTCCCGGCGTGGCCGACCTTGCGCGTCCCGGCGAGCCGGCGCGCGCGCCCGACGACGTCGTGGCTCGTCCAGCCGCCGGGCTTGTCGACGACGAGCAGCCCGTCCGGCGCGGTGGGGCGTCGGGGGGCGGCGGGACGGTCGGTCCGGTCGGTCCGGTCAGTCCTCGCGCTCATCGCCCTGCTCGGGCGCGCGGTAGGGATCGGCGTCGCCGGCGTAGGCCTTGCCCTCGCGCAGCGCGGCGAGCTCGGCGTCACGACGCCGTGCCTCGACGAGCGCCGCGTCGAGGTGCGCGGCGGTCTCGGGCACGGCGTCGAGGTGGAACTCGATCGTCGGCGTGAGGCGGATGCCGGTCTGCTTGCCGACCTCGGACCGGATGAGCCCCTTGGCGCTCTCGAGCGCCGCAGCGGTGCCGGCGCGCTCCTCGTCCGACCCGTACACCGTGTAAAACACGGACGCGTTCTGCAGGTCGCCGGTGACGCGGACGTCCGTCACCGTGACGAACCCGAGCCGCGGGTCCTTGATCCGCGAGTCGAGCAGCCGCGCGACGATCTCCTTGATCCGGTCGGCGAGCTTCCTCGCCCGAGGGTTGTCCACCATGGTTTTCTTCCTTTCGTTCCGCCCTACCCTGCCTCGCAGCGCCCGGACGTGCCTGGTGACGGTCGGCACCGGTCGGGTGAGGAGGAGGACGAGGGCCGGGCCGCAGCAGGGCGGCGGCGGGTCGTGGCTGGGCCTGGCGGGAGCCCGCGAGGGACGAGCGGGCGGATGGTAGACCCGCCGCCGTCCTGCGGAGGCACGGACCGGAGGTGACCGGCCCTGCCGAGACGACGACCGGGGGCGAGCGAAGTCGCCCACCCCCGGTCACCGATCACGTCAGGAACGCGGCTTCTCCCGCATCTCCCACGTCTCGATCGTGTCGCCGACCTGCAGGTCGTTGAAGGACCCGAGCCCGATACCGCACTCGTAGCCCTCGCGGACCTCGGTCGCGTCGTCCTTGAACCGCTTGAGCGACTCGACCGTGAGGTTGTCCCCCACGACCTTGCCGTCGCGCAGGACGCGCGCCTTGGCGTTGCGGCGGATCTCGCCGGACCGGACGATCGACCCGGCGATGTTGCCGAACTTCGAGGAGCGGAAGATCTCGCGGATCTCCGCGGTGCCCAGCTGGGCCTCCTCGTACTCGGGCTTGAGCATGCCCTTGAGCGCGGCCTCGACGTCCTCGATCGCCTGGTAGATGACCGAGTAGAACTTGACCTCGACGCCCTCGCGGTCCGCCAGCTCCTCGACGCGCTCGCCGAACTTCACGTTGAAGCCGATGATCACCGCGTTGTCGACGGTGGCGAGGTTGACGTCGTTCTGCGTGATGGCACCCACACCGCGGTGGATGACGCGCAGCTGGACCTCGTCGCCGACGTCGATCTTGAGCAGCGCGTCCTCGAGCGCCTCGACGGCACCGGACACGTCTCCCTTGAGGACGAGGTTGAGGGTCTCGACCTTGCCCTGCTGGAGGGCCTGCGTGAAGTCCTCGAGGCTGATGCGCTTGCGGCGCTTGGCCAGGAGGGCGGCACGCTCGGCGGCCTCGCGCTTCTCGGCGATCTGGCGCGCGGTGCGCTCGTCGGGCGCCACGAGGAACGTGTCGCCCGCGCTCGGCACGGACGCGAGACCGAGCACGAGGACCGGACGGGCGGGGCCCGCCTCGGTCACGGCGGCGCCGTGCTCGTCGAACATGGCGCGCACGCGGCCGTGGGCCGTGCCCGCGACGATCGCGTCGCCGACGCGCAGCGTGCCGGACTGGACCAGCACCGTCGCGACGGCACCGCGGCCCTTGTCGAGGTTCGCCTCGATGGCGACGCCGCGCGCGTCCTTGTCGGGGTTGGCGCGCAGGTCGAGCGAGGCGTCGGCCGTGAGCAGGACGGCCTCGAGGAGGTCGTCGATGCCCATGTTCTGCTTCGCGGAGACGTCGACGAACATCGTGTCGCCGCCGTACTCCTCCGCCACGAGGTTGTACTCGGTGAGCTGCTGGCGGATCTTGGCGGGGTTGGCCCCCTCCTTGTCCACCTTGTTGACGGCGACGACGATCGGCACGTTCGCGGCCTGGGCGTGGTTGAGCGCCTCGATGGTCTGCGGCATGACGCCGTCGTCCGCGGCCACGACGAGGATCGCGATGTCCGTCACCTGCGCACCGCGGGCACGCATGGCGGTGAACGCCTCGTGACCCGGGGTGTCGATGAAGGTGATGGCGCGGTCGGCGCCCTCGTGCTCGTGCCGGACCTGGTAGGCACCGATGTGCTGGGTGATGCCACCGGCCTCGCCGGCCACGACGTCCGTCTGGCGGATGGCGTCGAGCAGCTTCGTCTTTCCGTGGTCGACGTGACCCATGACGGTCACGACCGGCGGACGGGCCATGAGCTCGTCGTCGCCCTCGGCCTCGAGCTCGGCGTCCAGGTCGATGTCGAAGGACCCGAGCAGCTCGCGGTCCTCCTCCTCGGCCGAGACCATCTCGATGACGTAGCCGAGCTCGGCCGCGAGGGTGCCGAACGTGTCCTCGTCGAGGGACTGCGTCGCGGTCGCCATCTCACCGAGGTGGAACAGCACCGTGACGAGGCTCGCGGGGTTCGCGTCGATCTTGTCGGCGAAGTCGTTGAGCGAGGAGCCGTGACGCAGCCGCACGACGGTCGAGCCGTTCCCGCGCGGGACCTGCACGCCGCCGAGCGACGGCGCCTGCATCTGCTCGAACTCCTGGCGCTTCGCGCGCTTCGACTTGCGCCCGCGGACGGGACGACCGCCGGCGCGACCGAACGCGCCCTGCGTCGAGCCGCGACCGGCGCCACCGCGGCCACCGCCGCCGGGACGGCCGGCGAAGCCGCCACCACCACCGGGAGCACCGCCGCCACCACCGGGACGACCGCCGAAGCCGCCGCGGCCGCCGCCACCGCCGGGACGCCCGCCGGGAGCGGGACGCTCGCCGGGGCGACCGACCGAGGTGCGGCCGGGCATCATGCCGGGGTTCGGGCGCGGGCCGCCGGGACGGGGCGCGGGACGCGGACCGCCCGGACGAGGACCGCCGGAGCGCTCGCCGGAGGGAGCGGCGTCGGAGCGCTCGGGACGCGATCCGGGCCGGGGCATGCCCTGGCTGGACGCGAACGGGTTGTTGCCGGGACGCGGGGCGCCCGGGCGGGGACCGCCGGGGCGCGGACCGCCCTGGCGCGGCATGCCCTGGCTGGACGCGAACGGGTTGTTGCCCGGGCGCGGAGCGCCGGGACGTGCGCCCGGACGCCGCCGACGAGGACCAGCGGGCCCCGGCCCAGCAGCCGACCGGACCCGACGGCGAGCAGGGCGCCCCGCACGACGGCGGGCCGACGGGCCCGACGCCCGCCGTCCTCGGCGCGGAGCACGTCGGGGACGCGAACGCCCAGGTGCCGGCCGCGCCGGCCCCGGCCGACGCGGCGCCTCCCGCCCCCGGGCGACCCCGGGACCGGATGGACGAGGTGCCCGCGGACTTCGTCGAGGTCGTCCTCGCGCTCGGCGCCAACCTCGGGGACGCGCAGCGGACGCTGCGCCAGGCGATCACCGACCTCGACCGCATCCCCGGCCTGGAGATCACGGACGTGTCGCCGCTCGCGCGCACGGCCGCCGTCGGGCCGGAGCAGCCCGACTACCTCAACACCGTGCTCCTGGCCCGCACGCGCCTGTCCGCGCGCGACCTCATGCACGCGTGCCAGGACGTCGAGCGCGCCCACGGGCGCGTGCGCGACGAGCGCTGGGGCCCGCGGACGCTCGACGTCGACGTCGTCGTGTACGGGTCGCTGACGGACGTCGCGGACGACCTCGAGCTCCCGCACCCGCGGGCGCACGAGCGCGCGTTCGTGCTCGAGCCGTGGTCGCAGGTCGACCCCGACGCCGTGCTCCCCGGCCTCGGCGGCGGGCCGGTCGCGGCGCTCGCGGCCACGGCGCCGGACCGCGCGGGCATCCGCTGGCTCGCGCTGGACTGGCTGACCGAGCCCGCGCCGAACCCGACCGGCGCGGTCCCGGTCACGACGGCCGGCACCGACGTCGCTCCGCAGGCGCCCGTGCACCAGCCCCCGGTCGCGCCGGCGGACGTGCACCAGCCGACCG
>NZ_LWGL01000163.1 GCF_001722485.1 Cellulosimicrobium cellulans | reverse complement strand
GCCGCTGCCCGGGACGCCGCGCTCGCCGGGCCGCGGGCGACGACGCGCGTCCTGCTGTGGCTGCCGGCCGTCGGGGTGCTGCTCGGCTACGTGCTCGGCGCCGACCCCGTCGCGACGGCGCTCGACGGCGGGATCGGCACGGTCGGCGTGCTGCTCGGCGTGCTGATGCTCCTCGCGGGCCGGACGTGGTCGCAGCGGCTCGTCGCCCGCGCCCGCGCGGTGGGCGACGAGCCGTGACGGCCCTCGTCGTCGCCGCGTGGGTCCTCGCCGGCTCGTCGCCCTGGTGGGCGGCACGCGCCGCGGTGCAGCGCAGGGCGCGTTCCGTCACCGTGCCGTCGGGCGCCGCCCGGTCACGTGACGCGCGGACCGGCGGGGACGACGACCACGGCGCCGTGGGGACGGGCGTCGTGCTCGAGCTCCGGGGCGTGCTGCGCGCCGACCACGGCGAGCGCGTGCTCGCGCGCGGCGCTCGGCATCCTCGAGACACCCGCGAGCACCCCGCGGACTCCCGGGTCCTGCCACCCGGCCCCTGCGTCAGACATTCCCCTGGCCCCCTGTACCCCTGAGTCCCCCTGCATCCCTGCGTCCCCCGGCGTCCCCATGACGCACGCTCACACGGCGACGCTCATTCTCGCACCGCTGCACGACCGCGGTGCCGCGCCGGGTGGCGCGCGTGCCGGCCGTCGTCGCTCACGCGTGCACCAGCGCGTCGACGTCGATCCCCATGGTGCGCAGGTGCTCGACCGCGAGCTCGCGGACGCGCTCGATGTGCGCCACGGTGCGGCGGCGCGGCAGCCCGAGCGTGCGCGAGATCCACACCACGGTGTCCTGGCCGGGCAGCGGCCCCCCGCCGCCGTAGGCCTCCGACATCCACAGCGCCGCCACGCGACCGCGCGCCGGGTGCTCGGCGCGCGCGGCGTCCACGACGGACCGCAGCAGCGCGGGCACCTCGACCGGGTGGAGCACGCAGTCGGGGTCGGCCTCGACGTGGGTGTCCGCGTCGAGCGCGTCGTCGAACGGCAGCGCGCCCCGCAGGACGAGCTCGTCGGCCTCGGTCACGACCATGCCCTGGCGCACCACGTCGGCGCGCTGCGCGCCCAGGCGCTCGTTCGTGGCGCGGACCGCCTCCTGCACGGACGGCGTCGTGCCGCGCAGGGCGGCGAGCTCGGAACGCGTGCGGGCGAGCTCGCGCCGGCGCCGCTGGGCCGCGACCATGCCGGACGCCGGAGCCGTCGCGTGGTCGACGAACGAGCGGACCCGCGGGCGCGCCGTGTAGACGAGGATCGCGAGGAACGAGCGCATCGTGCTCAGGTATCCGGGGTCGCGGCGCGAGCGCTCGAGCATCTCCCAGGCGGTCTCCGTGACGATCGCGTCGACGTCGTCGACGTACCGCGTGACCGGGACGGCGTTCGCGCGGCACAGCTGGGCGGCGATCCGGCGCCAGTGCGGGCGGTGGGTGGCGATGAAGGACGACACCTCGGCGTGGTACCGGGCGTCGTCCTCGAGCGCGACGATGCGCGCGACCTCCGCGCGGACCGAGTCCGGGACCGTCGTGTCGTCGGCCGAGGGCTCCTCGACGGCGCGCTCCGGCGCCTCGCGCACCCGCTCGGGATGCGTGCTCGGAGCAACCTGGTATTTCACGGTTCAAGCATGAGGTCGCATCAGGACGTCCTGCACCCCTACACGCTTCTTTCACACCGTGGTTCACCCTTTTTTCATCCCTTTCCGCCCGGTCCGTGGGACGGGGGCGGCCGGGTCGGCGGACGGGGCGGCGGACGGTGCCCGCGGGACGGGCCGTCGTGCCGCGTCGTGGAGGAGGCGCGGCGTGGCTACACTTCCGCCTTGGCGAACGTCTCGCCGGGCGGGGGCGCGGAGACGGAGACGAGAGCAGGAGGTGGGCGCATGGCCGCAACGGCCTGCACGCCGTCCCGGTCGCCGCGCGCAGCGGGACCGTCCGCCTCCGGACCCGGCGGCGCCCCGCACGGCGGGCGGCGCACCGGCACGGGGCGGCACCGGACGGTGGCGCCGCGATGAGCCCGGACGAGGGCAGGCCGGCCGCGTGGGACGACACCACGTGGGCGGCCTGGGCCGTCGGCCTCGTCGAGCCGCTGGTCGACCCCTACGAGCGCGTCGCCACCCTCGAGGCGATGCGGGACCAGGCGCGCGGTCACCGGCTGCGCGCCGTCACGCTGCTCGCCGGCACGCTCACGGACCTCCTCGACTCGCTGCCCGAGCACGACCCGTGGCGCCACGTCGACCCCGCGACCTTCGGCACCTACCGCGACGGGCTGGACCTCGTCCCGACGGAGGCCACGGAGATCCGTGAGGACATCGGTCTCGCGGCGCTGGCCCGGCCGCTCGGGCGCGACGGCGCCCGCCTCATGAGCGAGGCCGAGCACGGCTGGGAGAACGCGGCGCACGCCGCGAGCGCGATGGACGACCCGGTCGTCGCGCTGACCCGCGCCGTCGCGTGGGCGTCGTGGCGGCGGCGGGTCTACCTCGGCGACGACAGCTACCCGGTGCTCGTCCTGTTCTCGTGGCTGCGCCGCGCCGCGCTCGTCGCCGCGGGCGGCGAGATCGACGACGACCGCGCCCGCCAGGAGATGCGCGCGTCGGCCAAGATCGTCGACGACCTCGTCTGACCGGCCGGGCGCGCCCGGCACCGACGCCGACCCCGGCACCCCGACCGCGACGCCGACCGCGACGCCGGGCCGCCCTCACAGGTCGCCGAGCGCCGTCGCCGGGTCCACGTGGTCGGCCGCGATGAGGCCGAGGTCGATCCCCTTCGCGAGCGCGTCCTCGCGCCGGCGCACGCCGAGCTTGCGGTAGACCGAGCGCAGCTGGCTCTTCACGGTGTTGACCGAGACCATGAGGCTCCGGGAGATCTCGGCGGCGGTCGCGTGCCGCATCAGCGCGTCGAGCACCACGATCTCGCGGTCCGTGAGGGGCTGCGGCAGGTCGGCGATCGGCACGAAGAGCTCGGGGACGGGCTCGGCCTCGGCGATCACGCGCTGCGCCGTCTGGTCCCGGCTGCGTGCGGCGAGGTCGGCGAGCGCGCGCAGGTCGCGGCGGGGGAGCAGCGCGAGGGCGAACCGCAGCCGGCGGTCCTCCGCGACCGCGGCGAGCTTGCCGAGCGCGTCGCACGCGGCCGTGTCGTCGTCGGCGTGCGTGAGCGCGGCCGCCAGCAGCGCCCAGTGCGCGACGCGCAGGCGCGGGGCGGCGTCGGGCGGGGGCGTGCGCTCCACGAGCAGGTCGCGCGCGGTCTGCCACCCGTCGGTGAGCAGCGCGACGTGCGCACGCAGCAGCGGTGTGCGCGGCGACTGCGCGGGCGCGACCTTCAGCAGGGCGTGGACCGCGCCGACCCGCCCGCGCGCGAGGTTGAGCAGACCGCTCGCGTAGCCGACCTGCTCGATGTTGCGGGTCGTCAGGCGCCGCGCCCCGCGCTCGGAGTCCACGTACCGGCGCAGTCGCTCGCTGCCGAGCGCCGTCTCGAACGCCGTGAGGTCCACGTACGCCTGCACGGTCGCGAAGAGCGGCCGCGACTCGAGCGTCGCGAGGTGCGGGCGCATGACGTCGAGGTGCGCCTGTGCGCCGCGCGCGTCGAACCGCTCGAGGCGCACGAGCGCGCGGGCGAGGCGGTAGAGGTCGTCGTCACGCCCGGCGTGCACCTGCTCGTGCGGCGAGGCGTCGATGATCTCGAGGTCGCGCTCGGCCTCCGGCATGTCGCCGCGCATCGCGCGGACGAGGGCGCGCAGGGACAGGCCGTAGAGCGTGCGCGGGTTCTCCGTGGGCGAGTCGCCGAGGTCGTCGAGCACGGACAGCGCCTCGCCCGACGCGCCGCCGCGCGCGAACGACATCGCGATCTCGGCGCGCAGGCGCGGCAGCTCGCGGACCATCTGGCGACGCTCGTCGAGCCGGAGCTCGGTGAGGGACCGGTGGGCGCGTCGCGCGGGCTCGAGCGCGCGCTGCGCCGACCCGGTGGAGCGCAGCGCCACCGACTCGAGCACCTCGAGGACGACCCGCTCCGTCGGCGAGGCGGCCCGGGCGCGCGGCTTGATCGCGGCGAGCGCGAGCCGGTACATCTCGATCGCCTCGCCGCGCTGGCCCGGCACGCTGTCGTGGTGGATCGCGAGGGCGCCCGCGAGGAGCGGGTAGCGGCGCAGCTCGTGCACCGGGATGCGGCTGAGATGACCGAGCCGGGCGAGCGTGTGCGGCTCGAGCAGCTCGGCCCAGTAGCGCGAGACGGCCGCCGAGGCGACGTCGAGGTCGCCGGCCGTGACCGCGTGCCCGAGCGCCTCCACGGGGTAGCCGTTGGCGAGGTACCAGCGCGCGGTGGCCAGCTCGAGCCGGTGCGACTCCTCGGGGCGCTCGCGGCGCGACGTCTCCAGCACGAGCGAGCGCACCACCGGGAAGAGCACGAAGACCCGTCCGGACGGCCGTCGCTCCCACGTGCCGAGCCCGCGCTCCTCGAGCATCGTCAGCAGCTCGGGCGCCTGCGGGTCGCGGCTGAGCGCGACCGCGAGGTCGGCGGTGAGGATGTCCGGGACGGCGCACGGCTCGAGCAGCTGCTCGAGCCGGGTCCGGGCCGCCCCCTGCAGCTGCTTGTCGATCGCGGCCCGCAGGAGCTCGTCCGCGACCTGGACGTGCGCCGGCGTCCCGTGGGAGCCCGCCATCTCGGCGGCGAGCATCGCCACCCGCAGGTACAGCGGCTGGCCGCCCGTGCGCACGTGCGCGGTCGCGGGGTCGAGGTCGACGCCCGCGTGCCGCAGGACCCGCGCCGTCTCGTCGGGCGTGAAGGGCAGCTGGTCGGCGGTGATCACCGTGCGGTCGAGCTCGAGCCCCACGACGGGCGACTCCAGCGGGGACACCGTCCGGGTCGCCAGCGCGACGCACAGCGTGGGGCACAGCCGGAGCAGCCGGAGCACGTCGGCGTGGACCTCGTCGCCGTCGACCTCGTGGTAATCGTCGACGACGACGACCACGTCACCGGGCACGGCGAGGAACGCCTCCGCCAGCCGCTCGGGGATCTCGTCCGCCTCCAGGTCGCCCGGGCCGAACGCGGCGTCGAACCCCTCGAGCCCGGCGCGCGACGCCCGCCGGGCGACGGCGCGCCACAGGTCGAGCCGCGTCGTCGCCGGCGTGGCCGTGAACCACACGCCCACCGCACCCCGGCGCCGCGCCCACTCCGCGAGCAGCGACGTCTTGCCGCTCCCGGCGGGGCCGCGCACGACGCGCAGGGCCGCGTCGGCGTCGAGCCGGTCGAGGAGGCGTTCCCGGACGAGCTCGAGGTGGGGGGCTCGGGGGGCGCCGTACAGGCGGAAGGGCCTCGCGTCCGCCTCCGGCATTCCGCCTCCCCGCTCTTCCTCGGTGCGGCCCAGGGACGTGACGTCGGCGGCGTCGTCGACGTGTCTCAGCAGCGGCACCGTGCCGATCCGACCTTCACCATAGGCGAGGTCCTGCGCGCGTTCCCGGCCAGTGCACGATTTCGCCCGCGCTGCGTGGTCCGTCCCTCGCGGACCCCCGGCACGGACCCGGACGAGCGGGGCGGACCGGGCGTCGGACCCCGCGTGCGTGGCCTGCGCGACCCGGTCCGCGTGTCGCGCGGGCTGAGGTGCGGTCGTCGCGCATAGGGTTCGCGGGGCCGTACCGGCCGACCCGAGCCGGGAGAGGAGGACGGGCGCGCAGCCCGCACGGTCATGAAGCGAACCGCCCGACTCCGCGCGCTGGCCGCGGCGGCGGCGCTCGCGTGCGTCCTCGTGGTCCCCACGCCGGCGGGCGCGACCGAGGGCGGCACGCCTCCCGGCCTCGCCGACGCCCCGGGACGCACGACCGCGGTGGCGCACCACGACCTCGTGACCGTCCCGGTGCCCGAGGTCGTGGTGCGCACGACCGGCACGGGGACCTCCTACCTGCTGCCGGAGACCGTGGGCGTGCGGTGGCTCGTCGACGGGCAGCCCGTGGCCGAGGTCGCGACGCGCGACGACGCGCACTGGCGCCTCGACGGCGACCCCGCCGTGGCGCCGCTCGTCGTCGTCGCGGTGGCGGAGGCCGGCCACCGGCTGCTGCTCGCGGACGGCACGACGGCGTCCCGCGCCGCCGCGCTCGACCGGCGGGCCCCGGTCGACGCGGCCCGCCCGGAGGTCGTCGACGGGGACGGGACGGCCGACTCCTACGTGGTCCCGGACGTGCCGGGGCTCGTCGTCGCCGACGCCGAGGGCACCGTGCTCGCGCCGGGCAGCACGCACCCGGTCACGGGTTACGTCGACCACGAGGCGGTCGTCGTCCTCACGCTGACGGCGGCGCCGGGCCACCGGCTCGAGGTCGACGGGGTCCCGGTCGAGGCCATGCCCGGCGAGGGCGCCCCGTGGCGCGTGGAGCTGAGGTTCGACGGCACCACCGCGGTCACGCCCGTCGCGCCCACGTTCACCGACGGCGGGCCGGGCACGGGCACCGTGGACGTCCCGCAGGTCGAGGGGCTCGAGTACCGCCTGGGCGACGCCGTGGCCGCGCCGGGCGTGCACGCCGCCGCCGGCACGGTGACGGTGACGGCGTACGCGCTCGACGGGTACGCGCTCGCCGGCGACGCCGCGTGGTCGCACGTGTTCCCCGCCGCCGGTGCGGCGCCCGAGGAACCGGTGGCGTCCGGGCCGGCCGCGCAGCTCGCGGGCGGTCCCCGTCGGGGGACGGGCGGGGACGC
>NZ_LWGL01000162.1 GCF_001722485.1 Cellulosimicrobium cellulans | reverse complement strand
CGCGGCGGCCCCGAGCCGCGCGACGTCGACGTGCGCGAGGTCGCGCCGCGAGCACGCGCGATCCGCGAGACGATCGCGGCGGCGGGGCCGGACGACACCGTGCTCGTGGCCGGCCGCGGGCACGAGGTGTGGCAGGAGATCGCGGGCGTCGACCACGCGCTCGACGACCGCGTCGAGGCGCGCGAGGCCCTGGCGGCGCGCGCGAGGGGCGCGGACCAGCACGACACGACGCACGACCCGAAGGAGCACCACGCATGATCCAGCTCACTGCGGCCGAGGTGGCCGCAGCGACGGGCGGACGCCTGTCCGCCGATCCCGAGGTGCGGGTGGACGGGCCGGTCGTCGTCGACTCGCGCCGGGTCGTCCCGGGCGCGCTCTTCGTGGCGCTGCCGGGGGAGCGCGTCGACGGGCACGACTACGCCGCGACCGCCGTCGGCGCGGGCGCCACCCTCGTGCTGGCCGCGCGCGAGCTCGACGAGCCGTGCGTCGTGGTCGAGGACGTGCAGGCTGCGCTCGGTGAGCTCGCTCGGCACGTCCTGGCGACCCTGCGCGAGCGCGGCGACCTGCGCGTCGTCGCGGTGACCGGCTCGGTCGGCAAGACGACGACGAAGGACCTGCTGGGCCAGCTGCTGCGCGCCCAGGGACCCACCGTCGTGCCCCAGGGGTCGTTCAACAACGAGATCGGGCTGCCGCTCACGGTGCTCGAGGCCGACGACACGACGCGCTTCCTCGTCCTCGAGATGGGCGCGAGCGGCATCGGGCACCTCACCTACCTCACGCGCATCGCACCGCCCGACGTCTCGGTCGTCCTCACGGTGGGCAGCGCCCACCTCGGGGAGTTCGGCGGCATCGAGGGCGTGGCGCGCGCGAAGTCGGAGATCGTCACGGGGCTCGCGCCCGGCGGGACGGCCGTGCTCAACGCCGACGACCTGCGGGTCGTCGCGATGGCCGACCTCGCCCCCGGCGAGGTGGTCACCTTCGGCACGATCCCGTCGGCCGACGTGCGCGCCGAGGACCTCGGCATCGACCGGGCGGGCCGCGCGTCCTTCACGCTCCGCGTGCGGGGACGGGGCGCCGCGGACGCGTCGCGCGCGCCGGTGACGCTCGCGCTCGTCGGGGAGCACCACGTGACGAACGCGCTCGCGGCGGCGACCGCCGCGCTGCGCCTCGGCGTCGACGTCGCGGACGTGGCCGCGCGGCTGTCCGACGCGCGGGCCGTGAGCCCGCACCGCATGCAGGTCACGGACCGCGCCGACGGCGTGACCGTGATCGACGACTCGTACAACGCGAACCCCGACTCGATGCGTGCGGCGCTCAAGGCGCTCGCCGTCGTCGCGGGGCGCGACCGCCGCTCGGTCGCGGTGCTCGGCGAGATGCTCGAGCTGGGGGACGACGCCCGCCGGGCGCACGAGGAGATCGGCCGGCTCGCGGTGCGGCTCAACATCAAGCTGCTCGTCGCGGTCGGCGAGGGCGCGGCGGGCATCCAGGACGGCGCGGTGCAGGAGGGCTCGTGGGGCGACGAGACGCGCTTCGTGCCCGACGTCGCCGCCGCCGCCGCGCTGCTGCGCGAGGAGCTGCGCGAGGGTGACGTCGTGCTCGTGAAGGCCTCGAACGGCTCCGGCCTGTGGCGCCTCGGCGACGAGCTCGCCGGCGCGACGGACGGGAGCGGCAGCCGGGGAGCGGGCGCATGATCGCGGTCCTCGTCGCGGCGGGCGTCTCGCTGCTCGTCGCGCTGTTCGGCACGCCGCTGTTCATCCGCTTCCTCGTCCACCGCAACTACGGGCAGTTCGTCCGCCAGGACGGCCCGACGGCGCACTTCACCAAGCGCGGCACCCCCACGATGGGCGGTGTCGTCATCATCGGGGCGACGCTGCTCGGGTGGGCGATGTCGTACGTCGTCTCGGGGCGCTTCCCGAGCGTGTCGGCGCTGCTCGTGCTGTTCCTCATGACGGGGCTCGGCCTCGTCGGCTTCCTCGACGACTTCACGAAGATCAAGAAGCAGCGCAGCCTCGGGCTCACCGCGCGCGCGAAGATCGTCGGGCAGGGCGCCGTCGGCATCACGTTCGCGGTCCTCGCGCTGCAGTTCCCGAACGAGCACGGCCGCACGCCCGCGTCCACGCGCATCTCGTTCCTGCGCGACACGAACCTGGACCTCGCGTTCGCGGGCGCGACCGTGGGGCTGATCCTGTTCGTCATCTGGGCGAACTTCCTCATCACCGCGTGGTCGAACGCGGTCAACCTCACGGACGGCCTCGACGGGCTAGCGACGGGCGTCTCGCTCATCGTGTTCGGCACGTACATCCTCGTGGGGATCTGGCAGCTCAACCAGACGTGCCAGCGCCTCGTCTCGGCCGGGCCGCGGTGCTACGAGGTGCGCGACCCCCAGGACCTCGCGATCGTCGCCGCAGCCGTCATGGGCGCGTGCTTCGGGTTCCTGTGGTGGAACGCGAGCCCGGCGAAGATCTTCATGGGCGACACCGGGTCGCTCGCGCTCGGCGGCGCGCTGGCCGGCCTGTCGATCCTGTCGCGCACCGAGATCCTCGCGGCGATCATCGGCGGCCTGTTCGTCATCATCGTCGTGTCGGACATCATCCAGATCGGCTTCTTCAAGATGACCGGGCGGCGCGTGTTCAAGATGGCGCCGCTGCACCACCACTTCGAGCTGTCCGGCTGGGGCGAGGTCACGATCGTCATCCGGTTCTGGCTCATCGCCGGCCTGTTCGCGGCGCTCGGCATGGGCATCTTCTACGCCGAGTGGGTGGTCGGCTAGTGCGCGACCCCCACGACCTCGCGGTCCCGCTCGCAGACGCCCGCGTCGTCGTCGCAGGCCTCGGCGTGTCCGGCCGGGCGGCGGCGACCGCGCTGCGCCCGCGCGCCGCAGCGGTCGTCACGCTCGACGACCGCGCCGAGGACGCCGACGTGCGCGACGCCGGGCAGGTCGCGCTCGACGACGTCGACCTCGTCGTCGTCTCCCCGGGCTGGCCGCCGAGCCACCCGCTCCTCGTGCGCGCGCTGGAGCACGGCGTGCCCGTGTGGAGCGAGGTGGAGCTCGCGTGGCGCCTGCGCGTGCCGGGGCCCTCGGGCGACCCCGCGCCCTGGCTCGCGCTCACGGGCACGAACGGCAAGACGACGACCGTCGAGATGCTCGAGACGATCCTGCGCACCGCGGGCCTGCGGACCGCCGCGGTGGGGAACGTCGGCACGCCGGTGGTCGAGGCCGTGCTCGACCCGACGCTCGAGGTGCTCGCCGTCGAGCTGTCGAGCTTCCAGCTGCACTTCACGCACACGACCTCGCCCGAGGCCGGCGCGGTGCTCAACGTCGCGCCCGACCACCTCGACTGGCACGGCGGACTGGACGCCTACGCCGCCGACAAGGGCCGGGTCTTCGAGGACGCGCAGGTCGCGTGCGTCTACAACGCGGCCGACGCGCGGACGGAGGCACTCGTGCGCGAGGCCGACGTCGTCGAGGGCGCGCGCGCCGTCGGCTTCACGCTCGGCGCTCCGGCGCGCGGACAGCTGGGGGTCGTCGAGGACGTCCTCGTCGACCGCGCGTTCCACGCCCCGGCCGACGCGCGCGACCGCCACACGTTCGCCGCCGAGCTCGGCACGCTCGACGACCTCGCGCACCTCGCCGGTCCCGACGGTCGCGTCCCCGCCCACGTCCTCGCGAACGCGCTCGCCGCGGCGGCGCTCGCCCGTGCGCACGGCGTGAGCGCGGTCGCCGTGCGCGACGGCCTGCGGGCGTTCCGCACCGGCGCGCACCGGATCCAGCAGGTCGCGACGGTCGACGGCGTCGCGTACGTCGACGACTCCAAGGCCACCAACGCGCACGCGGCGTCGGCGTCGCTCGCGTCCTTCGAGGCGGGGACGGTCGTCTGGGTCGCGGGCGGGCTCGCGAAGGGCGCGTCGTTCGACGAGCTCGTCGCGGCGCGGGCCGACCGCCTGCGGGCCGTGGTGCTCATCGGCGTGGACGCGGAGCCGTTCGCGGGTGCACTGGCCCGACACGCGCCCGATATCCCCGTGGTGCGCGTGGACCCTGGCGACACTGGGACGGTGATGCCCCGCGCCGTCGACTCCGCCCGCCGTCTCGCCCGCCCCGGCGACACCGTGCTGCTCGCCCCGGCCGGGGCGTCGATGGACCAGTTCCGCTCCTACGCCGCGCGCGGGGACGCGTTCGCCGACGCGGCGCGGGCCCTGCGGCCCGAGCGCGCGTAGCCATGACGCAGACCGTGGGCGCCCGAGGCACGACGGCGCGCGGCGCGACCGGCCGGGGGAGTGCGCGCGTTCCGCGCGGTTCCGCGGCGCCGTCGCGTGCGTCCGACTCTTCGCCGTCGGCCGAGCGGCAGTGGCTCGGCCAGTGGAACAGCACGGTGACGAGCTACTACCTGCTCGTCGGTGCGACGGGCCTCCTCACGGTCATCGGGCTCGTCATGGTCTTCTCCAGCTCGGCCGTCACGGAGATCGCGGCGGGCAACTCGCCCTTCTCCGCGCTCGTCGGCCAGGGAAAGTTCGTCCTCATCGGCCTCCCGGTGCTCCTCGTCGCCTCCCGCCTGCCGCTGCGCTGGTACAAGGCGCTCGCGTGGCCGGCCCTCCTCCTTTCCGTCGCTCTGCTCGTCGCCGTGCTGTTCGTGGGCGCGAGCCGCGGCGGGAACACGAACTGGATCCCGCTCGGCACGTTCTCGTTCCAGCCGTCGGAGATCGCCAAGCTCGCGCTCGCCCTGTGGCTCGGTCTCGTCCTCGGGCGCAAGCAGCACCTGCTCGGTCGCTGGTCGCACGTGATCGTCCCCGCCGTCCCGGGCGCGCTCGCCGTCGTCGGTCTCGTGCTCGCCGGCCACGACCTCGGCACGGCGCTCGTCATCATGGTCCTCGTCGCCGGCGCGTTCCTCGTCTCCGGGGCGAGCACGCGCCTGCTCGCGCTCGGCGCCGCGGTGGCCGCGTTCGTCGTCGGGTACGGGTTCATCCTCAACCAGGACGGCGGGGACCGCCTCGGCCGCATCATGGCCACCTACGGCGAGTGCAAGGACACGCTCGGCGAGTGCTACCAGTCGTTGCACGGGCTCTGGGCGCTCGGCACGGGCGGGCTCACGGGCGTCGGGCTCGGCGCGAGCCGCGAGAAGTGGAGCTATCTGCCCGAGGCGCACAACGACTACATCTTCGCGGTGATCGGCGAGGAGCTCGGGCTGCTCGGCTCCCTCCTCGTGCTCGGGCTCTTCGTCGTGCTCGGCCTCGCGATGAGCCGCATCGTGCGTCGCCACCCCGACCCGTTCGTCAAGATCGCCACCGCGGCGATCGCGTGCTGGGTCGTCGGGCAGGCGTTCATCAACATCGGCGTGGTCATCGGCCTCCTGCCCGTCATCGGCGTCCCGCTCCCGCTCGTCTCCGCGGGCGGCACCGCGCTCATCATGACCATGGCCGCGCTGGGCGTCGTCATCTCCTTCGCGCGCTCCGAGCCCGGCGCGGCCGAGGCGCTCGCCGCGCGCGGGAGCGTCGTGCGGCGCTCGCTCGCCGTCGTCGGCCGCGCCGCGCGGCCGCGCCGCCGCACCACCACCACCACCAGCACGTGACCCCTGCGCCGCCGCCCCTCCGCGGCCCGGCGCACGACCAGCCGGACAGCCGGCACGACGACCAGGACGACGCGGCACGAGCCGCACAGGAAGGACGACGAGGTACGTGACGAACATCGGTTCGGTGGTGCTCGCGGGCGGCGGGACGGCGGGGCACGTGAACCCGCTCCTCGCGGTGGCGGACGAGCTTCGCGCGCGCGAGCCCGGCCTGGTCGTGACCGCGCTGGGCGTGGCCGGCGGACTCGAGGACGACCTCGTGCCCGCGCGCGGGTACCCGCTGCGCCACGTGCCCCGCGTCCCGCTCCCGCGCCGGCCCAGCGCCGAGTGGTTCAACCTCCCCGGCCGGTTCCGGTCGGCGGTCGACGCGGCGGGCGCCGCGATCGACGAGACCGGGGCGCGCGTCGTCGTCGGCTTCGGCGGGTACGTCTCCACGCCCGCGTACGTCGCGGCGCACCGGCGCGGCGTGCCGATCGTCGTGCACGAGCAGAACGCCCGCCCCGGTCTCGCCAACCGCGCCGGCGCGCGCTGGGCGGCGCACGTCGGCCTCACGTTCCCGGGCACGCCGCTGCGCGGCGGCGTCGTCACAGGGCTCCCGCTGCGGCGCGAGATCGCCGACCTCGTCGCGGCGCGCACGACCGACGCCCGTGCCGTGCGCGCGCAGGCCGCCGCACGCCTCGGGCTCGACCCGGCCGCGCGCACGCTCGTCGTCACGGGCGGCTCGCTCGGAGCCCAGAGCCTCAACGAGGCGGTGTCCCGGGCGGCCGGAGACCTGCTCGCGGGCGGCGTGCAGGTGCTGCACCTGACGGGCAAGGGCAAGGACGGGCCCGTGCGCGACGCCGTCGCCCGCGCCGCGCGGCCGGGCTCCCCGGCGTACGACGTCCGCGAGTACCTCGCCGAGATGCAGCTCGCGCTCGCGGTCGCAGACCTCGTCGTGTGCCGTGCCGGGGCGGGCACCGTCAGCGAGCTCGCGGCGCTCGGGGTCCCGGCGGTCTACGTCCCGCTCCCGATCGGCAACGGCGAGCAGCGCCTCAACGCCGGACCGGTCGTCGAGGCGGGGGGAGGCCTCCTGGTCGACGACGCGGCGCTCGACGCCGCGTGGGTCTCGCGCGCGGTCCCGGCGCTCCTGGGCGACGCCGCGCGCCTCGACGCGATGGCCGCCGCGG
>NZ_LWGL01000161.1 GCF_001722485.1 Cellulosimicrobium cellulans | reverse complement strand
CCCGACGCCGCCCCCGGCGTGACGGACCGGGGCGGGCGCCGGGCGCCCGTCCCGCGCGGGAGGCGCCGCGGGGTCAGCCGCGGAGCGACGCCATCCACGCCTCGACGTCCTCGGGGCGCCGGGGCAGCGCCGCCGACAGGTTCTCGTTGCCGTCCTCGGTGACGAGCACGTCGTCCTCGATGCGCACGCCGATGCCGCGGTACTCCTCGGGCACGGCGAGGTCGTCGGCCTTGAAGTAGAGCCCCGGCTCGATGGTGAAGACCATGCCCGGCTCGAGCACGCCGTCGAGGTAGAGCTCGCGGCGGGCCTGCGCGCAGTCGTGCACGTCGAGGCCGAGGTGGTGGCTCGTGCCGTGCACCATCCAGCGGCGGTGCTGCTGGCCGTCGGGCGACAGCGACTCGGCTGCGCTCACCGGCAGCAGGCCCCACTCCTCGAGGCGCGCGGCGACGACCTCCATGGCCGCGGCGTGGACGTCGCGGAACCGCGCACCGGGGACGGCGACGGCGAACGCGGCGTCCGCGGCGTCGAGCACCGCCTGGTACACGCGGCGCTGGACGTCGGTGAACGTGCCGTCGACGGGCAGCGTCCGGGTCACGTCGGCGGTGTAGAGCGACTCGACCTCCACGCCCGCGTCGAGGAGCACGAGCTCGCCGGAGCGCACGACGCCGTCGTTGCGGATCCAGTGCAGCGTCGTCGCGTGCTCACCCGCGGCGGCGATCGTCTCGTAGCCCACGGTGTTGCCCTCGAGGCGCGCGTGCGCGTCGAACGTCGTCTCGATGACGCGCTCGCCGCGGCGGTGCTCGAGCGCGCGCGGCAGCGTGCGCACGACCTGCGCGAAACCGGCGATCGTCGCGTCGACGGCCGCGCGCATCTGCTCGACCTCGTACGCGTCCTTGACGAGACGCAGCTCGGAGACGGCCTCGACGAGAGCGGCGTCCGTGCGGCGGAACGCCTCCTGCGCGCGCTCGAGCCACTGCGCCTCGGTGAGCTGCTCGTCCGGGGCGGCGGACTCGTCCGAGAGCCCTGCCTCCGCGCGGATGGCCTCGACGAGCGCCTCGACGCCCTCGTCCGCGCCGGAGACGATGAGCAGGTGCACGCCGTCCGGGCCGACGTCCTTCGCGAGCGCGTCGCGCAGCTCGTCGACGTGGCGCGCCTCGATGCCGGTGGCCGTCGTCACGTCGTCGAGCGACGGGCGCGCCCCCACCCAGAACTCGCCGTAGCGCGCGTCGGCGTAGAACTCCTCGGTGTCGCGCGCGGCGAGGGGACGCACGTACACCACGGCGTGGTGCGCGCTGCGCGCGCCGTCCGGGCCGGCCGGGTCGCCCGCGCCGTCCTCGACCGGGTCGAGCACGAGCACCGCGTCCGGGTCGGTGTCCCAGCCCGTGCCCGTGAGGTGCGCGTAGGCCGAGTGCGGACGGAACCGGTAGTCCGTGTCGTTCGAGCGGACCTTGAGCGGGCCGGCCGGGACCACGAGGCGCACGCCCGGGAAGCGTGCCGACAGCGCGGCACGGCGCGCCGCGGCGAACGGGACCGCGGGGGAGGGCTCGACGTCGAGCTGTGCGCGCGGCGCCCAGCCGCTCGTGATGAACGCCTTGAACGCCGCGGAGTCGGGGCGCTGGGAGCGGTTGCTCCCGCGCTCCGCGACGTCCTGCGACGCATCCGCGCTCGGGTCAGGGGTCTCGGAGGTGACGGGGGTGGCGTCGGTCATGCGACCAGTGTCGCACCGCGCTGCCGGGCGAAGTCGGCGAGCGCCCGGCCCAGCACGCGGTTGAACGCCTCCGGGGCCTCGCTGTTCACGTCGTGGCCGGCGCGCGGTACGACGACGAGCTCCGCGTCCGCCGCCGCGGCGAGGAAGCGCTGCTCGTCGAGGCGCATGTGGTCGCGCTGGCCGTTGACGAGCCACACGGGCACGTCGAGGCTGCGCACGTGCGGGAGCCACGACCGGCCGGCGAGCTGGGTCAGGGCGTCGGTGACGATGCCCCAGCCGGGCCTGTGCGCGGCGGGGTCGCCGGGATCGGTGGACCCGGCCGGCGGGAGCGCGGTGCCGCCCGGGTGGGACCGCCCCGCGCGGGCGAGCGCTCCCCAGGCCTGCGCGCTGCGACGGGCGGTCCACCGCGCGCCGCGCCCGACGGCACCGCCGCCGGCGACCGCGAGCCGCGCCACGTCGCGGTAGAGCGCGACGGGCTTGCCCTTCGGGTCGGACGTGCACGCCGCCGCCACCACGCCGGCGAGGTTCACCGGGCGGCGGGCAGCCCAGGCCAGGGACGTGTACCCACCCAGGGACAGGCCGACGAGCACCACGCGGCGGTCCGGGCCGAACGACGCCGCGGCCTCGTCGAGCACCTCGAACGACCGGTCGAGCGTGAACCGCTCGCGCGCGAGCACGCCGTGCGCGGGGAGGTCGACCGCGACGGCGTCGTGCCCGAGGGAGCGCACGTGCTCGACCTGGCGGTCCCAGATCGCGCCCGACGTGCGCATGCCGTGCACGAAGACGACCGCAGGCGCGGGCTCGGCGGCCGGAGCGGTGTCGTCGAGGGTGGGGGGAAGCAGGAGCGTGGAGGTCATCGTCCTCGACGATCGCACCACTCCCTGGGACTCACATGGTGAGCGGCGGTGCCCCGCGTGAACATCGTGTGCGGGTCCGGTGCCCCGGGCGACGGTCGACCGGGGCGACCGGGGCGACCGGGGCGACGGGACGACAGAGGGGTCGCGACCGCTCACTATCCTTGCTCCGTGCGCATCGACCTCCACACCCACTCGACGGCGTCCGACGGCACGGACGAGCCGGGGGAGGTCGTCGAGGCGGCCGCGGCGGCGGGGCTCGACGTCGTCGCCCTCACCGACCACGACACGACCGCCGGCTGGGCCCAGGCGACCGACGCGGCGCTGCGGACCGGGATCGCCCTCGTGCGCGGCGCCGAGATCTCCGCGCGCTCGGGCGGCATCAGCGTCCACGTGCTGTCCTACCTGCACGACCCCGCGCACGCGGCGCTGCTGGACGAGCTCGAGCGCACGCGCGGCGCTCGCACGAGCCGCGCCCGCGAGATGGTCGACCGCCTCGCGCAGGACTACCCGATCACGTGGGACGATGTGCTCGCGCAGACCGCCGAGGGCACGACGATCGGGCGACCGCACATCGCGGACGCGCTCGTCGCGGCCGGGCACGTGACCGACCGCTCCGCGGCGTTCGCGACGATCCTCGCGCCCGGCACGCCGTACTACGTGCCGCACTACGCCCCGGGCGCGGTCGCCGCAGTCCGCGGCGTGCGGGCGGCGGGTGGCGTGCCCGTCTTCGCCCACCCGGGCGCGGACGGCCGCGGGCGCGTCGTCGCGGACACCGTCATCGAGGAGATGGCCGAGGCGGGGCTCGCCGGGCTCGAGGTGCACCACCGCGACCACGACGAGCGCCAGCGCGCCCGGCTCGGCGACATGGCCCGCACCCTGGGGCTGTTCGTCACCGGGTCGAGCGACTACCACGGGGCCGGGAAGCCGAACCGGCTCGGGGAGAACACGACGGCACCGACCGTGCTGGAGCAGATCGAGGAGCTGGGACAGTTGGACGTGATCCGGTGAGCCGGGGGAGCGGGCAGAGGCAGGGCCGGGTGGCCGCGGCATGAGCGACGTGCTCGACGTCCGGCTCTTCACGGAGGTCTTCGTCACCCTGTTCGTCATCATGGACCCGCCGGGGACCGTCCCGGTGTTCCTCGGCCTGACGAGCGCGATGGGCTCCAAGCAGCGCAAGCAGGCGGCGCGGACCGCGATCCTCGTGGCGTTCGGCGTCATCGTGGCGTTCGCCGTGTTCGGCCAGCAGATCCTCAGCTACATGCACATCTCGCTGCCGGCGCTGCAGACGGCCGGCGGCCTGCTGCTCCTGCTCGTGGCGATGGAGCTCCTCACCGGCAAGATGGAGGACCCGGAGCCGTCCGGGAACAAGGGCGTCAACGTCGCCCTCGTCCCGCTCGGCACCCCGCTGCTCGCGGGGCCGGGCGCGATCGTCGCGACGATGGTGTTCGTCCAGCGCGCGGGCGAGGGCGGCAGCGGCGTCGCGGAGTGGGTCGCCATCGCCGCGGGCGTCGTCGCGGTCCACGTGTGCCTGTGGCTGTCCATGCGCTTCGCGAGCGTCATCAACCGCGTGCTCGGCGACTCGGGCACCATCCTCGTCACGCGCATCGCCGGTCTGCTGCTCGCCGCGATCGCCGTCCAGCTCGTCGCCGACGCCGTCACCGAGTTCGTGCAGACGGCGTAGGGGAACCCGTGACGATCCCCGAGGAGGTGCGCCGGCCGCTCGCCGCGGGTGCGGTGGTCGCCGTCGTCCTCGCCGCGCTGAACCTCCGCCCGGCCGTCGTGGCGATCTCGCCCCTGCTCGGCGAGATCCGCACGGACGAGGGGCTCAGCGGCGCGGCGGCCGGGATGCTCACGACCCTCCCGGTCCTGTGCTTCGGCCTGCTCGCGCCCGTCACGCCCGTGCTCGCGCGCCGCTGGGGCCTCGAGCGGGTGCTGTTCGCGAGCCTCGTCGTGCTCTGCCTCGGCTTCGCCGTCCGGCTCGTGCCGACCGCGTGGGCGCTGTTCGCCGGCACCGTCGTCGCGGGCTGCGCGATCGGCCTCGGCAACGTGCTCCTGCCCGCGCTCGTCAAGCGCGACTTCGCCGACCGCGTCGGCCTCATGACCGGCCTGTACTCGATGTCGCTGTCCGGCGGGGCGGCGCTCGCGGCCGGGCTCACCATCCCCGTGGCCGACGCCGCCGGGCTCGACTGGCGCGGCGCGCTCGCCGCCTGGGGGCTGCTCGCGGTCGCGGGCGCGGTCGTCTGGGCCCCGCGCGCGCTGCGCACCGCCGACGCCCGACCGGCGCCGTTCCGCAGCGGGACGGAGCCGTCCGCCGCGCGGACCGTGTGGCGCAGCCCGCTCGCGTGGGCCGTCACCGTCGTCATGGGCACGCAGTCGCTGTCGTTCTACGCGACGAACGCGTGGCTGCCCGAGATCTTCGTCGGCCTCGGGCGCACCGCCGAGGCCGGCGGGTGGCTGCTCGCGCTCGGCAACATGGTCGGCATCGTCGGCTCGTTCGTCACGCCGCTGGTCGCCGGGCGCATGCGGCGGCAGCGGGCGATCGGCGTCCTCCTCGTCCTGCTCGTCGCCGGCGGTCTCCTCGGCCTCGTGCTCGCCCCCGCGGCCGCGGCGCTGTGGGTCGTGCTCCTGGGCCTGGGCCAGGGCGGCGGCATCAGCCTCGTGCTCATGCTCATGGCGCTGCGGGCGCGCGACGCCGCGCACACGTCCGAGCTGTCGGGCATGGCGCAGAGCGCCGGCTACGTGCTCGCCGCGCTCGGGCCGCTCGGCGTCGGGCTCGCACACGACGCGAGCGGGTCGTGGACCCTGCCGCTCCTGCTGCTCGTCGGCGTCGCCGCCGTGCAGGGCGTCGCCACGTGGTTCGCGGGCCGCGACGCGCACGTGCACTGACCCCCGACGCCGAGGACCCCGGGCACCGCGGACCAGGTCCGCAGCCCCCGGGGTCCCGGGACGTGCTGGTGCCGGCTACTCCGCCGCGGGGGCGCCGCCCTGCTCGGTCTGCGCGACCGGCTGGCCGCCGCGCGTGCGGCGGGCCTGCGCGTGCTGCACCGGTCGCAGGCCCTGGCAGCGCTCATGGCCGACCGGCGCGCGGTCGCCGTCGCGGGCGCGCACGGCAAGACGACGACGTCGGCGATGGTCGCGGCCGTGCTGCGCCGGGCCGGGCTCGACCCGTCCTTCGCGATCGGGAGCTCGGTCGTCACGCCCGACGGTCCTGTCGCGGGCGGGCACCTCGGGTCCGGGGACGTGCTCGTGGCCGAGGCCGACGAGTCCGACGGCTCGTTCCTCAACTACGCGCCGGACGTCGCCGTCGTGACGAACGTCGAGCCCGACCACCTCGACCACTACGGCTCGCGCGAGGCGTTCGAGCATGCGTTCGTCGAGTTCGCGGCGCGGATCCGGCCGGGCGGTGCGCTCGTCGCGTGCGCGGACGACCCGGGCTCGCTCGCGCTCGCCCGCGCCCACGCGGCGCGCGGCGGCGCCGTCGTGACGTACGGCACCGCCGCGGACGCGGACCTGCGGCTGTCCGCCGTCCGGCCCGAGGCCGAGGGCGGCGTGAGCGCGACGGTCGAGGGCGCCGTCGCGGGCCGCGACGTCGCGGCGGAGCGGCTGCGCCTGCAGGTGCCCGGCCACCACAACGTGCTCAACGCCGCCGCCGCGGTCGCGGTCGCGGTGCTGCTCGGCGTCGATCCCTCCGCGGCGGTCGCCGGCGCGCACGACTTCCTCGGGACGGGTCGCCGGTTCGAGGCGCGCGGCACCGCCGCGGGCGTGCGCGTGGTCGACGACTACGCCCACCACCCGACGGAGATCGCGGCGCTCCTCGCCGCGGCGCGGCCCGTGGCCGGGGACGGCCGCCTGCTCGTGCTGTTCCAGCCGCACCTGTACTCGCGCACGCGCGCCTTCGCCCGCGAGTTCGCGGACGCGCTCGGGGCGGCCGACCTCGTCGTCGTCACCGGCGTCTACGCGGCCCGAGAGGACCCGGACCCGACGGTCGACGCCCGCACCGTCGTCGACCTCGTGCGCCCCGGCGTCGCGACGGCCGTGGAGGACCGGCTCGAGGCGGCGCGCGTCGTCGCGGACGCCGCGCGGCCCGGCGACCTCGTGCTCACCGTCGGCGCCGGCGACGTCACCGAGCTCGGCCCGGTCGTCCTCGACCGGCTCGGCCGTCGCGCAGGGGAGCCGGAGGCCTGATGCGTCCGCCGCCCCGCCCGCGCCC
>NZ_LWGL01000160.1 GCF_001722485.1 Cellulosimicrobium cellulans | reverse complement strand
CAGTCGCTGTGGAACTCGGTGAACATCCTCGTCGAGCTCGTCTTCAAGTAGGTCGGAGGAAATCGTGCTGATCCAGGTCTTCCTCGTCGTCGCGATCGGTGTCGTGACCGTCCTCCTCACCCGCTCCTGCCCGGCAAGCGCTACGTCGCGCTCTACGGGTCCCCGCAGGCCCCGGTGCTCGGCGTGCTCGGCGAGCAGGACGTGCCCGCGACGATCGCCCGCGCGCAGGAGCACGCCGCCTGGTACCAGGCGCTCACGGGCGAGCCCGTGGTGCCGACGCTCGAGATCATCACGACCGTCGCGTCCGGCTCCGCCGGGAGCGACGGCAATTACTCGAACGAGCGCTCGGCGGACCTCGTCCGGCCGCTCGTCGACGCGGCACGGGACGCGGGCGTGTACGTCGTGCTCGACTTCCAGCCCGGCCGCACTGACTTCCTCACCCAGGTGCGCGCGTACGAGGACCTCGTCGCGCAGCCCCACGTCGGCGTCGCGCTCGACCCCGAGTGGCGGCTCGGACCCGACCAGGTGCACCTCGCGCAGATCGGGTCCGTCGGGATCGACGAGGTCAACGCGGTCGGCGACTACCTCGCCGGCCTCGTGCGAGAGCGGGACCTGCCCCAGAAGATCTTCCTGCTGCACCAGTTCCGCACGTCGATGATCGCCGACCGTGCCCGGCTCGACACCGCGCACCCCGAGCTCGCCGTCGTCATCCACGCCGACGGGCAGGGCGGTCAGGGCGCGAAGGCGAGCACGTGGGCGACCCTGCGCGCCGACGCGCCGCCCGGGGTGTTCTGGGGCTGGAAAAACTTCTACGACGAGGACGTCCCGATGCTCACGCCCGAGCAGACGTGGGCGGTGCAGCCGACGCCGGACTTCGTCAGCTACCAGTGATCAGCCACCCGTGACGCGTCACACCCAGCTCGGCAACCACATGTGCATGTTCCAGAACCAGTACGGCACCTGCCAGCCCGTCCACACGGGGTAGAAGAACGCGCTCACCGCGCCGATCACGGTGAGCAGCGCGACGGCGGCCGTGCGCACCCGTGCCCGGGCGCGCGGACGGTGCTCGGTGCGCTCGAGGCCGACGGCGAGCACGTACACGAGCGTCAGCACGACCCACGGCGTGAACACGATCGAGTAGAACGTGAAGATCGTCCGCTCGGCGTAGAGGAACCACGGCGCCCACCCGGCGATCAGCCCGCTGAGCACGGCGAGCGCGCGCCAGTCCTTGAGGCGCACGAGCAGGACGACCGTGACGACGACGGCGAGCGCGGCCGCCCACCACAGCACGGGGTTGCCGAGCGAGGTGATGGCCCGTGCGCACCGCTCGACCTCGCAGCCGGCCTGGCCGGGGTCGTAGGAGCGCCAGTAGAACGACGTCGGTCGCCACTGCACGATCCAGCCGAGCGGGTGCGCCTCGTAGGGGTGCTCGGAGGTGAGGCCGTTGTGGAACTCCCACATCCGCGCGTGGTACTCCAGCAGGGAGCGCAGGGCCGGCGGGAGCCACTGGACGCCCTCGCCCGGGTTCTCCACCGCCCACTGGCGCAGGTACGCGCCGGGGGAGCGGAACCACGACGTCCACGTCGCCAGGTACGCCAGCGCCGCCGTCGGGAGCATGACGAGCGCGGCCGGGATCGCGTCGACGAGCAGCGCGTCCTCCCACCAGCGCCGCACGCCGGCCGTGCGGCGCGCCGTCGCGTCCCACAGCACCGACAGGACGGCGAGGACGGCGAGGAAGTACAGCCCCGACCACTTCACCCCGCACGCGAGGCCGAACGAGACGGCGGCGGCGAAGCGCCACCAGCGCCACCCCAGGCCGCTGATCCCCCCTGGTCCGTAGCGCCCGATCGTGCCGCCCGCGTCGAGGATGGCCCCGCACCGCTCCGCGAGGCGGCGCCGCGCCTGGTCGCGGTCGAGCAGCAGGCACCCGAACCCGACGAGCACCCAGAGCATGAGCATGTTGTCGAGCAGGCCCGTGCGCGCGTGCACGATCGCCGCGCCGTCGACCGCCATGAGCGCGCCCGCGACGATCCCCATCGCCGTCGAGGCGAACAGCCGCCGCGCGATGCGGGCGACGAGGACGACGGCGACCACGCCCACCACCGCCGACGCGAGCCGCCACGACCACGGGTCGTCCGCGCCGCCGAGCGCCCGCATGCCGAGCGCGATCATCCACTTGCCCAGCGGCGGGTGGACGACGTAGTCGGCCGTCGTCAGGTAGGTGTCGACGTCGCCGGCCTCGAACGCCGGGTTCGGCTCCTCCGGCCAGTCCGCCTCGTAGCCGACCTGCAGCAGCGTCCACGCCTGCTTGACGTAGTAGGTCTCGTCGAACACGAGCGTGCCCGGGCGGCCCAGGTCCCACAGCCGCAGCACCGCCGCGACGACCGCGACGATGCCGACGCCGAGCCAGCCCCACAGGCGGTCGTGCGCCGTGGCCCCGAGGGCGAGGCGGCGCGGGCCCAGCAGCGCGAGCAGCAGGCGCTCGCGGTGCGTCGGGGCGGGAACAGGGTCGGGATCCGGGGAGGAGGGGAGCGGGGAGGGCGCGTCGTCCGGCCGGTCGGCGGCGTCGTCGCTCGGCGCGGGGGACGGGCCGGTCTGCGCGCCGGGGAGCGCGTCGGCGGGCGGGTGGGGCACGCCGCCATGGTAGGCGGTCGGCCGGGGCGTGCGGCTGTGGAACGCTGGGCCCATGAGCAGCGCCCCCGTGCCCGACGACGCCCGCCCCGCCGAGTCCGGTCGGCTCGTGCTCGCGGGGACGCCGATCGGCAACGTCGAGGACGCGAGCCCGCGCCTGCGGCGGCTGCTCGCGACGGCGGACGTCGTCGCCGCGGAGGACACCCGCCGCCTGCGGGCGCTCGCCGGACGGCTCGACGTCGAGGTCGGCGGACGGGTCGTGAGCTTCCACGAGCACAACGAGGGCGAGCGCGCCGACGAGCTGCTCGACGTCGTCGAGGACGGCGGCACCGTCCTCGTCGTGTCGGACGCGGGCATGCCCAGCGTGTCCGACCCCGGGTTCCGGGTGGTCGCCCGCGCCGTCGAGCGCGGCGTGCCGGTGACGGCCGCCCCCGGGCCGAGCGCCGTCCTCACCGCCCTCGCGCTGTCGGGGCTGCCGACGGACCGGTTCTGCTTCGAGGGCTTCCTGCCGCGCAAGGCGGGCGACCGTGCGCGGGCGCTCGCGGCGCTGGCCGACGAGCCCCGCACGACCGTCTTCTTCGAGGCCCCGCACCGCGTCGCCGAGGCGCTCGCCGCGATGGCCGAGGCCTTCGGGCCCGACCGCCCGGCCGCCGTCGCCCGCGAGCTGACGAAGACCTACGAGGAGGTCCTGCGCGGGACGCTCGGCGACCTGGCGGCGCGGGCGGCGGACGAGCCCCTGCGCGGGGAGATCTGCGTCGTGGTGGGAGGCGCGCCGCCGCGCGGCCCCGTCCCCGTGGCGGAGCTCGTGCCCGCCGTGCTCGCGCGCGTCGACGGCGGCGAGCGGCTCAAGGACGTCGTCGCGGACCTCGCCGCGGGCAGCGGCGTGCCGAAGCGGGAGCTGTACGCGGCCGCGCTGGCGGCCCGGGGCCGCTGAGGCGCCGACTACTCGGCGATGCCCTCGACGCTGCCCGTGAGCTTCTCGAGGTCCGCGTCGTACACGAGGCACAGCACCTCGCGGTCGCCCTGGCCCCAGCTGCTCTCGGTCGGGGTCATGGGCCAGAAATCGAGACGCGACTCCTCGTACGCGGTCCCGACGAACGGCTGGAACTCCTCGAGGCACCCCTCGGACGCGATCGTCTGGATCTCCTCCGTGCCGGGGAACTCCTCGCCCTCGACGTCGAACGCGGCGTAGACCTCGTTGTCGTGCGGCTCCTCGCACGGGACGGCCTCGACCGACGAGACCTCCGAGGCCGTCAGGTCGCCGTCGTTGGTGCAGTCGCCGACGGTGATGCTGAAGACGTCGGCGTTCGCCTCCGCCTCCACGATCGCGCCCTCGTCGTCCCGGACGGGGTCGGCGGTGGGCAGCAGGCCGCACCCGGAGAGGCCGAGGGCGGCCACGCCGAGGAGGGCGAGCGGGAGGCGGGCGGTGCGTGCAGCGGAGGACATGGGTCGCTTTCTCTCGGGTTGCGTCCGCCCGGCGGTAGCCGGGGGCCGGTGGCCACTGCACCGTAGCGCGCCCCGGGCATCCATCGGTCAGGTCGTGACGTGCGTCACCGGCGCGCGGCGTCCTCGCTGCTCACGAGGTCGACACCGGCGGCGGCGAGCTCCGCGCGCGCCTGCTCGCCGAGCTCGGGCGTCACCGGGACCGTGAGGTCGGTGAGCACGCGCGTGGCGAGACCGAGGGCGTGGGCGTCGAGCGCCGTCGCGCGCACGCAGTGCGACTCGGCGATGCCGACGACGTCGACCTCCTCCACCGCGGCGTCGCGCAGCACGTCCGCGAGCGCCCGCCCCCGGGTGTCGACGCCCTCGAACCCGGAGTACGCGGCCTCGAACTCGCCCTTCTTCAGGCTCACGTCGGGCGCGAGGTCGGCGAGCGCCGGGTGGAGCTCGGCGTTCGGCGTGCCCGCGATCCCGTGCGGGGGCCACGTGTCGACGAAGTCGGGGGAGGGGCTCCAGTGCTCGCCGGGGTCGACGTGCCAGTCCTGCGTCGTGACGACGACGTCGTACCGGTCGCGGTGCTCGCGCGCGAAGTCGGCGATGCGCCCCGCGACGGCGTTCCCGCCCTCGACGCCGAGCTCGCCGCCCTCGCAGAACGTGGGCTGGACGTCGACGACGATCAGGGCGCGCCGGGCGCGTGCGGACGTGCTCTCGCTCTCGCTCATGACCCCACTCTGCCACCCGTCGGGCGCGGTCGGCGGGGCGGTGCCAGGGTGGGTGCCGGACGGTGGACGCGACGACGACGGGGAGGACGGCATGATGCAGGAGCGACCGATCGGGTACTGGCTCAAGCTCGTCGACCGGCTCATCGACGAGAGCCTGGACGACGTCTTCCACCACACCGGCCTGACCCGGCGGCACTGGCAGGTGCTCACCATGATCCGCGACGGCGTGAGCGAGGAGACGGCGGTCGACGGCGTCCTGTCCCCGTTCGCGGGCGCCGCGGCCGGGAGCGGTCCCGGGGCGCACGCCACGGCGGTGAGCGCCGAGGTCGACGACCTCGAGCGGCGCGGTTGGGTGACCCGGACGGACGGGCGGCTCAGCGTCACCGTCGCGGGCAACCACGCGTACCACGACCTGCTCGAGGGCGTGTCGCGGGCGCGCGAGCGCGTCGCCGAGGGCATCGGACCCGAGCAGTACGAGACGACTCTTGCGACGCTGCGGCAGATGGCGCACAACCTCGGCCGCGACGTCTGACACGCCGGGCGAGACGCCGGCCCGCGTCGTCGGGCACGGGCGTACCCTGCCGGGACGCGCGAGCCGCCCGCACCCGGCGCCCGGACGCGCCCGAGAGAGCTGGAGCACTGCGATGGAGTTCCGCCGGATCCCCGGTCTGCCGCCCTACGTCTTCACCATCATCGACGGGCTCAAGATCGAGGCACGCCGAGCGGGCCGCGACGTCGTGGACCTCGGGTTCGGCAACCCGGACCTGCCGAGCCCGCAGGTCGCCGTCGACAAGCTCGCCGAGGCGGCGCAGAACTCGCGCAACCACCGCTACTCCGCGTCGCGCGGCATCCCCAAGCTGCGCGAGGCCGTGGCCGGCCTGTACCAGCGCCGGTTCGGCGTGAGCCTCGACCCGGAGACCGAGATCATCTCGACCATCGGGGCCAAGGAGGGCTTCAGCCACCTCATGTGGGTGCTGCTGCAGCCGGGCGACGTCGCGCTCGTCCCCACGCCGAGCTACCCCATCCACATCTGGGGCCCGTACTTCGCGGGCGCCGACGCGCGGCAGGTGCCGATCGGCGACGGCACCGACGCCGCCGGGTACATCGAGCGGATCATCGAGGCGTGGGAGCTGGGCTGGCCCAAGCCGCGCGTCGTCGTGCTGTCGTTCCCGCACAACCCCACGACGACGGTCGCGACCAAGGAGGAGCTCCAGCGGCTCGTCGACTGGGCGCGGGACAAGGACGTCGTGCTCGTGCACGACCTCGCCTACGCCGACATGACGTTCGACGGGTTCCGCCCGCCCTCGATCATGGAGTGCGACGGCGCGCGCGAGGTCGCGGTCGAGCTGTACTCGATGACGAAGTCGTTCTCCATGGCCGGCTGGCGCGTCGCGTTCCTCGTGGGACGCCGCGACGTCGTGGGCGCGCTCGCCAAGCTCAAGAGCTACCTCGACTACGGCACGTTCCAGCCGATCCAGATCGCCGCGACCGTCACGCTCAACGAGGCGACCGAGCACCCGCAGGAGGTCTCGGAGGTCTACGAGTCCCGGCGCGACGCGCTCGTCGACGGCCTGCAGCGCATCGGCTGGGACATCCACCGGCCCGGCGGCACGATGTTCGCCTGGGCGCGGATCCCCGAGGCGTACCGCGACATGGGCTCGATCGAGTTCGCAACGCACCTCGTCGAGGAGTGCGACGTCGCGGTGTCCCCGGGCGTCGGCTTCGGCCCGGGCGGCGACGAGTTCGTGCGCTTCGCCCTCATCGAGAACGAGCAGCGCATCGCGCAGGCGGTCCGCGGCCTCAAGCGCGGGCTCACCCGCCTCTGACCGCGAGATCGACCCGGGCGCCGCGGCATCGGCCTCCGGAGGGCCGATCACGGCGCGTGCGGGTCGACCTCGGGGCCGGTCACGCGGATGCGCGGCCGGCGCGCGCCCGCGACGATGGGCGCATGCCGACGCCCGCGCCGTCCGCCGTCCGCACCTCGCGCCGTCTGCGC